>NZ_CBBQHX010000017.1:0-90666 GCF_964946895.1 Stagnihabitans sp. | reverse complement strand
ACCACCAGTTCAGGAAAATCCCCCACTGAGCGTAGCACGATTTGCAGCACGCCTTGCACGGCCACGGGCGCATATACGGTCTTAGCCACTTCGTCCTCTCCCGCCGTCGCGCTGGTCGCGCCAATCACGGCATAGTTACCACCGATCATTGACTTAGTTTCAGCCTACTTAGAACTGCGGCTTCGGGTAGGTTCAGGCACCGTAAGGATAGGGTTGAACCGAAGGGATAGTGGCATAGCGCCTTTCAGCCCTGAGTGGATTTCGTCCGGTCAAATTTCGCCCTTCAAGGGACCAAAACACAGCGCACGATTCGCCGACCCCGCTTGGCAGGGGGGGGGGGGGCAAAGTTCCGGAATTTAGTCATAATTCAGCATATAATTCCAAAATGTCGCCAAATTCAGAACCCGTTTTCTCCTTGCAAATATCTACAATCTCTGTCGTGATATGCGTGTAAAGCGGGAAGCCGCCAGAGTTCAGGAGAAGACAATGTTCAGGACCATCACAATCGCCGGAACCATCTCGGCCCAAGGCACTGTCGTGCGCGACCACAGCGACGGACGGGTGACAATCAACACCGGCGCGCAACTGCTGACCGGCTGGCCGGTGCGGCGCATGATCCGCGGCGCGCTGACGGCGCTGGTGCTGGGCTTGGGCTTTGTGGCCGCCCAACCGCAGACCGCCACCGCGCAGGCGCTGCTCAACGTCAGCTACGACCCGACCCGAGAGCTTTATACCGATATCGACAAGGCCTTCTCGGACTACTGGGTGGCGCAGGGCAATCCGGCCCCGCAACTGCAAGCCTCGAACGGCGGTTCGGGCGCGCAAGCCCGTGCGGTGATCGAGGGGCTGGATGCGCAGGTTGTCACGCTGGCCCTGTCGGCGGACATCGACAAGATTGCCAAGGCGGGCAAACTGTCGGCCGATTGGCAGACCAGACTGCCGCACAACTCCTCGCCCTATACCTCGACCATTGTGTTTCTGGTGCGCCATGGCAACCCCAAGGCGATCAAGGACTGGGGTGATCTGGTGAAGGATGGCGTCGAAGTCATCACGCCAAACCCCAAGACCTCGGGCGGGGCGCGCTGGAACTATCTGGGCGCCTGGGCCTGGGCGGAAAAGAATGGCCAAGATCCCAAGGCCTTCGAAAAGGCGCTGTATTCCCACGTCCCGGTTCTGGACAAGGGGGCCCGCGACTCCACCACCACCTTCACCCAGCGCGGCATCGGCGACGTTCTGCTGGCCTGGGAGAACGAGGCGTTCCTGGCCCAAAAGGAATTGGGCGCCGATCAGTATGACATCATCGTGCCGTCGATTTCGGTTCTGGCCGAACCGCCGGTGGCCGTGGTGGATGCCAACATCCATGACGATGGCCAAAAGAAGCTGGCCGAGGCCTATCTGAACTTCCTCTACACCCCGGAAGCCCAAGCCATCATCTTCAAGGACTTCTACCGCGGCTGGGATACCTCCAAGGCCGATCCTGCCGATGTGGCGCGCTTCCCCAAGCTTGATCTGGTCGACATCAGCCACTTCGGCGGCTGGGCCAAGGTTCAGCAGGAACAATTCGCCGACGGCGGCGTGTTCGACCAGATCTACCAAGCCAAGTAATCCTCCGGCAGCAGTGAGAGTTTGATGGGCAAGCCCCTCGTTCACAGATCCCCGATTCCCGGCCTTGGACTCTCGGCCGGGATTACCCTTACGATGCTGAGCCTGATGGTCTTGCTGCCGATCGCCGCGCTGCTGGTGCAGGGCCTGTCGAACGGAGTGCCGGCCTTGTTCGCGGCGGTGAACACGCCGCGCACCTGGGCGGCGCTGTATCTGTCGTTCCGGCTGTCTTTGGTGGCCGCGCTGTTCAACCTGATCTTCGGCGTGGTTCTGGCCTGGGTTCTGGTGCGCTACCGCTTTCCGATGCGCAAGCTGCTGGATGCCTCTGTCGACCTGCCCTTTGCCTTGCCAACGGCGGTGGCGGGCATCGCCCTGACCGCCCTTTACGCCCCGAATGGCGCCTTCGGAGCCATTGCCAAGGACTGGGGCTTCAAGATCGCCTACACCCAATGGGGCATCCTGATCGCCCTGATCTTCGTGGGCCTGCCCTTCGTCACCCGCACCGTCCAACCCGTCATCGAAGAGATCGAGCGCGAGGTTGAAGAAGCCTCTGCCACGCTCGGGGCCACCCGCGCCTACACGTTGCGCCGGGTGATCCTGCCGATGCTGGCACCCGCCGCCCTGACCGGCTTTGCGCTGTCGCTGGCGCGGGCGGTTGGCGAATACGGTTCGGTGATCTTCATCGCGGGCAACATCCCGTTGAAGACGGAAATTGCCCCCCTGCTGATCGTCATCAAGCTGGAAGAATACAACGACGCCGGCGCCGCAGCCATTGGCATCGCCATGCTGGTGATCTCCTTCGGGATGCTGTTTGTCATCAACGCCGTGCAAGTTTATAGCCGCCGGAGGATTGGCCATGTCTGACCTTGCCGTCACCGCGTCGCCCAAGGCCTTCAAACCGGTCGCCACCGAGGTGCCCTGGGTGCGCTGGCTCTTGACGGCGCTGGTGCTGGTGGTGCTGGGGCTCCTGCTTTTCGCCCCGCTGTTCACCGTGTTCTACGAAGCCTTGCACGACGGCATCGGCGCCTCGCTTGCCAGTCTGGCCAACCCGGAATCGCAATCGGCGATCCGGCTGACCCTGCTGGTGGCCGTCTTCGCCGTGCCTTTGAATGCCATCTTCGGCGTGGCCGCGGCCTGGCTGATCACCAAATACAGCTTTCGCGGCAAGGCGGTGCTGATCACGCTGATCGACATCCCCTTCTCGGTTTCGCCGGTCGTTGCGGGCCTGTGCATCGTTTTGACCTTCGGGGCGAATTCGTGGTTCGGCTCATGGCTGGTGGCGCACGGCATGCAGGTGGTGTTTGCGGTGCCGGGCATCGTGATGGCCTCGATGTTCGTGACCTTCCCTTTTGTCGCCCGCGAGCTGATCCCGGTGATGATCGAACAGGGCAAGGCCGAAGAAGAGGCCGCCCTGTCGCTGGGCGCCAGCGGCTGGCGGGTGTTCTTCACCGTCACCCTGCCCAACATCCGCTGGGCGCTGATGTACGGCGTCCTTCTCTGCAACGCCCGCGCGATGGGCGAATTCGGGGCCGTCTCGGTCGTCTCGGGCAAGATCCGCGGCCTGACCGCCACCATGCCGATTTCGATCGAAATGCTGTATAACGAGTATTCCTCGGTTGCCGCCTTTACCCTTGCCGCCGTTCTGGCCCTGTTGGCCCTTGTGACGCTGGCCCTGAAAACCCTGCTGGAATGGCGCTATGCCGACCAGTTGGCCGCAAACCACCGCCATTAGGAGGCAGCGATGCAGATCGAAATCGACGAGATTTCCAAAGAGTTCGGCACCACCGCCGCGCTGACGCCGGTGTCGCTGACCATCCCGTCGGGGGCGTTGGTGGCATTGCTGGGGCCTTCGGGGTCGGGCAAGACAACGCTCCTGCGCATCTTGGGCGGCCTTGAATTCCCCACCTCGGGCCGTGTCCTGTTTGACGGCTCGGACGCCACAGCCCTGACCGTGCAGGAACGGCGGGCGGGCTTTGTCTTCCAAAGCTATGCCCTCTTCCGCCACATGACGGTGTTTGAAAACATCGCTTACGGGTTGCGCGCCCGCCCCCGCGCCACCCGCCCGCCCGAGGCGGAGATTTCCCGCCGCGTCAACAAGCTGCTGGACCTGATCCAGTTGCCGCAGATCGGCGCCCGCTATCCGACCCAGCTGTCGGGCGGCCAGCGCCAGCGCGTGGCCCTCGCCCGCGCCTTGGCGATCGAGCCGCGGATGCTGCTGCTCGACGAACCTTTCGGCGCGCTGGACGCCAAGGTGCGCAAGGAACTGCGCCAGGGCTTGCGCGACATCCATGACACCACCGGCCTGACCACCGTCTTCGTCACCCATGATCAGGACGAGGCGATGGAACTGGCCGATCTTGTGGTCGTCATGTCGCAATCGCCGACGGGGGGCCGGATCGAGCAGATCGGCCGCCCACACGACATCCGCGCCAAGCCCGCCTCGGCCTTCGTGCGCGATTTCATCTCAGCCTGACAGGTAACAAGCTTTCATGGACCAGATTGACCGGCGTATCCTGACCGAACTGCAGCGTGACGCCACGCTGCCCATCGTGGAACTGGCAAACCGGGTGGGCCTTTCCGCCTCGCCCTGCTGGAAGCGGGTGCAAAAGCTGGAGCGGACCGGCGTGATCATCGGCCGCGTGGCCCGGGTCGACCCGCACAAGCTGGGCCTTGGCCTGACCGTGCTGGTCGAGGTCACGGCCATGGATCACTCTGCGCAGTGGCGGGATGCGTTTCTGGACGCGGTGCGATCCTCGCCCGAGGTGATGGAGGTGCTGCGGCTGGGCGGTGACGCCGATTATGTGCTGCGGGTCACGGTATCGGATACCCAGACCTACGACGCCTTCTACCGCCGCTTCACCGCTGCGGTTCCGGTCCGTGCGGTGCGGTCCAGTTTTGTGATGGAGACGGTCCACGCCAAGGCCAGCCTGCCGCTGCCGGAAGTCGCGTGATTGAGGGTCAGACAGGATGGGCGATCTTGGCCATCCTGTCTGATCCCGTCCGTTACCCGCGCAGATCGGCGGGCAGCAGCGCGTCGGGCATGTTCTGATAGGCCACCGGGCGCAGCCAGCGCCGGATCGACAGGGTCCCGACCGAAGTCGCGCCGAAGTTGGTGCTGGCCGGGTAGGGGCCGCCATGCACCTGACTGTCCACCACCTCAACCCCGGTCGGGAAGCCATTGGCCAGAACCCGACCCGCCTTGCGCTCCAGCACGGGCATCAGCGACTGGCCGAGCGCGGTATCTGCGTCATCCAGATGCAGGGTGCAGGTCAACTGCCCCTCAAGGCTCTGAGCCACTTCGAGCATCTGGCTGGCATCCTTGACCCGGACGATCAGACCCAAGGGGCCGAAGACCTCTTCCGACAGGGCATGGTTGCCCAGCCAGTCATCGCCCGAGACCTCGAACAGATAGGGCGTGGCATGGCGTAGGTCGCAGACCGAGGTCACAATCGCCTGCACGCCGACCTGTGCGGCCACCCGGTCGCGGCCCGCCCGATATGCGGCGGCGATGCCATCGGTCAGCATGGTCTGCGCACCCACCTGGCCCACCGCCTCCTTGGCGGCGGCGATGAAGGCCTGCGCTTGCGGTCCGTCGATCACCACGGCGATTCCTGGATTGGTGCAGAACTGCCCCGCACCCATGGTCAATGACCCCGCCCAACCCTTTGCAATCGCGTCGCCCCGGGCAGCCACTGCATGGGGCAGCAGGAACATCGGGTTCACCGAGCCCAATTCCCCAAAGAACGGAATAGGCTCCGGCCGCCGCTGGCACAGGTCAAACAGCGCCCGACCGCCACCCAGCGAGCCGGTAAAGCCCACCGCCTTGATCAGCGGGTGCTGCACCAACGCCTCGCCCACATCGCGCTTGCCGCCTTGCACCAGGCTGAAGACGCCGGGATGCAGGCCACAGGCCAGAATGGCCGTCTCGATCGCCTGCGCCACGATCTCTGCCGTGCCGGGATGGGCAGAGTGGCCCTTCACCACGACAGGGCAACCCGCCGCCAGCGCCGAAGCCGTGTCGCCGCCCGCGGTGGAGAAGGCCAAGGGGAAGTTCGAGGCGCCAAACACGGCCACCGGCCCGATCGGACGCTGCACCATCTTGATGTCCGGCCGTGCCGCGGGCTTGCGGTCCGGCTGGGCCGCATCGTGGCGGCGGTCCAGATATTTGCCGTCGCGGATATGGCTGGCAAACAGGCGCAACTGGCCGGTCGTGCGGCCCCGCTCCCCTTCCAGCCGCGCGGTGGGCAGGCCGGTTTCGCTGGTGCCGATCGCGGTGATCTCTACCCCGCGCGCCTCGATCTCGTCGGCGATCCGCTCCAGAAACACGGCGCGCTGCTCGCGGCTCAGCGCCGAATAGCTGGGATAGGCCGCTTCGGCGGCCAGCACGGCAGCATCGACATGGGCCGGGGTCCCGACCGAGAAGGTCAGCGCCTCTCCCGTCGCCGGGGAGGAGTGGAACGTGCTTTCGCCCGCAACCCATTGGCCTGCGATCAGGTGTTTTCCGGTCAGCATCTTGGTCTCCTTGATCAGCCGCCGGGGGACGTCACGTCCCCCGGACCCCCTGTGGGATATTTGTGCAAGTATGAAAGGGGAAGGTCAGAGATGGAAGGGGGGCACAGTGACGCGGCGGCCCAGGGTGAGGGCATCCGCGACATGGGTCATGGGGGCGAGGTCGACTTCGGACGTCCCTTGGGCCACAAGTTCGGCCATCCGGGCATAAAGCGCCGGATATTCGCCCATGATCGAATTCTCGCCCGCCACCTCGCGCCCGTCAATCTCCAGCCGGTTTCCGCCCATCCGCAAGGCAAGGTGGCCCGCCGTGGTTTCGATATCGATGTCCCAGGTCTGCGGGCCTTCCTGGCGCCAGTCGAAATCCGTCGTGAGATTGTCGGTAAAGCTCAGGTCGGCCGCAATCGGCGTCTGGCAGTTTTCCGGAAATGTCAGCGTCGCAGCCGTCAGATGGACCGGGGCAGGCAGGATCTCGGTCAGGATCGACAGCGCGTTGATGCCGGGGTCGAAGACACCCATGCCACCCGGTTCAAAGACCCAGTTCTGCCCCGGATGCCAGCGCCGCACATCCTCGCGCCAGGTGATATGGCCCTTGCGGACGGTCTTGTCCTTCAGCCAGGCCTTGGCCGGGGCCACCGCATAGGCCATCCGGCTGTGCCAGGTGGTGTAAAGCGTGCGCCCCAAAGACGCGGCCAACGCCTGCAACGCCTGCACCTCGGCCAGCGTGGCCCCCGGCGGCTTTTCCAGCATCACATGCCGCCCGGCCCGCAGCGCCGCCTGCGCATAGGCAAAGCGTGGCACCGGTGGCATGCACAGCGACACCACCGGCACATCGGGCCGGGCCGCAAGGAAGCTGGCGAAGTCGGTGAAGGCCTCTACCCCCTCCACCGTCCCCTTGCGGCTGACGGTGGCGGCCAAGTCCCAGTCCCGTGATGCGGCAATCGCCGGAACGTGCTGATCCAGCGCGATTTTGCCAATTCCGACGAGTGCGATTTTCATCAGTGCGAGTTCTTTCCAACCTTGGCGCCACGGAAGCCCTTGAGGAAATCAAGGTCGGCCCCGGTGTCTGCCCCCTGCACATGGTTGTGGTGCAAAAGCGCATAGCCCGATTCCGGCGGCTTGACATGGTTTTCCCATTTGGCGAGGCGTGCCGCAAGTTCCTCATCGGAAATCTCCAGATGCAGGCGGCGGTTTGGCACGTCCAGCTCGATGAAATCGCCGTTCTGAACCACGGCCAAAGGCCCACCCGCCGCCGCCTCGGGCGAGGTGTGCAGAACCACCGTGCCAAAGGCGGTGCCTGACATCCGCGCATCGGAAATCCGCACCATGTCGGTGATGCCCTTGCGCAGCACCTTGGGCGGCAGGCCCATGTTGCCGACCTCTGCCATGCCCGGATAGCCCTTGGGCCCGCAGTTCTTCAGAACCATGACGCAGGTCTCGTCGATGTCCAAAGCCTCGTCGTTGATCTTGGCCTTGTAGTCTTCGATATCCTCGAACACCACCGCACGGCCGCGGTGCGTCATCAGGGCAGGGGTCGCCGCCGAGGGCTTGAGCACGGCCCCCTTGGGCGCCAGGTTGCCCTTCACCACCACGACGCCACCCGACTGGGTCAGCGCCTTTTCGACCGGCAGGATCACGTCGTCATTGTGGTTGACCACGTCCTTGACCTGATCCCATGCCGTCTGCCCTGATACCGTCAGCGCATCCTTGTGCAGGATCCCCGCTTCACCCAGCCGCTTGATCACCACGGGCAGGCCGCCGGCGTAGAAGAATTCTTCCATCAGGTACTTGCCCGAGGGCATCAGGTTCACCACGGTCGGCACGTCGCGCCCGCAGCGGTCCCAGTCCTCCAGTGTCAGATCAATCCCGACCCGGCCGGCAATTGCCAAAAGGTGGATCACGGCATTGGTCGAACCGCCAATCGCCGCATTGGTGCGGATGGCATTCTCGAACGCTTCTTTCTTCAACACATCGGATGGCTTCAGGTCATCCTTGACCATCTGCACAATCCGCCGCCCGGTCAGCTGCGCCATCACCCGGCGACGGCTGTCGACAGCCGGAATCGCCGCATTGCCCGACAAGGCCATCCCCAAGGCCTCCGCCATCGAGGCCATCGTCGACGCCGTCCCCATCGTGTTGCACGACCCCGGAGAGCGGCTCATCGACTGCTCTGCCTCCTGGAATTCCTCGGTCGTCATGGTTCCGGCTTTCACCGCTTCCGAGAATTTCCACAGATGGGTGCCAGAGCCGACCCGTTCATTCTTGTAGTACCCATTCAGCATCGGCCCGCCGGTCACGATGATCGACGGCAGATCGGTCGAGGCCGCCGCCATCAGCAGGCTGGGCGTTGTCTTGTCGCAGCCCACCATCAGCACGCAGCCATCCATCGGCAACCCGCGCATCTGCTCTTCCACCGCCATCGCCGCAAGATTGCGGAACATCATCGCGGTCGGACGGAACGCCGATTCCGAGGTGGAGAACACCGGCACTTCCAGCGGGAACCCGCCCGCCTCATAGATCCCATGCTTCACCCGCTGCGCCAGGTCGTTCAAATGCGCGTTGCAGGGCGTCATCTCGGACCAGGTGTTGAGGATGCCAATCACCGGGCGGCCATCGAACAGATCCGGCGGAAAGCCTTGGTTCTTCATCCAGGCCCGATAGTAGATATTGTCCTTCGACGTGCCGTGAAACCACTCTTGCGAGCGCAGCTTGCGGGGCCAGGGGGCGGGGGCGAAGGTCATCTCACAGGGCTTTCACGGTTTGGGCGCCGCTTTGGGCGGGGGCAAAGGCAAGGGGGTTGGTCAGCGGCAGCCCGAAGTCCGCAGCTTCAATTTCAAAGACATCGCCGGCTTGCGTCTTGATGCCATCGGCAAAGGACAGCGTCGCCGTGCCGAAGAAATGCACATGCAGATCGCCGGGCTGGCAGAAGATGTCATACTTGAAGTGGTGATGCTCCAGATTGGCGATGGTGTGGGACATGTTCGCCTCACCCGACAGGAACGGCTTTTCCCAGATCACCGCGCCATCGCGGCGGATGCGGGATGTGCCCCGGATATCCGCTGGCAGATCGCCCACCAGAATCTCCGGCCCATAGGACGCCACCCGCAGCTTGGAATGCGCCAGCCACAGGTAATTCACCCGCTCGGTCACATGGTCCGAGAATTCATTGCCCAAAGCCCAGCCAATCCGATGCACCGTGCCATCCGGGCCCACGATATAGACACCGGCAATCTCGGGCTCCTCGCCACCATCCTCGGCAAATCCCGGCGCCAGCAAGGGCGCCCCGGGTGCCACGGCGGCAAAGCCATTGCCCTTGTAGAACCATTCCGGCTGCGCGCCCACCTCGCCCGCCGCAGGCCGGCCCGTCTCCAGCCCCATCCGGAACATCTTCATGCTGTCGGTCAGCGTCTCGGCGCCCAGCTTCACATGCATCGCATCCCGCGCTGAGGCGGAGCCCAGATGGGTCAACCCGGTCCCCGTCAGATGCAGATGCGCCGGATCCGGATGCGCCACCGGCAGCGCCAGCCGGCCTTCCGCCGCAGCCTTGGCCAGATCGACCGCCGCGCCCAACCCGCGCGCGGCCACTTCCGCCGCCAGACTGCGCCCCGCAGCAACCGCCGCCAGCGCCAACTCGTAGACCGAACCCGCGCCGGTCACGACCCGGGCCTCGGCCCCCTCACGCGCCACCACAAGGGTCCCGTCCGGACCCCTCACCTGTGATAGATGCATCGCGTTCCTCCCTGAATATGCTTCGTGTGACCGGCCTGCGACAAGTTGCCCCTGTCCTTGGTTGCCGCACAGTTGCAATGCATTCGCATATCCGTCAAATGATGATTAAGTATGAAAACATGTCGTGATCGGTATGCTGCACCCACATAGCTCGGACACCCTGCTGCGCAAGGGCCTCAAACTCAGCCACCTGCGTCTTCTGGCGGCTTTGGCCGAGGCGGAACAACTCACCCAGGCTGCCGCCATCATCGGCATCACCCAACCCGCCGCCTCCCGCCTGATCGCCGAAATCGAGCGCATCATCGGCGCCCCGGTTCACGAACGCACCGGCCGCGGCATTGGCCTGACCGCCCTGGGCCGCGCCCTGTCCCTGCGCGCCCAACGCATCAGGCTGGAACTGGATGACGCCGCCCGGGACCTTGCCGAAATCGCCGTCGGCGGCGTCGGCGATGTGCGCATCGGCGCCGTCTCGGGTCCCGCCCTCGACCGGGTCCTGCCCGCCCTGCAAAGCGAACGCCTGCTGCACCCCAATGTCTCGGTCGAGGTTGACGTCTCCCCCTCTGACATCCTGTGCGAACACCTGCTCGCCGGCCGTCTCGATTTCGCCGTGGGCCGCCTGCCCGAAGGTCCCCGGGCCGAGCCCCTGACCTTCCTGCCCATCGCGACCGAGCCCGTCGTGCTGATCGCCCGCCGCGGCCACCCTCTGCTCCGCAGCGCCATTCCCCTGCAAGCGGCTGAAACCCTCGCCTACGACTGGGTCATGCCCGGCCCCGACTCGCTCCTCACCCGCAGCGTGATCGCCCGCCTGCAAGCCCTTGGCCTGCCGCGCCCGACCCAGCGGCTCCTCACCGCCTCGTTTCTGCTCACGATCGCCGTCCTGCAAAAGTCCGACGCCATCGCCGCCGTCTCCCGCGCCAGCGCGGAGCAATTTACCACCGGCGACGGCGCCGCCTTCGACCTGCTGCCCGTGGACCTTGCCATCGAAGTGGAACCCTTCGGCCTGATCACCCGTGAGCGCGTCTCCCTCACCCCCGCGTCGCAACGCCTCGCCGACCTGATCCTGAACGCCGACCGCTGAAGCCCCCCCGGCCCCCCCTTTCATTTGTTCATAAATATCCCACGGGGAGCGCGAGGGGTGTGAAACCCCTCGCTCTTTTGGCGTGGAGCGCGAGGGGTGTGAAACCCCCCGCTGTTGGACGTGGAGCGCGAGGGGAGACCCCCCGCCTCCATCGCCAGCTACCGGAACCGTGCGGGGGACAGCTGCGCCACCAAGTCTGCGTCAATCTCCGGCGTCCGTCCCAACACCAGATCCGCCACCAGTTGACTGGCCGCTGGCGAGGATTGGAAGCCATAACCGCCTTGTCCCGCCACCCACACAAAGCTCGCCTCCCCGGGGTCCCGCCCGATCACCAAAGACCGATCGGGAGAGAAGGTCCGCAGCCCCGCCCAGGACGTGATCAACCGCGTCACAGGCTCCGTCACCATCTCCTCATAGCGCGCCAGCCCCTCGGCCAGCACCATGTCATCGGCCCAGGCGTCATGCGGCTCCATCGGATGTTCCTCGGCCGGCGAGACGATCAGCGCCCCAGCGTCCGGCTTGGCATACCACGTCTCGCCACAGCCAAAGATCATCGGCCATTTTGACACGTCATGCCCCCCCGGTGCCGGGATCCGCGCCATCGAGCGGCGGTTGGGCTGAAAGCCGATCGGCGTCACGCCCGCCAGCTTCGCCACCTCATCCACCCAAGCCCCCGCCGCGTTGATCAGCAGGCGCGCCGTAATCTCGGTCCCGCCCGCTGTCACCCGCCAACCGCCCGCGATCTTCTCAATCGCCGTAACCTTCGCCCCCAGCCGATACTCCGCCCCATGGGCCTTGGCCGTCCGCGCAAAGCCCTGCAACAGCAGATCGGTGTCAATGTCCCAGGCATGCTCCGCCCAGGCTGCAAAGGCCACCTTGCCGGGGTTCAGGATCGGCACCATTGCCACCGCTTCCGCGACCGAAATGCCGTCGACCCCCAGCGCCTTGGCCTCGGCGGCGAACTCCTCCGCCTGATCCGCCTTGCCCAGCACCATCAAGCCGCGCGGGCTCAGCACCCCCTCCGCCGCGCGGAAATAATCGCCCGAGGCCATCGACAACCCCACCACCGGCGGCAGTCCATAGCGCGGCTCATACAACGCCGCCGACCGCCCCGAGGCATGATGCGCCAAGGCCGTCTCGGCTTCCACCAGCACCACCTTGCCCTGCGGCGCCAATCGGGCCGAAGCGGACACGCCCGCGATACCACCGCCAATGATCAGGAAATCCGCATCCATCGAAGCCTCCGTTTTTCCGAAGTTTTCCATGGTTTGATCAAATGCACAAGGCGCTTGACGCCGCAGTGTATACATGGAAATGTATATACATCATAGCGCACAGATAGCTTCTTCATGGACCCGCACAGATCGCTTCTGCCCCTGCTGTCAGACCCCACCAGGCTCGACATCATCGCTGCCCTGAAGCAGGGGGAGGCGTCGGTTACCCAGATCACCCAATCGGTCGGCATCGCGCAGTCCGGCGTGTCGCGCCATCTTGCGATCCTGCATCAGGCCGGCGTGGTCAACGTCCGCGCGCAAGGCCAGCGCCGCCTCTACGCGCTCAACCCCGAACCCTTTCAAAGTCTGGAGGCCTGGCTGGCTGGCTTCCACAGCCTTTGGTCCGCGCGGCTTGACCGCTTGGCCGGGGCCCTCACCGATCGCCAGTTGAAAGGCCCCCGCAATGACTGATGCCCCCGTCGTGATCGAACGCCTGTACCGCGCGCCGCTTGCCGATCTCTGGTCGCTCTGGACCACGCCCGCTGGGGTGGAAAGCTGGTGGGGCCCGCCCGGCTTCGCCGTCACCGTCCAGCAGATGGACCTGACCCCCGGCGGCCTCTTGCGCTACACGATGACCGCCCAGGCGCCCGACATGGTGGCCTTCATGCAGGCCAACGGCATGCCCACCGCCACACCCTGTCAGGCGATCTACGACAGCATCACCCCGATGACGCGCCTGACCTACCGCAACCTTGTCGATTTCGTTCCCGGCCACGCCCCCTATTACACTGCCATGGCCGTCGATTTCGAACCGCAGGGGGATGCCGTCCTCCTCCGCCTCAGCTTCGATGCAATGCACGACGCGGTGTGGAGCGCGCGCCAACGCATGGGCTGGGAGCAAGAGCTTGGCAAACTGGCCGCCGCCTTGGGGCAGGGGGGGTAATACCCCCTCCGCCATGCCCCATGCCCATATCTCGCGCGAAGGGTGCCAACGGCGTGCCGCTGCCCCGGAAGGCGCAGGCAAGCAGCCCGGTCGCAAAGCCGTTGCAGATGCCGCCCAAGGCCCCAAGACCTGCCATCGCTCGGACCGGCATGCCCCTGCCGCCCAAATGAAAAGGCCCGCGCAAGGGCGGGCCTTTCCCAAACTCAAGCCAAAATCACGAGGCGCTTTCAACGCCCTTGACGAACCAGTCCAGCGTCGCCAGATCGGCGTCCTTCATCACTTCGCCATCCTTGACCCGCAGCTTGCCGTCCTGGTCATAGATCGGCCCGGTGAAGACATTGAACGACCCGTCCTTGTAGCCCGCCTGCACCTTGTCGGCTTCGGCAGCAGCGTCCTTCGTCACGTCCTTGGAATAGGGCGAGATGACGACGGTGCCTTCCTTGAAGCCATCCCACGTGTCGATCGACTTCCACGACCCATCCAGAACCGCCTTGACGCGGCTGATGTAGTAGGGGCCCCAGATGTCTTCGATCGCGGTCAGGTGCGCATTCGGCGCGAAGGACGACATGTCGGCGCCTTGGCCGAAGCCATGCAGACCCTTCTGCTCCAGGATCTGCAGCGGGCCGGGGCTGTCGGTGTGGGTCGTGACAATGTCGCAGCCCAGGTTGATCAGCGTCTCGGTCGCAGCGGCTTCCTTCGGCGGGTCGAACCAGCTGTCGATCAGCACCAGCTTGACCTTGGCATCCTTGTTCTGGCGCTGCGCCGACAGCGCGAACGAATTCACGCCCAACACGACTTCCGGCACCTTGTAAGAGCCCAGATAGCCCAGCACGCCCGACTTCGACATCTTGCCGGCGATGGTGCCCAGAACGGCACGGCCCTCGTGGAACTTCGAGTTGTAGGTCGCCACGTTGTCGGCGCGCTTGAAGCCCGTGCAATGTTCGAACTTCACGTCCGGGAACTCGCCAGCCACCTGGATCGTCTGGTCCATGTAGCCGTAAGAGGTCGTGAAGATCAGCTTGCAGCCCTGTTGCGCCAGATCGCGGATCTGCGGAATGGCCGAGGCGTCTTCCGCGACGTTCTCGACATAGATCGTCTCGACCTTGTCGCCCAGTTCGGTCTCGATCGCCTCACGGCCCTTGTTGTGCGCCCAGGTCCAGCCGTAGTCGCCGATCGGGCCAAGGAAGATGAAGCCGACTTTTAGTTTGTCTTCAGCCAGCACGGGCGAGGCCAAAGTGGCCATCGTGGCGGCACCTGCCCCCTTGAACAGCGTGCGGCGGGAAATCTTGGTCATCAGACTCTCCTGTTGGTTTCTTGTTTGGGTTGAGGATGGAAAGGGTTGCCCGTCATGTCAGGTCGACGGCAGGAAGGGTTTGCCAAGGCAGGCCGGGGCATTGGCCCCCGCCGTTCCACGCGACGAGATGAAGGAAAGCGCAACCACGGTCATGGCGTAGGGCATAGCGGCCCAGAATTGGCTGGGCAAGAATGAGAAGCCGGATGCCTTCGCATAAAGCTCCAATGCCATCAGTATGCCGAAAAAATAGGCACCCGCCAAGAGCCGCCCGGTCCGCCAGCCGGCGAAAACCACCAGCGCCAGCGCGATCCAGCCGCGGCCCGCCGTCATCTTCTCGGCCCACATCGGCGTGATCACCATGCTGAAGTAGCAGCCGCCGATCCCGGCCATGGCACCGCCGAAGGCAATCGCCGCATAGCGCACCTTGACCACCGAATAGCCGATCGAATGCGCCGACAGGTCATTTTCCCCTACCGCCCGCAAGATCAGCCCGGCCCGCGTCGATTTCAGGAACCACGCCGTCAGCGGGATCATCAGGATGGCAAAATAGACAATCGGCGAATAGCCGAAGATCACCTGGGCATATTCGCCCTTGGCCAGCGCATCGGGAAACACGCTCAGGAACGGTGCCACGATCCGCCCGGTGAACGACAGCCCCAACAGCGAGGACAGACCGGTGCCAAAGATCGTCAGCGCCAGCCCGGTCGCCACCTGGTTCGAGTTCAGCTGCAAGACCAGCACGGCAAACAGCATGCTCACCGCCGCCCCGCCCGCCGCCGCCCCCAGCACACCCAGCCAGGGGTTGAAGGTGTAAACCGTCACGGCAAAGCCCGAAATGGCGCCGGTCAGCATCATCCCCTCGACGCCAAGGTTCAGCACGCCCGACTTTTCCACCACCAGCTCGCCCAGGGCCGCCAGCAGGATCGGCGTGGTCAGCCCCACCACCGTGATGATCGCCGCGATGACGAAATCAATGCTCATCTCAGACACTCGCTGCTTTGGAGGAGGGGATCACCCGCACGCGGTAGCGCACCAGAATGTCACTCGCCAGAATGAAGAACAGCATCATCGCCTGAAAGATGCCCGCCGTAGAGTTCGGAATATGGACAGAGGTCTGCGCCATCTGCCCGCCGACATAGGTCACCGCCAGCACGATCCCGGCAATCAGGCAGCCAATCGGGTTCAAGCGGCCCAGGAAGGCCACGATGATCGCGGTGAAGCCGTAGCCCGAGGGGAAGCCAAGGTCGATCTTGTGCATCACCCCGGCAAATTCCAGCGACCCCGCCAGCCCTGCCATAGCCCCGCCAATCACCAGCGTCGCCCAGATCGTCCGCCGGCTGTCAAACCCGCCATGCCGCGCGGCGGTGGGCGAAGACCCGACCACCCGCACCTGATAGCCAAACTCCGACCGCGACATGATCACCCAGAATACGAAGGGCAGGATCAGCGCGACCAGAACGCCCAGATGCACGGTCGAGCCCGGCCAGACCGGCAGCGTCTGGCTGTCAATCAGCGGTGCCGTGGCCGGGAAGTTCCGCCCGTTGGGGTCTTTCCAAGGGCCCCCCACCAGATAGCCCAGCACCTGCAAGGCGACGTAGGTCAGCATCAGGCTCGACAGGATTTCATTCACGTTGAACCTTGTCCGCAGCCACGCCGGGATCACGGCCCAGGCCCCGCCGCCAACAATGCCCGCCAGAACCATCAACAGGATCACGAAGAACCCGCCGTTTTGCCCAAAGGCAATCCCGACGCCCGCACTGCACAGCGCGCCGATGACATACTGCCCCTCGGCCCCGATGTTCCAGACCTGCGCCCGATTGCCCATCGACAGCCCCAGCGCGATGATGATCAGCGGCGCCGCTTTCAGCGCCACATCCTGCCATTTGTAGCTGGCCAGGATCGGCGACAGGAAGATATCCACCACCGCCTTGAACCCCTTGATCCCGATCAGATCGAACACCACGATCCCGATGATCATCGTCAGCAGCACCGAGGCGACAGGCGTCACCACCAGCATCGCCATGCTCGGCTCGCGCCGCTTCTCCAGCTTAATGCGCATGCGCGGTCTCCCCGACCTGAGTCTCCCCGACCTGAGTCTCGCCGACCTGAGGTTCGCCGTGAATGCCGCCCATCAGCAGGCCAATCTCGTCAATCTTCGCCTCAGACACCTTCATCGGCTTGGACAACCGCCCGCCATTGATCACCGCCAGCGTGTCGCACAGGCTGAGAAGCTCATCCAGATCCTGCGAGATCACCACAATCGCAGACCCCGTCGCGGCCAGATCCACCAAAGCCTGATGGATCGCCGCAGCCGCACCCGCATCCACGCCCCATGTCGGCTGGCTGACCACCAGAACCTGCGGCTTTTGCAGGATCTCCCGCCCCATGATGTATTTCTGCAAATTCCCGCCCGACAGGCTTTCGGCCATGGCCCCCGGCCCGGTGGCCTTGACGGCAAAGGCCTCGATCACCTCACCGGCATAGGTCCGCGCGGCCTTGGGGTCAATCAGACCCGCCCGCACCATCCCCAACCGATCCCGCGCCGTCAAAATCGCATTGTCCGCCAAGCTGAAGATCGGCACCGCCGCATGGCCGTTCCGCTCTTCGGGCACCGAGGCGACACCCTTCGAACGCCGATCCCGCGCATGCATCCGGCCCACCTCGACCCCATCCACCGTCACGGCCGCGTGGTCCAGATTGGGCTCTTCCCCCGACAGGGCCAGCAACAGCGCGTTCTGCCCATTGCCTGCCACTCCGGCGACGCCGAAAATCTCTCCGGCCCGCACCGTAAAGGTGATCTCCTTCAACGCGGTCCCGAACGGCCCGTCGGCGGCAAGGTGCAGGTTCTGCACCACCAGCTTGTCCCCCCCGAACCCGCGCGAGGCGCCACGCTGGATGTCTTTCAGACTGCCGCCGATCATCTTCTCGGCCATCGACCGGCTGGTCTCCACCTTCGGATCACAGGTATCCACCAGCTTGCCGCCCCGCAAGATCGTCGCCGTGTCGCACAACGCTTTGATCTCATGCAGCTTGTGGCTGATATACAGGATCGAACACCCCTCGCTCGCCAGCTTGCGCAAGACGACGAACAACTGCTCCACCTCCTGCGGCGTCAAGACGCTGGTCGGCTCGTCCATGATCAACAGGCTGGGGTTCAGCAGCAACGCCCGCACAATCTCGATCCGCTGCCGCTCGCCCACCGACAAGGTGGACACAATCCGGTGCGGCTCCAGCTTCAGGCCGTACTGGCTCATCACCGCCGTGATCCGCCCCTCCAGCTCGCGCTGCGGGATCTTGCCGTCCATGCCCAGGGCGATATTCTCCAGCACCGTCATCGCCTCGAACAGGGAAAAGTGCTGAAACACCATCCCGATCCCCAGCTTGCGCGCCGCCTTCGGATTGGCCACCGTGATGCGCTGGCCGTTCCAGCGGATCTCGCCCTCGTCGGGCTGCATGATCCCGTAGATCATCTTGACCAGCGTCGATTTTCCCGCGCCATTCTCGCCCAGCAGCGCATGGATCTCCCCGGGCTTGACCGAGAAGCCCACATGGTCATTGGCCAGTACGCCCGGAAAGCGCTTGGTGATGCCCGTCAACTGCAGGCGAGGTGTGTCAGTCAAGGCGGCCATCGGCGCTCCGTTCATCGTTGCGGGCTCCGGAAGTGATGACCTCGGACCGTGGTTCTGTATATGTGGCCAGAATTTGAAGCAGCTTCAAATTTCAGCAGCGAACGTCGGGCAGGGTGAAGCCCATGCCCTCGTTTCGCGCCCAAACGCCGCGAATATCCCACGTTTACCCCCAGTTTCCCGGTTCCGACCGTCTTGCGCAGCCGTTTTCCAGATCAAAAGCTAGACCGGAACCTCTGGCGGAAACAAGGGATTCCCTCTGCGCGAAGGGATAGCTTGCACAAGTTCCGGGCAGTTGCCCCGCAATCGGGCAAACCGCCAGACCCGCCGCCCTTGCCAGCGGCCGCATTCCCGGCAACTCTGCCGCAACCCCACGATCGGAGCCGCCCATGCCTCTCGACCACGAAGCCCTCCTCCGCCGCGCCATCGACGAAAGCCGCAAAGCCCGCGAGGCCGGCAACCATCCCTTCGCCTGCATCCTCGTCGGCCCCGATGGCGAGGTCCTGATGACCCAGCACAACGCCTACATGCCCCTTCACGACATGACCGGCCACGCCGAACGCGTCCTGATGACCCGCGCCTCCACCACCTATCCGCCGGCGCTTTTGAAGGACTGCACGATCTACACCTCCGCCGAGCCCTGCGCCATGTGCGCCGGCGCCATCTACTGGACCGGCCTGAAGCGCGTGGTCTACGGCCTGACCGAAAAGGCGCTGAAAGGCATTACCGGCGACCACCCCGAAAACCCCACGCTGGACCTGCCCTGCGAAGTCGTCTTCGCCGCAGGCCAAAGGAAGGTCGAGGTGATCGGCCCGATGCTGGAAGCCGAAGCGGCCGCCGTCCACGAGGGCGCCTGGGGCTGACAAGGCCGGGCCGCGCAAACTTGCGCGGCCCGGCGCGCGGCGGCCCCGGCTGGGGGGCTTGCGCAGCCCCCCAGACCCCCCTGCGGAGTATTTCTCAAGGAGCAAATGAAAGAGCCGCTTGCCCTTGCTCCTTGCCAAATACGCCCGCCGGAGGCGTCCGACCGCGGGCGTTATCGGTAGGCTGGGTGATTTCACGCACCGCTCCGGGATAATCCAGATCAATCAAACCCTTGCGCGGCGATCTTCACATCGGAAGGGTTTTCGCCGCGTCTGATTCGGATAATCATGGTTAACGACCGCTTCCCACCCCGTGCGTAGAGACAGAAGGAAGACAGAAAGAAGACGCGCGGAAGACCGCCATTTTCGCCGAAAACCCAAGGATTAATCCAGCGTCCGCAAGGGCTTAGTAGTCCGGCGCAAAGCCCGAGGCGGCGTCCACTTCGCCCGGTCTTCCCTCCAGGAACAACTGCCCCACCCGGGCCGGGGTCCGGGCAATGACCTTTCCCCGCCGGATCACAGCCAGCTTGACCGCCTTCAGCCGCAAGGCCTCTGCCGGGTCCCGCGCCTGCAGCAGCACCAGATCGGCGTTGCAGCCCACCGCCAGCCCATAGCCCTCCAGCCCCATGGTCTTGGCCGAATTCACCGTAAGCGCCTGAAAGATCGCAGCTTTTTCGTCCAGGGATGCCATCTGCGCCACATGGATCGCCATATGCCCGACCTCCAGCATGTCGCCAGAGCCCATCGAGTACCACGGGTCCATCACGCAATCATGCCCGAAGGAGACGTTCAGCCCCGCGGCCATCAATTCGCGGACCCGCGTCATGCCGCGCCGCTTGGGGTAAGTGTCATGGCGCCCCTGAAGCATGATGTTTATCAGAGGGTTAGGGATCACGTTCATCCGCGCTTCCGCAATCAGCGGGATCAGTTTGGACACATAATAGTTGTCCATCGAATGCATCGAGGTCAGGTGCGAGCCCGCAACCCGGCCCTGCAAGCCAAACCGCACCGTCTCAGCCGCCAGGGTTTCCACATGCCGCGACATCGGATCGTCGGTTTCGTCACAATGCATGTCGACCGGCAGGCCCCGATCGGCCGCAATCCGGCACAAAGCCTCGACCGAGGCGCGGCCTTCCTCCATCGTCCGTTCAAAATGCGGGATGCCGCCGACGATATCGACCCCCATATCCAGTGCCCGGTTCAGCGAGGACACACCATCCTTGGCCCGGTAGTAGCCGTCCTGCGGGAAGGCCACCAGTTGCAGGTCCAGATAGGGCGCCACCCGCCGCTTGACCTCCAGCATCGCCTCCACCGTCACCAGACGCGGGTCAGAGGTGTCGACATGGGTCCGCACCGCCAGCAACCCCTGGCTCACCGCCAGATCGCAGTATTTCAGCGCGCGGGAGACAAGAGCATCTACGGTGAGTGTCGGCCGAAGCTCTCCCCACAAGCTGATGCCCTCCAGAAGCGTCCCAGAGCGGTTCATCCGTGGCAGACCCAGCGACAGGGTCGCGTCCATGTGGAAGTGCGGGTCGATGAAGGGCGGGGTCACAAGGCGGCCGGTGGCGTCGATCTCTTCGCGGGCCTGCGCCTCGACCTTGGGGGCGATCTCCTTGATCTTGCTGCCGGAAATGGCAATGTCGAGGCCCTTGCGGCCATCGGGCAGGTTGGCTTGGCGCAGGATCAGGTCAAACATGGGGGCCTCTTGGTTTTGGCGAACTCTGGGCGGACGGGCCGGCCCCGTCAAGCAGGGATTTCAGGCCCAAAAGCCCGGGAAAGCTGAGGTTGCAGGTTGAGAAATCCTATAAAATCAGGGATTTGGACTCCACGGGGGGCCGAACCGCCCGATGGGGTGGGCACGCGCTGCAGGCGGGCGGGTGTTCAGGGCCTGCGCCTTGGCGATGCGCCGGTTTGCCCGTCATGATCGGATGTGCGGCCAATCGGTGACAGGACGATGCCTTCGTCACCGGCGCTGCGGCGGATGGGCCACGCACCGGATGCCAGCGGCCGGTTTGGCACGGTCAGAACCCCTCCGGTGCCGCAAAGGTGTTCGCCCTGCCACAGGTGGCAGGTTGCGTGCGGGGCGCGTGTGATGTGAAACTTCGGCATCCCGGAACACGTCGCGGGCTAGTGGCGTATCGGTTCCGGCCATGGGGGTGAATGTGAAACGGGTCCTGCGCGTTGGGGCAATCTTTCATCTGGCGGTGGTGGCGATCGCCGTGGTGCTGTTGAACGCCGTGATCCTGCGCATCCTGCTGTTGCAGCCAGCGCCGGGTCCGGGGCTGGCGGGCTTGGCCGAGGGGGGCCTGCTGCTCAACAGCCCGGTGATCTTCGTGGCAATTCTCAACAGTGTCATAGGGTTGGTCCGGCGCGACTGGACCTCGACCGGCGCACTTCTGGGCTGGTCAATTTCGCTGGCGGTGTTCTGGCCGGTGCTTTTGGCGCTGTGGTCGCTGGGATCGGTGCAGATGTGAACCACCTTGGGCTACAGCGTCAGCGCCGCAGGCGTGGCAGGCTGGTGCTGCAGGAATGCGGTCGCCACGCCAAGGGCGATGGCCTGCGGGTGTTTTCCCAAGCGCGGGTCCCCGATCGGGCAGGTGATCCGTGCGATGCTGTGCGGGGTGTGACCAAGGGCTGACAGACGGCTGCGGAAGCGGGCCCATTTGGTGGCGCTGCCAATCAGGCCACATTGCAAAAAGCCATGGTTCAGCAGGCGATGACACAGTTCCAGATCCAGAACGTGGGAAAATGTCAGGATCAGATGCTCGGCCTTTTTGGGTGCCAGTGACACGGCCTGGGCGGGATCGGGCACGGGCAGCATCTGCACGCCGGGCGGCAGGGGCTGTGGGAAGCGGTCCGGGGCGATGTCGATCCAGGTGATCTGCAGGTCCGGCAACGGCGCCATGACCGCCGCGATCGCCCGACCGACATGGCCCGCACCCCAAAGCCAGAGCTGTCGGGTGGGGGTCGCAACCGGCTCGATCAGCCAGCCTTGCAGAAGCTGTGTGGCAGGACGCGTGCCCTGATTGCGGGCCGTCGCCAGCAGGCGTTTGACCGCCAGGGGCATGGCACAGCCGTCAAGGCTGCGCGCAAAGACAGACAGGTTCGGCGCGGCGGGCAGGGTGGCTGCGTCAAAGACCTCGGTCACCAGCGTCACGGCGCCGCCGCAGCATTGGCCCAGGGCGGGGCCAAGCGCGATGCGGGCAACCGCGGTGGCCTGGCCTTGGGTCCGGGCGGCGAGGGTGGCCTGATGTTCCAGCGCGCCGCCGCCGATGGTGCCGGATTGGCCGGTCGCCCAGACCAGCATCGCGGCGCCGGTTTCACGCGGCGCAGAGCCGTCATGACCGGCGATCACCACCCGGGCGACCCTGCCATGGCGCCGGACGGCCTCGGTCAGGGCGTCAAGGTCAAACATCGCGCACCTGGCCCACGGCCATCAGCACCCGTTCGGCGGTGGCCGGCGCGTTCAGCGCCGGATAAGCCGAACCGCAGGCCGCAACCGCATGCGACAGCGCGAAGAAGGCCGACATGCCCAGGTTGAAAGGCGGCTCGCCCACGGCTTTCGACTTGCCCACGGTGTCCTCTGGGTTCGGATCGGTCCACAGCGCCACGTTGAACACCGCCGGGCGGTCCGTGACGGCGGGGATCTTGTAGGTCGAGGGCGCGTGGGTGCTCAGCCGTCCCTTCGCATCCCAGACCAGTTCCTCGGTCGTCAGCCAGCCCGCACCCTGAACATAGGCCCCCTCGACCTGACCCACATCCAGCGCCGGATTCAGCGAATTGCCGCAGTCATGCAGGATGTCGGCCCGCAGGATGCGGTTTTCGCCGGTCAGGGTGTCGATCACGACTTCGGTCACGGCTGCGCCATAGGCGAAGTACAAGAAGGGGCGGCCCTGGCCCCGGACGCGGTCCCAGTTGATCTTGGGGGTCGCGTAAAAGCCAGTCGAGGACAGCGAAACCCGCGCCTGATAGGCCCAGTTCACCACGCGGGCGAAGTCATAGCTTTCCCCCGCCACGCGCACCATGCCATCCTTGAAGCGCACGGTGTCCGGTTTGACCTGATGCTTTTCGGCGATGAAGGCCGCGATGCGGTCGCGGATCGTCAGGGCGGCGCTTTCGGCCGCCTTGCCGTTCAGGTCAGACCCCGAAGACGCCGCGGTGGCCGAGGTGTTGGGCACCTTGGCGGTATCGGCTGCGGTGATCTGAACCTGCGCCGCGGTCAGGCCGAAGACCTGCGCCGTCACCTGCGCGACCTTCTGGTTCAGGCCCTGACCCATCTCGGTGCCGCCGTGGTTCACGATGACAGAGCCGTCCTGATAGACATGCACCAGCGCGCCGGCCTGATTGAGGAAGGTCAGCGTGAAAGAGATGCCGAATTTGACCGGCGAGATGGCGATGCCCTTCTTCAGAACGGGCGAGGTGGCATTGTAGGCCGCGATCGCCGCCTTGCGCGCCTCGTAGTCCGAGGATTTGATCAGGGTGGTCAGGATCTTGTCGGTGATCGAATCCTCAACCTCCATCCCGTAGGGCGTGGTTTGCGGCACGGCCCCCATCGGCGCGTAAAGGTTGCGCTGCATCACCTCGACCGGGTCAAGGCCCAGGGTATGGGCAAGGTGGTCAATCACCCGCTCGATCCCGATGATGCCTTGCGGGCCGCCGAAGCCGCGATAGGCGGTGGCCGAGCAGGTGTTGGTCTTCAGCCGGTGCGATTCAATCCGGATGTTGGGGATCCAGTAGCAGTTGTCGGCGTGCAGCATGGCGCGGTCGGCAACCGCCAGCGAAAGATCCTGGCTCCAGCCGCAGCGGATCAGGTGCTGGAAGTCGACAGCGATCAGCCGCCCCTGCGCATCGGCCCCCGCGCGGTAACGGATCTTCAGATCGTGGCGCTTGCCGGTAATGACCATGTCGTCATCGCGGTCATAGCGCATCTTGCAGGGCCGTCCCGTGGCCCGAGCCGCCAGCGCGCAGGCGACGGCAAGCGCGTTGCCCTGGCTTTCCTTGCCGCCAAACCCGCCGCCCATGCGCCGCATCTCGACCCGAACGGCCGACATGGGCAGGTGCAGAGCATGGGCGACTTTGTGTTGAATTTCCGTCGGATGCTGGGTCGAGGACAGGATGTGCATGCCATCTTCCAGCGGGATGGCGGCTGCAATCTGGCCTTCCAGGTAGAAATGCTCCTGACCGCCCACCTCGAATTCGCCTTCGACCACGGTGGCGGCGTCCGCCATCCGCGCCACATCGCCGCGCGTCCACAGGATCGGGCCCTGTTCGAACCGGGAATTGGCGGCAAGCGCCTGTTCCACCGTCAGAAGGGCAGGC
Source organism: Stagnihabitans sp. (assembly GCF_964946895.1). Lineage (NCBI taxonomy): Bacteria > Pseudomonadati > Pseudomonadota > Alphaproteobacteria > Rhodobacterales > Paracoccaceae > Stagnihabitans > Stagnihabitans sp. The sequence goes on along the minus strand of NZ_CBBQHX010000017.1, from coordinate 66,492 downwards.
AGGTCGCGGTAGGTGACCTTGGCCAGACGCGCGGCCTTGCGGGCCTGCAGATGGGTTTCCGCCACCACAAGGAAGATGGCCTGCCCGGCGAAATGCACGGTGCCGGTCGCCAGCAGCGGCTCGTCGTGGACGGTGGGAGAGGTGTCCGGCATGTCGGGCAAATCCTCTGCCGACAGGACAAGAACCACGCCGGGGGCCTGCCGCACCGCGCTCAGATCCAGCGACAGGATCTCGGCATGGGCCTGCGTCGACAGGCCGAAGGCCAGGTGCAGCGCATGGCCGGGCAGGGGGGCGTCATCGACATACCGGGCGGCGCCGGTGACGTGCAGCGGCGCGGAATCGTGGGGCAGGGGGGAACCGATGGTCATGGCTGCACCTCCAGCACGTTGACGGGAACGCCGTTCAGGTCGTGGAAATAGCGGGTCAGCAGGTTCTGCGCCGTCAGGAGCCGGTAGTCGGACGAGGCGCGCATGTCGGTCAGCGGCTGGAAATCCTTGGCGAAAGCCGGGCGGGCACCGGCGATGGTCGCCTCGGCCCAGGGCTGGCCGATCAGCGCTGCCTCGACCGCTGCGGCGCGCTTGGGAATGCCAGCCATGCCGCCAAAGGCGATGCGGGCGCCGGTGATGATGCCGTCCTCCACCCGCAGGTTGAAACAGCCCAGAACGGCAGAGATATCCTGATCGAAGCGCTTGGAGATCTTGTAGCAGCGCAAGGCCGGGGCGGCGTCGGGAATGGACAGGCCCGCGACGAACTCTGACGGGCGGCGGTCCTGCTTGCGGTAGTCGAGGAAAAAGCTTTCCAGCGGGATCGAGCGCAGCTCGTCCCCCCGGCGCAGGTGCAGCGTGCAGCCCATGGCGATCAGCGCGGGCGGGCCGTCGCCGATCGGAGAGCCGTTGGCGATGTTGCCGCCGATGGTGGCGGCGTTGCGCACCTGGGTGGAGGCATAGCGGCGCAACAGGGCCGCGAAGGACGGATGATGCGGGGCCAGCGCCTTGCGCAGGGTTTCCACCGTCACACCGGCCCCGATGTGGAACTGCGCGCCCTGACGCTCGATCTGCTGCAGGTCGGTCACGGCGTTCAGGAAGGCCACCGGGGACAGGGTCCGCAACTGTTTGGTGACCCACAGGCCGACATCGGTGGCCCCGGCGATCAGGGTGGCGTCGGGGTTGGCCAGATACCAGTCGGCGAGGGCATCGCTGCTGGTGGGCCGGAAGATGGGGGGGCTGCTTGCCCCCCCAACCCCCTCGCCAAGGGGGCTTTCCGCCCCCTTGGAGTCCCCCGAGGATATTTCTGCAAATGCGAAAGGGGCAGAAAGCCACGCGGGCACCGGTGCGCGCTCGGCGGCCTGGGCCGCGCGCAGGATCGGGGCGTAGCCGGTGCAGCGGCACAGGTTGCCGGCCAGCGTGGTGTCATGGTCGGTGTCGCCGTTCAGATGGGCCGTGGCCATCGAGACGACAAAGCCCGGCGTACAAAAGCCGCACTGGCTGCCATGGTGGGCCACCATCGCCTCTTGCACCGGATGCGGCTGGCCTTGCGGGCCGGTCAATCCTTCGACCGTGCGGACCGATTTGCCATCCAGTTGCGGCAGGAAAAGGATGCAGGAATTCAGGGCCTTGGCCCCGGTGGTGTCCGTGACCATCACGGTGCAAGCCCCGCAGTCGCCCTCGTTGCAGCCCTCTTTCGTACCTTTCAGCCCTGCCGTCTCGCGCAGGTAATCCAAGAGGGTCTGGGTGGGGTTCACGTCAGAGAGGCGAACGGGGGTTCCGTTCAGAAGAAACGCAACCTGAGCCATGGTCTGTCCTGCCGCTGTCACTGCCTTCGGTCCACCCCCCGATGCGGCGGAAAGGGGCGGCGCTTTGCCGCGATTGAACGGGACGCACGGCGCGCTGTCCAGTGTTTCCTTGCGGGCGGGGGCGAAAGGTCTTTCAGGGGCTTGCGAAGAATGGCGGAAATCGGGCGAAAGGGGTTTTGCCGGGGCGCGGGGCTGGATAGGGTCGGGCCATGACCCAGCCTCGATTCATCCATCTGCGCGTGCACACCGAACACTCCCTTCTGGAAGGGGCGGTTCCGGTGAAGAAACTGATCAAGCTGGCCAAGGCGGCAGAAATGCCGGCGGTGGCTGTGACCGACACCAACAACATGTTCGCCGCGCTGGAGTTTTCCGTCAGCGCCCTGGGCGAGGGCGTGCAGCCGATCGTGGGCTGTCAGGTCTCGGTCGCCTATGAGGTGGCCGCTCCGGGTGAAAAGGTGAAGCCCGCCGCTCCCGTCGTGCTGCTGGCGCAAAGCGAGGCCGGTTATCTGAACCTGATGAAGCTGAACTCGTGCCTGTACATCGACAAGGGCGGCGCGCTGCCGCAGGTGACGCTGGAAGACCTTGAAGCGCATGCGGCGGGGCTGATCTGCCTGACCGGGGGGGCCGACGGTCCCTTGGGGCGGACCGTGCTGGCCGGACATCTGCCCAAGGCCCGGGCCTTGCTGGAGCGTTTGGCGCGGGCCTATCCGCAGCGGCTTTATGTGGAACTGCAGCGCCATCCCGGCGAGGGCGGGGCCCTGCCCGAGGGCGAGGCGGCCTCGGAAGCCGTGATGGTGGACCTGGCCTATGATCTGGGCCTGCCCTTGGTCGCCACCAACGATGTCTACTTTCCGAAAGCCGACATGTATCTGGCGCATGACGCGATGATCTGCATCGCCGAAGGCGCCTATGTCGACCAAAGCCAGCCACGCCGGCGCCTGACCGCGCAGCATTACTTCAAGTCGGAAGCCGAGATGGCGACCCTGTTCGCCGATCTGCCCGAAGCTTTGGACAACACCGTCGAAATCGCCCGACGCTGCGCCTTTGCCACGTACAAGCGCAAGCCGATCCTGCCGAAATTCGCCGATGACGAGGTGGAGGAGTTGCGCCGTCAGGCTTGGGAAGGCCTGAAGAACCGGCTGGCCGTGATCCCGCATGCCGTGCCGGTGGAGGAGTATGAGGCCCGGCTGACCTTTGAACTCTCGATCATCGAGAAGATGGGCTTCCCGGGCTACTTCCTGATCGTGGCCGATTTCATCAAATGGGCCAAGCTGCAGGATATTCCGGTGGGTCCGGGCCGCGGTTCGGGCGCCGGGTCTCTGGTCGCCTATGCGCTGACCATCACCGACCTTGACCCCATGCGCTATGCCTTGCTGTTCGAACGCTTCCTGAACCCCGAACGCGTTTCGATGCCTGACTTCGACATCGACTTCTGCATGGACCGCCGGGAAGAGGTGATCCAGTACGTCCAGAAGAAATATGGCCGCGAGAAGGTGGCGCAGATCATCACCTTCGGGGCGCTGCTGTCCAAGGCCGCCGTGCGCGATGTCGGCCGGGTGCTGCAGATGTCTTACGGGCAGGTCGACCGGCTGTCGAAGATGATCCCGCTGGAAGGGGTCAAGCCCGTCAGCATCACCAAGGCTTTGGCCGACGAGCCGCGCCTGCGCGAGGCGGCGAAAGAGGAGGTCGTGGCGCGGCTTCTGGGCTTTGCCGAGCAGATCGAGGGGCTCTATCGCAACGCCAGCACCCACGCCGCCGGGGTGGTGATCGGCGACCGGCCGCTGGACGAACTGGTGCCCTTGTATCAGGATCCGCGGTCCGACATGCCGGCCACCCAGTTCAACATGAAGTGGGTGGAAGCGGCGGGGCTGGTGAAGTTCGACTTTCTGGGTCTGAAGACCCTGACGGTGATCCAGAACTGCATGCAGCTTCTGGGCCTGCGCGGCATCCAGTTCGACATCAACCTGATCCCGCTGGACGACAAGCCGTCCTATGACCTCTATGCCTCGGCCAAGACGGTTGCGGTGTTCCAGGTCGAAAGCAGCGGCATGATGGATGCGCTGCGGCGCATGAAGCCGACCTGCATCGAGGATATCGTGGCCTTGGTCGCCCTGTACCGCCCCGGCCCGATGGAGAATATTCCGACCTATTGCGAGGTGAAGAACGGCCTGAAGGATCTGGAATCGATCCACCCGACGATTGATCACATCCTGAAGGAAACCCAAGGCATCATCGTCTATCAGGAACAGGTGATGCAGATCGCTCAGGTGATGGGCGGGTATTCCCTGGGCGGGGCTGACCTGCTGCGCCGGGCGATGGGCAAGAAGATCGCCGAAGAGATGGCCAAAGAGCGGCCCAAGTTCATCGAGGGGGCGTTCAAGACCCATGGCGTGAACAAGGAAAAGGCCGGCGAAGTCTTTGACCTTCTGGAGAAGTTCGCCAACTATGGCTTCAACAAATCCCACGCGGCGGCCTATGCGGTGGTGTCGTACCAGACCGCTTACCTGAAAGCGAATTACCCCTGCGAATTCATGGCCGCCGTGATGAACTGCGACCTTCACCTGACCGACAAGCTCGCCGTCTACAAGCGAGAGGTCGACAAGCTGGGCATCAAGACCATTGCCCCCTCGGTCAATGCCTCGCTGGCCAAGTTCACCGTGCGCGAGGGTCAGGTGATCTATGCGCTGGGCGCGCTGAAGGGAGTCGGCGTCGAGGCGATGGAGCTGATCGTGCGCGGCCGCATGACGGACCGGGGCGAGCGTCCTTTTGCCACGCTGTTCGACGTGGCGCGCCGGGTCGACCTGAAGCGGGTCGGCAAACGCCCGCTGGAAATGCTGGCCCGCGCCGGGGCCTTTGACGAACTGGACGCCAACCGCGCCCGGGTCTTTGAAGCGCTGGACCCGCTGGTGGCCTATTCCGCCGCGATCCACGAGGCCAAGGCCTCCAACCAGGTCTCGCTCTTTGGCGACAGTGGGTCGGACATTCCCGAACCCCGCCTGCCGTTCCGCGATGACTGGCTGCCGATTGAACGGCTCGCCCAGGAACATCAGGCGATCGGCTTTTATCTTTCGGGCCATCCGCTGGATGACTACATGTCCGCCCTCAAACGCAAGGATGTGAAGACCCTGACCGAGATCACGGCTTTGGCCGAACGCGGGCCCCTCGTGGCCAAGATCGCCGGATCGGTCTCGGCCAAGCAGGAAAGGAAGTCGGCCAAGGGCAACCGCTTCGCCTTCGTCAGCCTGTCAGACCCGACCGGGCTTTATGAAGTGACCGTGTTCTCCGACACGCTGGAAGCGGCACGCGACAATCTGGAGCCGGGGATGAACGTCGTCCTGACGGTCGAGGCCAATCTGGAAGGCGACACGCTGAAACTGCTGGCCCGTGCCGCGCAGCCGATTGATCAGGTGGCCGCCGATGCCGGCGCCCAGGCGATCCGCGTGCACCTGAACCGGGCCGAGGCGATCCCCTCCCTCGCCGCCCTCCTCGCGAAAGTGGAGGGCCGCAACAAGGCGCAGATCACCCTCTGCGTGCCCGATGATCAGGGCCGCGAGATTGACCTGACCCTGCCGCAGCCCTACCCGCTGACCCCGCAGATCCGCGGGGCGATCAAGGCGATGAGCGGGGTGGTGATGGTCGAGGAAGTCTGACGGGGAAGTCTGACGGGGAAGTCTGGCGGGCCGACGCGCCTCAGGCTGCCCCTGCCAAATTGAGCGCCTTGCGGCGCATTCCTTTGATCTCGCCTCTGGCGCAAGCGCCAACCGGCTCGGTTGGGCCTCCGTCGGGCGTATGTGCCAGGGCGCACATGACAGGTGCCGTCACCAATGCGGCGGCCGCACATTCGCCGCCGGCGCCTCGCCTCCCATCGCCTCGCGCTCGGCCTCGCGTTCGGCCAGAAGGCCCACGATGCGCGTCAGCCGGTCGATCTCGCGGCCCTGCCGCGTGACCACGTCGGACAGATCCTCCACCGCGCGGATCAGGTGGGCGGTTCTCTCTTCCAGCGCTTCGATCTTGTCCAAGTTCAACCCCTTCATTCAGGTCCAAATATCCCACGGGAGGTCCGGAGGGTGTGAAACCCTCCGGCGGCCGGCCAAGGGCGCGCCCGCAGTCCTTGAAGCGCTTCCCCGTCCACGGTATGGGAGCCTCAACCAACCAAAGGTTCCGCCATGGCAGTTGACAAACCCACCCGTCGCCCGCGTGCCGAAACGCCCAAGGGCTTTCGTGACTATTTCGGCGCGGAAGTCACCGAACGCAAGCAGATGCTCGACAAGGTGGCCGAGGTTTATCATCGCTATGGCTTTGATCCCCTCGAAACCAGTGCCGTGGAAACGGTCGAGGCGCTGGGCAAGTTCCTGCCCGATGTCGACCGGCCCAACGAAGGCGTCTTTGGCTGGCAGGATGAGGATGCCGATTGGTTGGCCCTGCGCTATGACCTGACGGCGCCTTTGGCGCGGGTGGCGGCGCAGTTCCGCAACGACCTGCCCTCGCCCTATCGCCGCTATGCGATGGGTCCGGTCTGGCGCAATGAAAAGCCCGGTCCGGGGCGCTTCCGCCAGTTCTATCAGTGCGACGCCGATACGGTGGGCGCGCCCTCGGTGGCGGCCGATGCCGAGATTTGCGCCATGCTGTCGGATGCCCTTGAAACCGTGGGCATTCCGCGCGGCGACTATGTGGTGAAGGTCAACAATCGCAAGGTTCTGAACGGCGTAATGGAAGTGGCGGGCGTGCTGGACCCGTCCGACCCCGAGCGTTTCGCAAACGAACGCGGCATCGTCCTGCGCGCCATCGACAAGATGGACCGGCTTGGCGATGCGGGCGTGCGCGCCCTGCTGGGCGAGGGGCGCAAGGACGACAGCGGCGATTTCACCAAGGGCGCGGGCCTGTCGGCGGAACAGGCCGAGGTTGTCATGGGCTTTACCTCGGCCAAGCGCGACACCGGCATTGCCACGGTGGCACGGCTGCGGGATCTGGTCGGCACCTCGGTGATGGGCGCCGAAGGGGTGGCGGAGCTGGAGACGATTGCCGAACTGCTTGACCGGCAAGGCTATGGTGCCGACCGCATCGTGCTGGACCCGGGCGTGGTGCGCGGTTTGGGCTACTACACTGGCCCCGTCTATGAAGCCGAACTGACCTTCGAAATCCTCGATGAAAAAGGCCGCAAGCGGTCGTTCGGCTCGGTCGCGGGCGGCGGGCGCTATGACGATCTGGTCAAGCGCTTCACCGGCCAAGCGGTTCCGGCAACGGGCGTGTCGATCGGGGTGGACCGGCTTCTGGCCGCCCTGCGCGCCAAGGGGCGGACCTCGGGCGAAAGTGCGGGGCCGGTGGTGGTCACCGTGATGGACCGCGACCGGATGGCCGATTACATGTCGATGGTGGGCGATCTGCGGCAGGCGGGCATCCGGGCCGAGGTTTACCTCGGCAACCCCAAGAACTTCGGCAACCAGTTGAAGTATGCCGACAAACGCGCCTCTCCCATCGCGGTCATCCAGGGCGGCAACGAGGCGGAGAAGGGCGTGGTCATCCTGAAGGACCTGATCCTTGGCGCCCAGATTGCCCAGAACGCCACGCTGGAGGAATGGAAGGACCGCCCCGCGCAGGTCGAGGTGCCGCGTGCCGATCTGGTGGCGGCGGTGCGGCGGATGCTGCAGCCGTGACGGTAAAGGCGGGCACCCCGAAGGCGGCGATCCGGTCCGAGGCCGAGCGGCTGTTTGCCGCCTTTCAGGCCGCCGGTGCGGTGCCGGTCGATGCCGATATCCTGCTGCCCGCCGAAACGCTGCTGGACCTGTACGGCGAAGATATCCGCGCCCGGGCCTACGTCACCACCGACCCCTTGCAGGGCGAGATGATGCTGCGCCCCGACTTCACCGTGCCGGTGGTGCAGGCCCATATGTCGCACGGTGCCGAACCCGCACGCTATTGCTACATGGGCGAGGTTTTCCGCAAGCAGGATCACCTTGGCAACCGGGCGAGCGAGACCTTGCAGGTTGGCTTCGAAGTCTTCGACCGCCACGCCCCCGAAGCGGCCGATGCCGAGGTCTTCGCGCTGTTCCGCGATGCCCTTGCGGGTCTGCCGGTGCGGGCGGTGACGGGCGACATCGGCATCCTGATGGCCGCCGTGCGCGGCCTTGCCACGACCGAACGGCGCAAGGCGGCGCTTCTGCGCCATATCTGGCGGCCGGTGCGGTTTCGCGCCCTGCTTGACCGCTTTTCCGGCCGCGCGCCGATGCCTGCCGCGCGGGCGGCCTTGCTGGACCGTCTGGCCAAGGGCTCTCCGGCGGATCTGATCGCGGCGGCGGGGCCCCTGATTGGCCTGCGCGAGGCCGATGAAATCGGCGCGCGGGCCGAGGCCCTGCTGGAAGACGCCAAGGCGCAGCCCATCTCGGCGCTGGAGGCGGCGATGCTTTATGACCTGCTGCAATTGCAGGCGCCCGCCGGGGCCGCGCTCAACCACCTGCGCGGGATTTCGGCGCATCTGCCGGCGATCGTGCCCGCCGTGCAGCGCTTTGCCACCCGACTTGAGGCTTTGGCCGCACATGGCGTCGATGTCCAGACTCTGGCCTTCGAGGCCAGCCATGGCCGGACGGCGATGGAATATTACGACGGCTTCGTCTTCAGCTTCGTGGACGGCGAGGATGTCGTCGCCTCGGGCGGGCGCTATGACGCGCTGACGGCGGTGCTGGGGCAGGGCCGATCGATCCCGGCGGTGGGCGGCATCATCCGGCCCCATCTGGTCGCCGCAGGGAAGGGGGCCGCATGATGGTCAAGATCGGGGTGCCCTCCAAGGGGCGGCTGATGGAGAAGACCTTCGAATGGTTCGGGCTGCGCGGGCTGCGCATGGCCAAGACCGGCAACGACCGCGAATATGCCGGGGTTGTCGAGGGGGTTGCGGGCGTTGAACTGGTGATGCTTTCGGCCGGAGAGATCCCGCGGGAACTTGCCGCGGGCCGGATTGATCTGGGCGTCACCGGCACCGATCTGGTGCGCGACAAGCTGGCGGACTGGGACCGGCAGGTGTCGGAAGTGGCGGCGCTGGGCTTTGGCCATGCCGATCTGATCATCGCTGTGCCGTCCTGCTGGATCGACGTCGATACGCTGGACGATCTGGATGCCGCGGCGGCAGCCTTCCGCGCACGTCACGGCTTCCGGCTGCGGATCGCCACCAAGTATCACCGGTTGGTGCGCGATTACCTGACGGCGCAGGGGGTGGCGGATTACCAGCTGGTCGACAGTCAGGGCGCCACCGAAGGCACCGTCAAGAACCTGACAGCCGAAGCCATTGCCGACATCACCTCCAGTGGTGAAACGCTGCGGGCCAACCACCTGAAAATCCTCAGCAATGCGGTGATCCTGCAAAGCCAGGCCATGCTGTACCGCTCAGCCCAGGCTTCCGACCCCGCGGTTTCGGCCCTGTTGGACAGGATCGGTCTGCTGTCTTGACCGCCGGGGGCCCCCCCAGCCAGAACGCCACGGGCTATCTGTGAACCGTTGACATCGGGCGTCAGCCCCGCCGGCTGGCCAAGGCGACGCCCGTCGCCGCCAGGGCCATGCCGACCCAGCCAAGCGGCGGCATCACCTCGCCCAGCATCGGCCAGGCGAACAGGGCCGAAAGCGGTGGCACAAGGTAGAACAGGGCAGAGACGCGGCTGACCGCTCCGGCCCGGATCATGGCCAGCAGCAGGGTCATGGCCAGAAGCGAGTTGCCAAGCACCAGATAGACCATCACCCAGACGAATTGCGCATCCCACCGGATGTCCAGCGTTTCCGTGGCCAGCGCCATCGGCAGGGTGAAAGCGGCGCCCACCGCATACTGGATCAGGTTGGCCACGACCGGGTGGTGGCTGACGCCGAAGCGCTTTTCATAAAGCGTGCCGCCCGTGATGCCCAGCAAAGCCAGAACCGTGCAGCCCAGACCGAAGGGATTTTCCACCGCGACGTTGGAGCGGGCCAGGATCACCACCGCCGCCCCGGCCAGCCCCAGCGCCAGCCCGATCCAGCCCTTGCCGCTGACCCGCTCGCCCACCAGCCAAGGGGCTGTCAGGGCAACAAGGATGGGTTGCAGGCAGACGATGATCGACACCGCCCCTGCCGAAACCCCGGACTTGAAGGCAACATAGCACAGGCCGAAGTAGACGACCTGAATAAGAAACCCCACCACGGCCACATCCCCCACCGCGCGCCAGCTTTTCGGCAAGGGTGGACGGATCACCAGCGCAACCGGGATCAGCACGAAAAGCACCAGCACATAGCGCAGCGCCAGCAGGGTCAGCGGCTGCGCGTGCTGCAGGCCCAGCTTGGCCACACCAAAGCCGGCAGACCACAGCAGCAGGAAGATCACGGGGGCCGCAAGCAGCCAGACAGGGCGTTTCATGCCGCCTGTCTGCCAGCCCGCAGCGTCATGGGCAAGTCAGCGCAGCCCGATTTCCGCCAGCGCCAGCGCCAGCGCCGGGGGCAGGGTGTCATCCAGCGCCCGCCCCTTGGGCAGATCGCGCGGGCTTTCCGCCGGGTCCAGATAGCGCCAGCCCTGAAACGGCCGGCGCGCAGCCGGCTCGGTGCGGATCACCTCAAGGTCCAGAACCAGCGCGCAGCGTTCAATCCCGTCCGACCCCTGCCGCGCCTCCAGCCCGACAAGCCGCTGGCGGGCCAGAATCTGCCCCTTGATCACCCAATACAGCGAGCCACCGTCCAGCACCTCGGCCTCGCGCTTGGGCCACATGCGGGTGATGTGCTCCGCCGTTCCGGGCGTCCACAGGTGACTGTGTTGTGCCTGCCACTGGGTCAGGTCCTCGACGCTTTCGGCGCCGACGCAAAGCTTCAGGATGTTGAGTGCCATGCGCCCATCATAGCGTGGATGCCGGCAGCCTCAAGGGTCGAGGTGGCGAAGAATCCCGCGTTGCGGTGCTTGCCTGCCGCCCACCATGCGCGTATCTTGTGCCCTTCGCCGAACAATCCCCCATCTCTCGACAAAGGTCTGCCCCATGTCCCGTTTTGCCGCCCCCATTGCCGAACAAATCTGGGACATGAAATATCGCCTGAAAGAGGCGGATGGCACGCCGATTGATGGCTCGGTCGAGGATACCTGGCGGCGGATCGCCCGCGCCCTGGCCGTGGTGGAAAACGACCCGGCCCTTTGGGAAGCGCGATTCTATGCCGCGCTGGAGGGCTTCAAGTTCCTGCCCGCAGGCCGCATCACCGCAGGCGCGGGCACCGGCCGGGCGGTCACGCTGTTCAACTGCTTCGTCATGGGCACCATCCCCGACACGATGGCGGGCATCTTTGATGCCCTGAAAGAGGCCGCGCTGACCATGCAGCAGGGCGGCGGCATCGGCTATGACTTCTCAACCATCCGGCCGCGTGGCGCGGAAGTGAAGGGTGTGGCGGCGGATGCCTCCGGCCCGCTCAGCTTCATGGACGTCTGGGACGCCATGTGCCGCACGATCATGTCGGCAGGCTCTCGCCGGGGCGCCATGATGGCCACGATGCGCTGCGACCACCCCGATATCGAAGCCTTCATCGAGGCCAAGAAGGATGCCGCCCGTCTGCGGATGTTCAACCTGTCGGTGCTGATCACCGATCCCTTCATGGCCGCCGTCAAGGCGGATGGCCCGTGGGAACTGGTCTTCGGCGACAAGGTCTTCAAGACCCTGCCCGCGCGCGATCTGTGGAACAAGATCATGCGCAACACCTATGACTTTGCCGAACCCGGCGTCATCTTCATCGACCGCATCAACACGGCCAACAACCTTGGCTATGTCGAAAAGATCGCCGCCACCAACCCCTGCGGTGAACAGCCCCTGCCGCCCTACGGCGCCTGCCTGCTGGGCTCGATCAACCTGCCCACGCTGGTCTCGGGCGCGTTCAAGCCCGGTGCCGCACTCGACGTGACGGCGCTGGATGACCTCGTGCGCATGGCCGTGCGGATGATGGACAACACCGTCGACGCCTCCCGCTTCCCGCTGCCCCAGCAAGAGGCCGAGGCCCATGCCAAGCGCCGCATCGGCCTTGGCGTCACCGGGCTGGCCGATGCCCTGCTGATGGTCGGCCTGCGCTACGGCTCGCCCGAGGCTGCCACGCAGACCGAAGCCTGGATGCATGCGATTGCGCGCGCCGCCTATCTGGCCTCGGTCGACCTTGCGCAGGAAAAAGGCGCCTTCCCGCTGTTTGACGCCGATGCCTATCTTGCCACCGGCAACATGCAGGCGATGGACGCCGATGTGCGTGACCTGATCGCCACGCATGGCATCCGCAACGCCCTGCTGACCTCGGTCGCACCCACCGGCACGATCAGCCTGTACGCCGGCAACGTCTCCTCGGGCATCGAACCCGTCTTCGCCTATGCCTATACCCGCAAGGTCCTGCAAAAGGACGGCTCGCGTACGGAAGAAGAGGTCGTCGACTACGCCGTCCGCCTCTGGCGCGAAACCCACGGCGACGCCCCCCTGCCGGATTACTTCGTCAACGCCCAGACCCTGCCGCCCTTGGACCACGTCCGCATGCAGGCAGCGGCGCAGAAGTGGATCGACTCGTCCATCTCGAAAACCATCAACTGCCCCGAAGACATCAGCTTTGACGCGTTTCAGGAGGTCTACATGGCCGCCTGGGACCAAGGCTGCAAAGGCTGCACCACCTACCGCCCGAATGCCGTCACAGGCTCGGTGCTGACCGTCTCGGAAAGCTCCGACAAGGCCCCGGTCGCCACCCCGCAACCCACCAAAGAGGCCGAGGTCGTCTATCTGGCCGAACCCCTCAACCGCCCCGCGGCGCTGGAAGGCAACACCTACAAGGTCAAATGGCCGGGCAGCGAACACGCCATCTACATCACCGTCAATGACATCGTCATCGCCGGCCACCGCCGCCCGTTCGAGGTCTTCATCAACTCCAAGAACATGGAGCATTTCGCCTGGACCGTGGCGCTGACCCGGATGATCTCGGCGGTGTTCCGGCGGGGCGGCGATATTTCCTTCGTGGTCGAAGAGCTGAAAGCCGTCTTCGACCCGCGCGGCGGCGCCTGGATGGAAGGGCGCTACGTGCCATCCATCCTCGCGGCCATCGGCGGCGTGATCGAACGCCACCTGATCGCCATCGGCTTCATCGAAGGCGAGGGCCTTGGCCTGAAATCCGATCCCCACGCCGAGGTGATGGTGGTAGGCCCCGCCCCGCGCGGCCCGGCCTGCCCAAGCTGCGGCAGCTATGCCCTGCAGATGAAGGAAGGCTGCATGACCTGCAACGACTGCGGCCATTCCAAATGCGGCTGACCCGGGCATGAAACCCGGCCCGGATGCCAATCCCGCATTCAGCGCCTGGAAGGCCGAAAAGGCCATCCTGACGCTGATCGACGAAGCGCAGGCGCTGGCCGACAAACTGGCCACCGTCAAACCGCACATTCTGGACAGTTACGCTGCCCATGCCCAGCTTTGGGCGGCGACTTGTCTGGCCGAGGGGCAGGATCTTCATGCTCTGGCCGACTGGCCACCGGCCGCCGTGACGCGTTTTGTGCGGGCGACGCAGACCAAGGTCGCCGCCCTGCGCAAACAGCGGCTTTACGCCAGCAGCGACGGTCTGGTCCTCTGGCTTCACACGGCCCGCGCCCTCACGGAACCCCGCATCCTGCCCGCCGCCCGCGACCTCTGGCAGCGGTTGGCCGAAGCCGGACCCAATGCCACCTCGATGGCCGCCGACCTGCTGCAAGACGCGGGCCTGCCGCCCGGCCCGGGCCCCCGCGTCCCGAAAGGCTTTGACGCCGAAGACTGAGCCGCCGCCTCCCCCGAAGACACGCCTCGGGTGCAGATGGCCGCAGCCGCGCGGCTGACCCTACTTGGTCGATCCCGCCAGCAGGCCCGAGATCAGATAGCGGTTCAGAAAGATCACCAGCAGGCAGGGCACCACGATGGCAATCGACCCGCCCGCCATGATCAGCCCGTAATCGACGAAATTCTTGCCGGCGAATTCCGGGATCAGCACGGTCAGCGGCTTGGCATTCTTCGGCGAAAAGATCAGCGGCACCACATATTGGCCCCAGGCCCCCAGAAAGGTCAGGATCGCCGTTGCCGTCAGCCCCGGCGCGGAAATCGGCGCCACGATGGAAAACAGGATGCGCAGATGCCCCGCGCCATCCATCCGCGCCGCCTCCTCCAAGGACCGGGGCAGGGCGTCCAGCACCCCCTTCATCAGCCACAGCGACAAGGGCAGGAAGGCTGACACATAGATCAGCGTCACCCCCAGATAGCTGTCGATCTGCCCCGTGGCGACCATCAGCCGAAACAGCGGGATGATCACCGCATAACCCGGAATGGCCAGCGTCGCCACCACGGCATAAAACAGCGCATCGCGGCCCCAGAACTCCAGCCGGGCAAAGGCATAGGCCGCCAGCAGCGAAAACAGCACGCACAGCACCGTCGCCGCGGCCGAGGTCACGATGCTGTTGAACAGCGCCAGCCGGAAATTCTGCGCCACATCGACCCCGCCGAAATGGCCATCCAACACGCCGATCAGCCGCAGATAATGCTCAAACGTCGGCATCTGCGGGAACAGATGCAGGGGCTTGTCGCTGAACTCCACCGTGGGCGTGATGCTGGAGGCCAGCGTCCAGTAAATCGGCGCCAAGGACCAGATCAGCAGCACCGCCACCCCGACCCAGACCGCCCCCCGCAAAACCCAAGGCGTGCGCGTCATTCCAGCCTCGTCGTGCGCTGAAGGCGCAGCACATAGCCCAAGGACACCAGCAGCGAAATCAGCGTGACCATCAACGACAGCGCCATCCCGTAAGAGAAGTTGAATTTCTTGAATGCTTCCAGATAGATCTGGATCAGGATCGGTCGGGTCTCCACACTGTTGTGCGCCAGCACGATCGCCTCGTCGAACAGGTTGAAGGCCGACACCGTCGCATTGGTCATCGCCACCGCAATCGCACTGCGCGTCAGCGGCAGCGTGATCATCCGGAACATGGCCGACCGCGAGGCCCCGTCCATCCGCGCCGCCTCGTACAGCTCCGCCGGGATCGACTGCATCGCCGCCAGCACGATCACGATGGTCAGCGGCATCATCCGCCAGACATGCACCACCGTGATGGCCAGCATGGCGCTGGTGGTGTCGTTGAACCAAAGATGCGCGTCAAAATCAAAGCCCGCCCGCACCAGCAGCGCATTCAGCAGCCCCGGGCCGGGCGAATAGATCCACTGCCAGACCACGCCGCTGACCACACCGGGCAAGGCCCAGGGCAGCACCACCGCCGCCAGAACCCAGCGCCGTCCGCGATCCAGCTGGTTGATCAGCGCCGCCGCCAGAATGCCGAACACCGTCTCGGCCAGCACCGCCATCACCACATATTCCAGCGTGTTCAGCCACGACCGCCCGACCTCGGCATCGCTGAACATCCGCGTATAGTTCTTCAACCCCACAAACGGCGTGCCCGGCTGCATCGGGTTGACGCGGTGCAAACTGTCCCACGCCGTGCTGGCCAAAGGATAGAACACCAGCCCGCCCATCGTCAGCACGATGGGCAGCACCAGCAAAAACGCCGTCACCGCATCGGCCCGTGCGCCGATGCGGTAACTGTGTCGCGTCCCCTGCGTGGACGCTGTGCTCACTGGTTCTCAGCGGTCTGCACGGCATCTGCGATCCGCTTGACCGCCTCATCCACCGTGATTTCCCCCTTGGCGACCGAGTTGATCGAGGTGTTCACCGCCAGCGAGAATTGCGGATACCAGGTCGGCGCACCCGCCGGGAACAACGGCTCCACCGTCGGGGCCTGCGCCACCAGGGCCGCCCCGCTGATCAGCTTGCCCGCGTCCTGCAACTGCGCCAGCGCAGAGGTCCGGGTCGGCAAGACGCCGTTGGAATAATTGTGCACCTGGAAGTCTTTCGAGGTCATCCACTTGATGAACACCTTGGCCGCATCCGGATGCTCGGCGTTCTTGGGAATGCCCAAGCCCTCCAGCAGACCAAAGCTGCGCGTCGTGCCGCTGACCGTCGCCACCGGAATGGCCTCCACCTGACCGGCCACCGCCGATTGCTTGGGATCGCTGTATTGCCCCAACCGCCCCGGCTCGCCCGAAATCATGATCGAGGTCAGACCCTTGGCGAACATCGTGTCGTTGATGTCGCTGTCCTTCAACCCGGTCGAGGCCGGATCAACCAGACCATCCTTCAGCAGTTGCACTTCAAACGCCATCGCCTTGTAGCCCGCCGAATCCGGGCTGGTGAAGGCCGGCTTCATGTCCTTGTCGAACAGATCGCCGCCAAACGCCTTGGTCAGCAAATACCACGAGGTCGAGGCCCCCTCGGTCGCCGACAGCGGCAGGCCGATGGGATATTGCACGATGCCCTTGGCCTTGATCGCCTTGGCATCGGCCACCAGCGCGTCCAGCGTTGCAGGCGTGTCGGTGATGCCCGCATCGGTGAATTGCTTGCGGTTGATCAGCATCACCCGGAAGTCGTTCGTGTAGGGGATCGCCAGCACCTGCCCGTTGATGTTGAACAGGGACGCGCCCTTGATATCGGTCAGCGTATCGGCATCAACCGTATCGTTCAGCGGCGTATACCAGCCCGCGGCCGCAAATTGCCCGGTCCAGGACCAGTCGAACTCGGTCACATCGGCCGGGGCCGTGCCCGCCAGCAGCGCGGTGGAAACCTTCACCGACACGTCATCCCAGGATGCCGTCTGCAGATCCAGCTTGATGCCGGTATCCTTCTCGAAATCCGCCGCCATGTTGGCATCTTGCGGCGAGGGCAGCAGGACCGAGATCGTCTGCCCGGCGAAGGGCTTGTCCTCGGCCCGCACCGCGCTGGCGGTGCACAGAAGAAGGGCAGCTACGGCAAGGGAAAAGTCCGTTCGGCGCAGATACATGTCGTCCTCCATGTCGGAATGCGATGGGTTTCGCGTGGTCTTGGCACAGGCCGGACGAACGCCGTCAGGCCCGTGCATCAGGCCCAGCGTAGGACTGGAAATTCTGACATTCTTGCCGGATTAGGCCCAATCATTCCGGTTTTTCAGTGCTTCGCGCCGGTCAGGTCAGGCGCGCAACCGGCGGCGGTAATCCTTGGGCGTGCAGCCGACCCGGCGGTGAAACGCATCGTAAAACCGGCTCAGCGAACCATGCCCGCTTTCGAACGCCACCTCGATGATCGCCATGTCGGTATTGGCCAGCAGCCACAGCGCATGGCTGATCCGGCGCTGGCGCAGATATTGCGCAATCGACTGGCCCAGCACCTTCTGGAAGATCGCCGTGGCATTGGTCGGATGCAGGCCGCCCACCTTGGCCACGTCCGACACGTCGATCGGCTTGGCGAAATCCTCGTTGATGTAGCTGGTCATCTGCTGCACCCGCGCCACCACCCGCCGCTCGGTCGCGGCCTTGGTGTTGCGGCGCGGCTCCGCCTCGATCCCCGCCGCCATGTCGGCCCGCACATGGTTGACCGACAGCCGCCGCAAGCGCAGCCGCACCTCGTCGCGCATGATCTCGGCCAGATGGTCGCTGGCACCGTCCCAATCGCGCGCCCACCGCGCCACCAAAAGCAGATCCGCCGGGTCCGGCTCGGGCGTGGTCAGGATCGCGCCCGACATCAGGTCATTCTTGAAATCGGCGGAAATCACCAAGGCCAACAGATCGGCAAACGGCAGATAGATGCACACCAGTTCGGTCTGCGCATCGGCCACCGTCACCTGATGCGGCACCGCCGCCCAGAAGCAATACAGCGCCCCCGCATGCAGCTTCACCTGCGCCCCGTTGATCTGATAGGTCATCGACCCGCGGATCAGCAGGTTCAACTCCACATGGTCATGCCAATGCGCCTCGGGCATCGGCGCCACCAGATGGGTTTCGGTCAAAAACTCGTCAGGCTGCAGGAACCGGTTCCCGGTCTGGCTGGGGTCCAGAAACTGCAAGGCTCGGTTAGAGGACATAGACCACGCCGCTGGCAGAGTTGCGCTGGGATTCCGGAAGAACTTGTCGCAATATAGCAAGAACATTCCGGTTTCCAATGGCACAAACGGCAAGCCTGTGCTGTCCGGCGTCAAAGGAGCTGCCCATGACCCCTGTCCCCACACCCGCCGGAACCGCGCCATGACCGGAGTGCAGGTGACAGGTCTTTATAAATCCTTCGGCACGGTGAAAGTCCTCAAGGACGTGGCGCTGGACGCTCAGGCCGGGGAATTCGTGGCCCTCGTCGGCCCCTCGGGATGCGGCAAATCCACCCTTCTGCGCTGCATCGCCGGGCTGGAGGCGATTGATCAGGGCCTGATCCAGATCGGCGGCCGCGATGTTACGCAAGCTGACCCCAAGGAACGCGACGCGGCGATGGTGTTCCAGAACTACGCGCTCTATCCGCACATGACCGTGGCGCAGAACATGGGCTTCTCCCTGAAGCTGCGCGGCGGCAAGCCCGAGGACATCACCACCCGCGTGCGTGAGGCCGCCACCATCCTCGGCCTTGAAACCCTGCTGGACCGCTACCCCCGCCAACTCTCGGGCGGTCAGCGCCAGCGCGTGGCGATGGGCCGGGCCATCGTGCGCAAACCCTCGGTCTTTCTGTTCGACGAGCCGCTCTCCAACCTCGACGCCGCCCTGCGCGTGCAGATGCGCGCCGAAATCCGCGCCCTGCACCGGCGGCTGGGCGTCACCTCGATCTACGTCACCCATGACCAGATCGAGGCGATGACCATGGCCGACCGCATCATCGTCCTGCGCGCCGGGGTGGTGGAACAGGCCGGCAGACCGCTGGACCTGTACGACAGACCGCGCAACCTGTTTGTCGCCACCTTCATCGGCTCGCCGTCGATGAACCTGATCGCGGCGGAACCCGCCGGCGGCACCTTCCGTCTGGCCGATGGCCAAAGCCTGACCGCGCCGCACAGTGCCGCCCTGCCCGACCGCGTCACCCTTGGCCTGCGCCCCGAACACCTCTCCATCGCCATGGCCCCGGCCCCGGACGCCATCGCAGCCCAGGTGGTGACCTGCGAAACCACCGGCGCCACCTCTTATCTGACCGTCAGGGTCGCGGGCCACCCCCTCACCGTCACCGCCCAAACCCGGCTGGAACTGGGCGAGGGGCAGACCATCTGGCTGACCATCCCGCCCGCGCAAATCCACGTCTTCGACGCCGCCACCGGCCTGCGGGTCGAGGCCTAGCCCACCAAGGCCTCGGCCAGCGACCGTGCCACCTGCTCCACCCAAGGCGGCGTCACCTCCCACCCGGCCAGCCGCGCGGCCCGCAGCAGGGCACCGCCCACCGGCGGCAGGCGGCAGGGCAGGGGGGCCACGCCCACCCGCTGCGCAATCCGCGCCAGAACCTGCGGATTGGTCGTCACCCCGCCGGCATAGGTCCAGCGCAGCGGCACATCCCCCGCCGCCTTGCGCCATGCCGCCTGCAAGGTGCTGGCCAGCTCATCGCCCGCCCGCTCAAGGAGGCCCAAGGCCCGCGCATCGCCCGCCGCAGCCATCCGCGCCACCTGCCGCGCCAGATCGGCAATCGCCGACCGGCGATGGTCCTGCGCATAGCACCAGTCCAGCAACGCCTCGGGGCCGATCCCCAGCCCCGCCAGGATCCCCGCCGAAAATCCGCTGACCGGCAGACGCCCGTCCAACTCGCGCGCCACATCGGCCAGCGCCTCGCGGCCAATCCAGTAGGCGCTGCCCTCGTCGCCGAAAATCTCGCCCCAGCCGCCCGACCGTTCATGGCGGTCGCCCGGCCCCCCCAGACTGGCCCAGGCCATTGACCCGGTCCCCGCCAGGATAAGCCCGCCAGCCTCCCCGGCAAACGCCCCGTCAAAAGCAATCCGCACGTCATTGTCGACCAAAACCTTGCCCGGCAGCAGCGCCGCCACGACCCGGTCCTGCTCGGCCGAGACTTCGGCGATCTCGGTGTGATACGACAAGCCGAACGCCGCCGCCGCCGGGTTTGGTTCCACGGCCCGCACCTCTGCCACCAGCGCCCGCAACCGCTCGGGCCAGTCCGGGACCGAGACGGGGTCAAGGCTCGCCGCGCGAAAAACCTGGCTCACCGTGCCGTCACGCCGCGCCAGTGCGGCCACGGTTTTCGTGCCGCCGCTGTCCACCCCAAGGATGCGTGTCATGTTCCGGACCTTCCTGCCCCTTGCGCTGAAACCCGCCTGCGCTCAGGCCTTCCCTTAGCATGCCCGCGCCAAAACCCCAGCCTGTTCCTGTGCTGTCCGGGGCGGGCCAAGCCCCGCCAAACGCCTTTCCAAGGCCTTGCGGCAGCGCGCCCCGTGTAGCTACGCAAAAATGACGCAAACCCTACGCAAACCCGACGCCAACCCGACAGGCCGCAGCCGCCGTCAGGCCCCCAGCAGCAGGTCCTGCACCTGCGCCACGCGCCCCGCCAACAGGTGGGCCTGCCCCCGCGATTCGACATTCAGCCGCACCACCGGTTCGGTGTTCGAGGACCGCAGATTGAAGCGCCAGTCGGCGAATTCCAGGCTCAGCCCGTCGGTTTCATCGACCGTCAGGGCCAGCGGCTGGAACCGCGCCCGCACCCTGGCAATGGCCACCGCCGGGTCGCTCAACTGGTAATTGATCTCTCCGGACGAGGGGAACGCCGCGCGGCGGCCCGCCACCAGATCGGCCAAAGCGCCCTTGCGGCTGACCAGTTCGGCGATCAGCACAAAGGGGATCATGCCGCTGTCGCACCAGACAAAATCGCGGAAGTAGTGATGGGCCGACATCTCACCCCCATAGACAGCGCCCGTGTCGCGCATCGCCTGCTTGACAAAGGCATGCCCGGTGCGCGCCTGCAGCGCCACGCCACCGGCTTTGGCCACAACATCCTTGGTGTTCCAGACCACGCGCGGGTCATGCACGATCTTGGCCCCCGGCTCCTTGGCCAGGAACACTTCGGCCAGAAGCCCGACAATATACTCACCGTCAATGAAGGCGCCGGTGTGGTCAAAGAAGAAACAGCGGTCAAAGTCGCCATCCCACGCCACCCCCAGATCGGCGCCGGCGGCCACCACCGCATCGGCGGTCTGCGGCCGGTTTTCCACCAGTAGCGGGTTCGGAATGCCATTTGGAAAGCTGCCGTCGGGCGCATGATGCAACCGCACGAAGGTCAACGGCGCACCAAGCTTCGCCAGCCCTTCAGCAATCGCATCAAAGGTCGGCCCCGCCGTCCCATTGCCAGCGTTGACCAGAACTTTCAACGGTTTCAAGGCGTTGACGTCAACGAACGACAGCACCGTTTTCACATAGGCCGCCCGCGCCTCCGCCGAAACATCGCGCAGGATGCCGCCAGGTTTGGCCGGACCGAAGGTATCCGCCTCGGCCAAACTCTTGATGGCCGACAGCCCCGTTGCCGCATCCAATGGTGCCGAGCCGTGGCGAACCATCTTCAACCCATTGTAATCAATCGGATTGTGTGACGCGGTGACCTCAATCCCGCCGTCCGCCGCGAAATGCGTGGTGGCATGGTACATCTCTTCGGTCCCGGCCAGACCCAGATCCAGAACCTCAACCCCCTCGGCCAGCAAAGCCGCCACCACCGCCGCCGCCAGCTCCGCCGACGAGGCGCGGCAGTCGCGCCCAACAACCACCTTCGCAGCCCGCAAAGCCACCGCAAAGCCGCGGCCGATCCGGTAGGCGATCGTGTCATCCAGATCGACGCCAAGGCGCCCGCGAATGTCGTAGGTCTTGAAGCAGGTCAGGGTCATGGGACGCAATCCTTGAACGGCAGAGTCAATATGTTGATGAATCGTGCGGCGCTTTTGCTAGCGCTAGCCCTTCGCCCCGGCGCCCCGGGCATAAACGTCCTCGTAGCGCACGATGTCATCCTCGCCAAGGTAGATGCCGGTCTGCACTTCGATCAGCACCATGTTGACCTTGCCGGGATTCTCCATCCGGTGCACGGCGCCGAGCGGGATGTAGACCGACTGGTTTTCCGTCACCAGCTTTACCTCTTTGTCGATCGTCACCTTGGCGGTGCCTTCGACGACGATCCAATGCTCGGCCCGGTGGTGATGGCTTTGCAGGCTCAGTGCGGCCCCCGGATGCACGACGATCCGTTTGACCTGAAAGCGGTTGCCGACGACAAGGCTTTCAAACCAGCCCCAGGGCCGGTGATCTTTCGGGAAGGTTTCAGCCTGCGGAACCTTGGCGGCCTTCAACTTGTTGACGGCGATCTTCACATCCTGCGCGCGGTCCTTGGTGGTGATCAACACCGCATCCGGCATGGCAACGGCCACGATATTGTCCAGCCCGATCCCCACCAGTTGCAGGCCGCCCGCTTCCGACCGCAACAGGCTGTCGGTGCAGTCAATCGCCATGGCATTGCCGTGGGTGACCGTGCCCGTGTCATCGGGCTGGGATTCGCGCCAGACCGCCTCCCAGCCGCCCAGATCGGACCAGATGCCGTTATAGGGCACCACGGTCAGATTGGGGGCCTTTTCCATCACCGCATAGTCGATGGAAATGTCAGGCACCGCTGCCCAGGCAGCCGGGTCAAGCCGTGTGAAACCAAGGTCAAGCGTCCCCGAGGCCAGCGCGGCGCGCACTCCCGCCAGGATTTCGGGCGCAAAGGCAGTGAAAGCCTCGATCAGGGTCGTCGTGGTGAACAGAAAGATCCCTGCATTCCACGCATGGCGCCCGTCAGCCAGCATGGCGGCGGCGGTGGCGGCGTCGGGTTTTTCGACAAAACGCTTCAAGGGCTGGGGCAGCGGGGCGAATCCCGGGGCATCTTGCGACAATTCCAGCCAGCCATAGCCGGTTTCCGCCCGGTCAGGCTGGATGCCGAAAGTCACAAGCTGCCCCGATAGCGCCGAGGGCACCGCCGCCAGAACGGCCGCGCGGAACTGCTGGTCCTGCGGAATGACGTGATCGGAGGGTGCCACGATCATCAACGCCCCCGGTTCCGCCGCCTCCAGCACCAGCGCCGCGGCCAGCACGGCGGGGGCGGTGTTGCGCCCCTGCGGCTCGATCAGCGTGGCAACCGGATTGATGCCGACGGCCGCAAGCTGATCCTTGACGATGAAGCGGAAATCCGACCCCGACACCACCAAAGGGGCCGAAAACCCGGGTGCGGCAAACCGGCGGGCCGAGGCCTGAAACAGGCTTTCCGTCCCGGCAAGTGCTGAAAATTGCTTGGGAAAGCTCTTGCGTGACAAGGGCCACAGCCGGGTTCCCGAACCGCCACACAAAAGCACGGGATGAATGGTCTGCGTCATTGTATTGGTCATTTCTTTAATCACTTATAGCGATCAGCCCCGCACCGCGGTGTCTGACTCCAGTTGTTTCCTGTACCACTTGTAAGTTGCGCAAATCCCTTCGCGCAACTCAAACCTTGCGGACCAGCCCAATCGCTGGAGCCGAGAGACATCCATCCGTTTTCGCATCGTACCATCGGGCTTGCTCAGGTCAAAAATAAGGCGGCCTTTGAATCCGGCCGTTTCGGCCACGATCCGGGCCAGCTCGGCAATCGAGATGTCGCGGCCGGTGCCGACGTTGATGTGGCTCAGCATCGGCCGGGTTTCGGCTTGATAGACGGAGGCGGGCAGGTCCAGCACGAACAGGCTGGCTTCGGCCATGTCATCGACATGCAGGAACTCGCGGCGGGGCGTGCCGGAACCCCAGATCACCACCTCGTCCTCTCCCGACAGCGTCGCCTCGTGGAAGCGGCGGATCAGGGCGGGCAGGACGTGGCTGTCGGCTGCGTGAAAATTGTCGCCCGGCCCGTATAGGTTGGTCGGCATGACCGAGCGGTAGTCGACGCCATACTGCCGATTGTAGCTTTCGCACAGCTTGATCCCGGCGATCTTGGCCACGGCATAGGGCTCGTTCGTGGGCTCCAGCGGGCCTGTCAGCAGGGCATCCTCGCGCATCGGCTGCGGCGCTTCCCTGGGATAAATGCACGACGAGCCCAGTTGCAGCAGTCGCGTGACGCCCGAAGCATGGGCCTGATGGATGACGTTGCACTCGATCATCAGGTTTTCGTAGATGAACTGCGCCGGGTAGGTGGTGTTGGCCAGAATGCCACCGACCTTGGCCGCCGCAAGGATCACGATGTCAGGCCTTTCGGTCTGAAAGAAGGCGCGCACGGCGTCCTGCCGGGTCAGATCCAGTTCCGCGTGGCTGCGGGTGATCAGCGTCAGCGCTTCGCCCGCGTCCTTGCGCGCTTGCAGTTGGCGCAGGATCGCACTGCCCACCATGCCGCGGTGACCTGCGATGTAAATCTTCGTCATGGTTTGTCCTGCCCGTCGGACCGGTCGCCGGCGTTTCCAGCGAAGAAAACGGCAACCAGATGTCGCATGTCTGTCAACTTTCGAAACTGACCGGTGTATCCAGCCCATGCGTCTTCAAAAGGGCATGGCGGCGGGCTGTGGTCAGGTCGTGGTCCACCATTTCCCGACACATCTCCCGTGCGGTAATTTCTGGCTGCCACCCCAGCTTTTCCTTCGCCTTCGTGGCATCGCCCAACAAGGTTTCAACCTCGGCCGGGCGGAAATAGCGCGGGTCGATCCGCATCACGACCTGACCTTCACGCACCATCGGCGAGAGGTTGCCGTTTACCGTCTTGACCACCGCGACCTCATCGACGCCCGTGCCCCGGAAGGCCAGCGTCAGGCCCAGATCTGCGGCGGCCCAGGTGATGAACTCACGCACCGTGTGGTGTTGACCGGTGGCGATCACATAGTCCTCCGCCTTGTCCTGCTGCAACATCAGCCACTGGGATCGGACATAGTCCTTGGCATGGCCCCAGTCGCGCAAGCTGTCGATGTTGCCCATGTATAGGCACGGCTCCAGCCCCATGGCGATGTTGGACAAGCCGCGCGTGATCTTACGCGTCACGAAGGTCTCGCCGCGCCGGGGGCTTTCGTGGTTGAACAGAATGCCGTTGCAGGCGTAAATCCCATAGGCCTCGCGATAGTTTACCGTGATCCAATAGGCGTAAAGCTTGGCCACGGCATAGGGCGAGCGGGGGTGGAACGGCGTCGTCTCGCGTTGTGGGGTTTCCTGAACCAGACCGTAAAGTTCTGAGGTGGAAGCCTGATAGAAGCGGGTCTTGGATTCCAGTTTCAGGAAACGGATCGCTTCCAACAGGCGCAGGGTGCCCAAGGCGTCGACGTCTGCCGTGTATTCGGGGGCCTCGAAACTGACGGCGACATGGGATTGAGCCGCCAGATTATACACCTCGTCCGGCTGCACTTCCGAGAGAATCCGTGTCAGGTTCGAACTGTCACTCAAATCACCGTAATGCAGACGGAAGCGCGCGTTGTCGATGTGGGGATCTTCATAGATGTGGTCCACCCGTTGAGTGTTGAACTGCGAAGCGCGGCGTTTGATGCCATGCACTTCATAGCCCTTTTCCAGAAGCAACTCGGCCAGATAGGAGCCGTCCTGTCCGGTGACGCCGCTGATCAAGGCTTTCTTCATGAAACGGGGTCCATTTTCCTGATGATAGGCGGGGTTTGGTGTCCCTAAGCGCACGCGACACCTGTATGCGCAGAGCTATCCGAAAGTTGCGCACCGTTCCAGATGTTCGCGTCCTTTGCGCAACCTTATCCTGATGTTGCAGTATCCTGCGGCGAAAGGTTGGCCTTCTGGCGCACCGGATGGTTGCCGCTGCGCCGGGGGGGGCGGTCCGGCAGGCCTCCGATGACGTATACGTCCTGTGCATTTGGGTGGCACTTGCAGGGGTCCGCTTGTAACCTGATAGGAACATCGGGGGTGTCGGATGAGAATGCATCGTTTGGGCCGGTCAGGCTTGAAGGTCTCGGAACTGTGTCTTGGCTGCATGAGCTTCGGAGAGCCGGATCGTGGCGGTCATCCCTGGACCCTGCCGAAAGAGGAGTCGCGGGTGCTGCTTGGTCAGGCGATCGAGGCGGGGGTGAATTTTCTCGACACCGCCAACGTCTATTCCGACGGCTCCTCGGAAGAGATCATCGGCGAGGTGCTGTGGCACATGGTGCGGCGGGATGAGGTGGTGCTGGCCACCAAGGTGCATGGCGTCATGCTGAACGAGCCGCAGATGCGCGGCCTGTCGCGGCGGTCGATCCTGCACAATATCGACGCCAGCCTGAAGCGGCTGAAGACCGACCATGTCGATCTGTATCAGACCCATCGCTGGGACAATGACACGCCCATCGAAGAGACGATGGAGGCGCTGCATGATGTCGTGAAGGCGGGCAAGGCGCGGTATATCGGGGCCTCGACCATGTGGGCCTGGCAGTTCGCCAAGGCGCAAGAGGTGGCGCGGGCCAATGGCTGGACACCATTTGTTTCGATGCAGAACCAGATCAACCTGCTGTACCGCGAGGAAGAGCGCGAGATGATCCCCCTTTGCCTTGACCAGGGTGTTGGCCTGATCCCGTGGAGCCCGATCGCGCGCGGCAAGCTGGCGCGTCCGGCAGGGGTGCAGACGGACCGGGCGGGCAAGGACAAATACATGGCCTATCTGTTCGACAAGACGGCTGAGGCCGATGCCCGGGTGATTGGCGCGGTGCAGGGCCTGGCCACCGAACTGGGGCGTCCGATGGCACAGGTGGCCTTGGCCTGGGTGCGCCAGAAGACCGGCGTCACCGCCCCCATCATCGGCGTCACCAAGCCCGAACACTTGACCGAGGCCTTGGCGGGCCTTGATCTGGTTCTGACCCCGCACCAGATTGCCGCCCTTGAGGCCGCCTATATCCCCCACGCGCCCCTGGGGCAGGAGTAAGCCATGACCCATCCCGCTTTCGTTTCCGGCCGCACCGCGGTCATCACCGGCGCGGCCTCTGGCATCGGCTTTGCTGCGGCCGAGGCGGTGGCGGCGCTTGGCATGGGGGTCTTGATGATCGACCTGCCCGGTGAGGCGCTGGACGCTGCAGCACAGCGGCTGGCGGCCAAGGGGGCGACGGTCTGGGCGCAGGGGGCCGATGTGTCCGACCTGTCGGCAATGGAGCAGATCGCGGCGGCGGCGGTGGACCTGCCGCCAGTGACGTTCCTGTTCAACAACGCCGGGATCGGGATGCCATCCTCGACCCTGGGCGGGGCGAAGGCGTGGCAGCGCACCCTGGGTGTCAACCTGTGGGGCGTCATCCACGGCACCATGGCGTTTTCGCCAGCGATGATGGCGCATGGCGAACGGGCGTTGATCGTCAACACCGGATCCAAGCAGGGCATTACCACACCACCGGGCAATCCGGCTTACAACGTGTCCAAAGCCGGGGTGAAATCGTTCACCGAGGCTTTGGCGCATGAACTGCGCAACGGGGCTGGCAAGGTCTCGGCGCATCTGATGATCCCCGGCTGGGTTCACACCGGGATGACGGCGGCCAGTGGCGCGCCCAAGCCTGCGGGGGCGTGGTCTGCGGATCAGGCGGTGGCGTTCATGCTGGACAGCCTCGACCGGGGTGACTTTTATATCCTGTGCCCGGACAACGATGTACCGCGCGCCCTAGATGAAAAGCGCATCGCCTGGGCGGCAGGCGACATCATCGAGAACCGTCCCGCCCTGTCGCGCTGGCATCCCGATCATGCCGAGGCGTTCAAGGCCTATCTGAAAGGCTGACGCCCTGCGCTGAACGCGGACCAAATCGAGCGCTGGCGCGCATTCCTTTGTCTCGCCTCTGGCCCAAGGGCCAACCGGCCCGGCGAAGAGCGCGCCGCGCGGGAGTATTTGGACAAAGAGCAAAGGGCAGGGAATGGGCTTGCTGGTTGCGGGCAAAAGGACTAGCAGCCGGGGCTTCATTCACGGAAGCAGCCCCCATGCCCACTTTGGCCATCGACTTTGGCACCT
This sequence comes from Stagnihabitans sp., assembly GCF_964946895.1. Lineage (NCBI taxonomy): Bacteria > Pseudomonadati > Pseudomonadota > Alphaproteobacteria > Rhodobacterales > Paracoccaceae > Stagnihabitans > Stagnihabitans sp. Next base: position 38,984 of record NZ_CBBQHX010000017.1, on the reverse strand, counting down.
CCAACTCTGCCGCAGCCATTCTGGAAGACGGCAAGGTGCGCCGTCTGCCGATCGAGACCGATGCCGAAACGGTGCCGACGGCGGTGTTCTTTCCGTTGGACAAGGGGCCGATGCGGATTGGCGTACAGGCGGCGGTGGCGCTGATCTCGGGCGAGGAGGGCCGTTATATGCGGGCCCTGAAAAGCGTGCTGGGGACCGGGTTGTTCCATGAACAGCGGCTGATCGGCGGCAAGCGGCGAACGCTGGCCGACATTGTCACGGCGTTTCTGATCGCGGTGAGAGAACGCGCCGAGGCCGCCTCGGGCCGCAAGTTCAGCCGGGCGCTTTCAGGCCGGCCGGTGCATTTCCATACCTCGGACCCGGTGCGCGATGCCAAGGCCGAGGCCGATCTGCTGGGCTGCTACAAAGCGGCGGGGTTTGATGAGGTATCTTTCCTGTTTGAACCCGAAGCCGCCGCCTTGGCGACACATGGCTTGGGGCAACCCGGAGAACTGGGGCTGATCGTCGACATCGGCGGCGGCACTTCGGACTTTTCGGTGTTCCGGACCGAGGCAGGCAAGGTGCGTATTCTGGCCAGCCACGGCATTCGTCTGGGTGGCACCGACTTTGACCATGCGGTGTCGATGGCCCATGCGATGCCTTATCTGGGCTATGGCGGACAACTGAAGCGGCAAATGGGCGAGGGGCTGTTGCCGGTGCCCAACCACATCTATGTCGATCTCTCGACCTGGGCCAAGATCCCGTTCCTGTACACGCCGGAAACCCGGGCCATCGTGGCAGACATGGTCAAAGTGGCCGTGAAGCCGCGTCACCTGCGCCGCCTTGCCAAAGTGCTGACCGATGAACTGGGCCATGACCTTGCCTTCGCGGTCGAACGCGGCAAGATCAACGCCAATGCGGGCCGCGAAGGCGCGCGCATCCAGATGGACAAGATCGAGCCCGACCTGCAGGTTGCCATCTCGCGCGGTTCGCTGGACCGCGCCTTGGCCCGCTACCGCGCGCCCTTGCGCGAAGCGGCGCTGGAGACCTGCCAGATGGCGGGCGTGTCCGCCGAGGCGATTGGCACGGTGATCCTTGTTGGCGGCTCCAGCCTGATGGGCATGGTTGAAGCGGTGGCGCGCGCGTTGTGCCCGAATGCCACGCTGCAAAACTCCGAGCCGTTTACGGCGGTGGTCGATGGGCTGGCGCTGGCCACCGACCCGGCCCTGCACCCCTAGGCGCGGTTATTTGCCAACCGTTGCGGAATTCCCATAGGCAAAGCCTGTCGCATTCGTTAGCATTTTCAAACCTAAAACGGCAAAAAGCCGGGACAAACAAGAAACGAGCAGGCAGGACAGGCATGAAAACGGGCTCATCGGGCACGTTCGTCATTTCATGGTCCCAGACAGAAACGGACGGGGTCGCAGCCGCGTCGCTGGATTTGCTGTCGGTTGGCGTGACATGGCGCTGGACGGGCGAGCCGGTGCGGGTCGACGGGCCGGCCACGCTTCTGCGTCTGGATGGGGCTGAGGGCGTTGCAGAGATGCGGCGGCGGGCGGCGCGGGTGGCGCGGCGGCTGGTCGGGGCCTGCGCCTTGCCCCGTGTTGAGCCAGCCCTAGAAGGCGGACCTGACCTGACCTTTCCCAGCTTCACCCTCACGGACGGGTACGCCAGCTTTGCCATGACCCTGATGGCCGTCCCCGAGACGGGCGGGCTCCTCGCCCTCGCGGTCGGGCCTTTGCCGCCGGTGGACCGGGATCTTTGGGTGGTTCATGTCGCGGCGGATCGTCGCAAGATCACCTCGCCGACCGACGGCGGGGTGATCTGCTTCACGCCCGACACCCGCATTCTGACCCCACAGGGCGGGCGGGCGATCCAGACCCTGCGTCCGGGCGATCTTGTCTTTACCCGCGACTGTGGCGCGCAGCCTGTGCTGTGGGTCGGGCAGCGGCACATCTCTGGCGCCCGTCTGCACGCGATGCCGCAGTTGCGCCCGATCCGCTTTCGCAGCGGTGCCTTTGGCCGGGACCGGCCCGAGCCTGACCTGCGCGTCAGCCCGCAGCACCGCATGCTGATCAAGGGCCGTGCCGCGCAGGCGCTGTTCAGCGTCGACGAGGTACTGGTCAAGGCCGAGGACATGGTCAACGATGCCACGGTCGCGGTGGACTATGCCTGCAAAGAGGTGACCTACGTCCATGTCCTGCTGGAACATCACAACATCATCTGGGCCAACGGGCTGGAGACCGAAAGTTTCCACCCCGCCAACGCCGCGCCAGAGATGATCGACGCCGGACAAAAGGCTGACCTTCTGGCGGCCATGCCGGCGCTTTCGGTCAACCCGCAGGCCTACGGCGACTTTGCCCGCCGCAACCTGACCACCTACGAGGCGGCGATCCTGCGGCATGACATGCCCCGCCTGACCTGTTGACTCCGCCATCTTGCCCTGTATAAGCCGCGCAAGTCCCGGATGAGAGTCCGGGGCTTTTCATTGGTGTTGGTGGACCTCGCAAGAGGAGACCTGTCGGCCGCAAGGCAAAGGACAACGCCCTTCATGGCCCAAGGTATGGGGACCGCAAGGTTCAGCCAAGGGCGCCAAAGAACGAAGGAGATCAGCCGTGACCAAACGCACGTCTGCCAAATACAAAATTGACCGCCGTATGGGCGAAAACATCTGGGGCCGTCCGAAGTCCCCGGTGAACAAGCGTGAATACGGTCCCGGCCAGCATGGTCAGCGCCGCAAGAACAAGCTGTCGGACTTCGGTACGCAGCTGCGCGCCAAGCAGAAACTCAAGGGTTACTATGGTGACCTGACCGAAAAGCAGTTCCGCAAGATCTATGCGGATGCTGAACGTCAGCGTGGCGATACCGGTGAAGCGCTGATCGGCCTGCTGGAACGTCGTCTGGATGCCGTCGTGTACCGCGCCAAGCTGGTGCCGACCGTGTTCGCCGCCCGCCAGTTCGTCAACCACGGCCACGTGCATGTCAACGGCAAGGCCGTGAACATCGCGTCCTACCGCGTGAACGAAGGCGACGTGATCGAAGTTCGCCAGAAGTCCAAGCAAATGGCCACGATCACCGAAGCCCTGGCTTTGACCGAGCGTGACATCCCCGACTATCTGGAAGTCGATCAGCACAAGCTGACCGTGAAGTTCGTCCGTACCCCGACCTTGGGCGACGTGCCCTATCCGGTGAAGATGGAACCGAACCTGGTCGTCGAATACTACGCCAAGAACTGATACCGGCCCTTACGGGTTCCGGCACAAGGGTCCGCCGGTTGGCGGGCCCTTTTCGTTTCAAGTCATGCCCTTTTCAACGCCGGGAACTTTGCAATGCCAACGACCCGTCAAAACCGCAAGAACACGGTAGAAGGCCGGTTCGAGCAATTTCTGTTCGCCGCGCGCTGGCTGATGGCGCCAATGTATCTGTGCCTTGTGATCTCGTTGGCCATCCTGACGGTGATCTTTGTGCGCGAGACCGTTTCGATCCTGCCCCATGTGCTGGAGATGACGGCCGATCAGGGTATCCTGTCGATCCTGTCTTTGATCGACATGTCGCTGGCGGCCAACCTGATGCTGATCGTGATCTTCAGTGGCTACGAGAATTTCGTGTCGAAGCTTGACCTTGAAGATGCCAAGGACCGGCCGTCCTGGATGGGCAAGGTCGATTTCTCGGGGCTGAAGATGAAGCTGATCGCCTCGATCGTGGCGATTTCGGGGATCCACCTTTTGAAGGTGTTCATGGAACTGGGGCAGGATGGCGCGCATCCGGTCAGCAGCGAAATGCTGCGCGACATGGTGATGGTGCATCTGGCCTTCGTCATCTCAGGCGTCCTGTTGGCGTTGATGGATTGGCTGACCGACCGCTCTGGCACGCACTGAGTTTTCCGTCTGGCCATCACTTCCCCCGGCGGATACAACGCCCGTCGAAGGATCCGAGGTTTATTGAATGAACGACGCCATCCGTCCGCAACCTGGCATCATGGACATTGCTTTGTACGAAGGCGGCAAGGCCTCGGTCGCGGGCGTGTCGAACGTGGTCAAACTGTCGTCGAACGAAAATCCGTTCGGGCCGTCTGGCAAGGCCAAGGACGCGTTTCAACGGTCTGTGCACCAGATCCACCGCTACCCCTCGACCGATCATCAGTCGCTGCGGACGGCCATTGCCGATGCGCATGGGCTGGATGCGGCCCGTATCATCTGTGGCGTCGGCTCGGACGAGATCATCCATTTCCTTTGCCAAGCCTATGCCGGACCCAAGGACGAAGTGGTCTATACCGAGCACGGGTTCCTTATGTACCGCATTTCGGCAATGGCGGCGGGGGCCACCCCGGTCGAAGTGGCCGAGCGTGACCGGACAACCGACGTTGACGCGATCCTGAAAGCCTGCAACCGGCGCACCAAGCTGGTCTTCATCGCCAACCCGAACAACCCCACCGGCACGATGATTTCGGCCGCCGAGGTCGCGCGTCTGGCCGCCGGTTTGCCTGCACAAGCCATTCTGGTGCTGGATGGGGCCTATGCCGAGTTTGTCGATGGCTATGACGGTGGTGCGGCTTTGGTGAATGCGCGCGACAATGTCGTGATGACCCGGACCTTCTCGAAGATCTACGGCCTTGGCGGGTTGCGCGTGGGCTGGGGCTATGGACCCAAAGCCATCATCGACGTGCTGAACCGCATCCGCGGTCCCTTCAACCTGTCCAACACCCAGCTGGACGTGGCCGAAGCCGCCGTGCGCGATCAGGACTATGTCGCCAAATGCCGGGCCGAGAATGCCAAGATGCGCACCTGGCTGGCCTTGGCCCTGGGCGAATTGGGCGTGCCGTCTGACACCTCGATGGCCAATTTCATCCTCGCCCGCTTCGCCTCGCCCGAAGAGGCAGAGGCCTGTGATCTGTTCCTGCAGGCGCAGGGGCTGATCGTGCGGCGTGTCTCCAGCTACAAGCTGCCAAACTGCCTGCGGATCACGATTGGCGACGAGGCCGGGTGCCGCCGCGTCGCCCATGCCATCGGCCAGTTCAAGGGCATGAAATGACTGTGATCTACCAACGTGTTGCCCTGATCGGCCTTGGACTGATCGCCTCGTCCATGGCCCACGCCATGCGGGCCAAGGGGCTGGCGGGCGAAATTGTCGGCCATGCCAAATCCGCCGAGACCCGCGCCACGGCGTTGGACATCGGGCTCTGTGACCGCGTCTATGCCACGGCGGCCGAGGCGGTGGCGGGGGCTGATCTGGTGGTGCTGGCGGTTCCGGTCGGCGCCATGGCGGCCCTTGCCGCCGAGATTGCCCCCTATCTGAAGCCCGGTGCCACGGTGACCGACGTCGGCTCGGTCAAGCAGGCGGTGATTGCCGCCGTCCAGCCGCACATCCCCGAGGGCGTGACCTTCATCCCCGGCCACCCGATGGCGGGCACCGAATATTCCGGCCCTCGATCGGGGTTTGCCACGCTGTTCCAGAACCGCTGGTGGCTTCTGACCCCGCTGGAGGGCACCGATCCCGCCCGTCTGGCGCAACTGCGGGCGCTGTTGGAGAGGTTCGGCGCCAAGGTCGATACGATGGACCCGCCGCACCATGATCTGGTGCTGGCGGTGGTGTCACACACCCCGCACCTGATCGCCTACACGATGGTGGGCGTGGCCGATCACCTTGCGCAGGTGTCCAACAGCGAGGTCATTCAGTATTCCGCAACCGGTTTTCGCGATTTCACCCGCATCGCCGCCTCTGATCCGACGATGTGGCGCGATGTGTTCCTGACCAACAAGGAGGCGGTGCTGGACATCCTCGGCCGTTTTGCCGAAGAACTGTTCGTGCTGCAACGCGCCATCCGCATGGGGGACGGCGACCATCTGTTTGACTACTTTACCCGCACCCGTGCCATCCGCCGTGGCATCATCGAGGCGGGGCAAGATACGTCGGCCCCCGACTTTGGCCGCGTCGCCTCATCCAAGACCGGGGCCTGACGTGACCTGGCTTCAGGCCGCCGCGGTGGTTCTGCTGGGCACAGGCGCCGCGCAGGCCGAGGCCGATCTGTCGACCTTCCGCCCGATGCCGCGTCCGGCGGCGGTGACCGGGGTCGCAGCACAGGGCCCGATACGGCCAACCATCCGCCCGATGCCCAGGCCCAAGCTGGACGTGGAATCCGAAGCGCTCCCGCACATCCGTCCGATGCCGCGTCCGCCGTTGCTGGCCAGCGCCCCGGTCGTGCCGCCGGTTGATCCGGCCTTGCAGCCGGCCGTCGTGCCGCCGGTGTCCCCGGTTGTGACGCCGCAGAAACCCGTCAAAGCCTCGCTGAAAGGGTCGGTCTGTCAGCAACCCCAGATCAAGGGCAAGACTTTGGCGCCGATCCGCTCGGTCGTTGCGGGGTGCAATGTGCCCGATGCGGTTCTGGTCAGTCAGGTCGCGGGCGTGGCGCTGAACCCACCCGCCACGATCAACTGCGAAGAGGCAAAGGCGCTGTCGGTCTGGGTGAAGGGCGGGCTAGAGCCAGCCTTTGCCAACTCCATCGTTGCGCTGAACGTGGTGGACAGTTACGCCTGCCGGCCGCGCAACAATGTCCGCGGGGCGCCAGTTTCGGTGCATGGTCTGGGTCAGGCTATTGATATTGCAGGGTTTGTGACCAACACGGGCCGCACCTACACCGTGGCGCAGAACTACAACGCCCAGATCAGGGCTGCCGAGAAATCCGGATGTGGCACCTTCCACACCATCCTCGGCCCCGGCTCGGACGGCTATCACGAGAACCACATCCACTTTGACGTCAGCCATCACGGCGGCAGTGACTATTGCCACTAAGGCCAAGGGCGCGCCCGATCTTTCATCGCAAGATCGGGCCTATTGCAGCCGTGGCGCGGGGCCGAGCGGCAGGGGGCCCAGACGCATCTGGCCGGACTTGAAGATCAGCGGCAGGCTCAACACGTCGGGGTCCTTGCCGGTCTTCGACAGAAACTCCAACCCGCGCTCCACCGTCACCTGATTTTGCGGCGGCACCAGACCAAGCGCCACCACCACGGCCGGCAGGCTGCGCCACCCTTTGAGGGCCAGATCAATCTTGCCGTCCGGCATGCCATCGGCATCGGCCTTCACGCTGCCAGAGGCCGTCAGGTCCATGGCCCCCCACGCCAGATGCACCGCCGTCACCGTCACATCCAGAACCTTGGGGTCTTGCATCACCCAGTCCAAGGGCTCTGACAGGGTCGCGCTGGTGTCGACATGCAGGGTTGTGATCACGGGCCCCAGATCGGGCAGTTGGGCCAGAGTGTCGGGCAGGGTCATATTGCTGGCATCTGCCCCCAGCCTTACGGCATTGACCCGCGTCGGATCGCGCTCGACCGCCAGTACCGCCTTCTCTGCCCCAGCCTTCCAGCCCGCGTCCGAGGTCAGGGCCACACCCTCGGCCTCCAGCACCGCGCGGTCGGGCGACATGGCCAGCGAGGGTTGCATCAGCAGGCTGCCCATCATCCGCGAGGAGCCGACCGTAACCTTCTGCCCATCCGGCACTTCGATCACCTGAGTGTTCGGCAGGGCACCGATCAGATGCCAGGGCTTCCACGTCATGGCAAAGACCTGCGCGAAGGGGGCTTTCCAGCCCCAACCGCTGACCGGGTCGGCCAGATGCACGTCGTTTGCCGTCACGTCAAACCGGTCGGCAAAGCCCGCCACCGAGACGCCGGACGTCTCGGCCACCATCCCGGCGGCCTTCTGATCGGCAAACCAACCCTCGACCCCGCTTTTCACCATCCGGGCGCCGACAAACCAGTAGCCGCCCCACAGGATCCCCAGACCAAGACACATCCACAGGATGAACCGCATCGAACGCATGTGATCTGGCCCTTTTCCTTGCCCTGAAGGGATGCTTACAAGGGTGCAACGGAAAGGGCCAGTTGATGCAGGAAACGCTTTGGGTCTTTGGCTATGGGTCGCTGATCTGGGACACCGGGTTTCCCGTGGCCGAGCGGATCGTGGCCCGGGCCGAGGGCTGGCATCGCAGCTTCTGCATGCGGTCCATCCACCATCGCGGCACGCCCGAGCAGATGGGGCTGGTGCTGGCACTGGACCGCGCCCCGGCCTTCTGCGACGGCGTGGCGTTTCGCGTGGTCCGGGGCGCCGAGGCCGAAACACTGGCCGCGCTGCGGGAACGCGAACTGATCTCCTCGGCCTATCTAGAGGAATGGCTTCCGGTTCTGACCACCGACGGGCGAGCATTGACCGCGCTGACCTATGTCATCGACCCCGACCACGTGCAGTATTGCGGTGGTCTCTCGTTGCAGGAGCAGGCCAGCATCATCGCGCAGGCCGTGGGCGGTCGTGGTCCCAACCGCGACTACCTGTATGCCACAGCGGCCCATCTGGCAGAACTTGGCATCGCCGACGCCGATCTTGATCGCCTTGTCACAATGGTACGCGAAATCCGTGCTTAAGCCGCTTTCGCTTGGCAGGCCGGGATTGCCTGCTATTGTTGCCTCAACAGAACAATGACCCGAAAACAGGCATGACCCAGCAGGACTCCGCACCGATTTCCTTCACCCAGCCGGTTCGGCAGATCGTCACCATGCTGGTGGCATGCGGGCTGGTCGCGGCAGGGGCCTGGCTGATCCGCGGCGATGTCCTGCGGATTCTGGAGACCAACCCCTGGCTCAACGCCTTCATCATTGGCGTCTTCAGTCTGGGCATCCTGACCTGCTTCTGGCAGGTCCTGATCCTGATCCAATCCGTGCGCTGGATCGAGAACTTCGCCAATGAGGTTCCCGGCACCGAAACCGCCCATCCGCCGCGTCTGCTGGCCCCGCTGGCGGCGCTTCTGCGCTCGCATGAGGCCAAGAAGCACATCACGTCGTCGAACGCGCATTCCATTCTGGACTCGGTCGCCACCCGGATCGACGAGGCGCGCGATATCACGCGGTACCTGACCAACCTGCTGATCTTCCTTGGTCTTCTGGGCACCTTCTACGGTCTTGCCACCACGATCCCCGCCATTGTCGGCACGATCAAATCCCTGGCTCCGCAGGCGGGCGAGACGGGGGTGGAGATTTTCACCAAGCTGATGGCGGGCCTGCAGGAACAACTTGGCGGGATGAGCACGGCCTTCTCCTCTTCGCTGATGGGTCTCGCCGGCTCCTTGGTGGTGGGGCTGCTGGAACTGTTTGCCAGCCACGGCCAGAACCGCTTTTATCGCGAGTTGGAGGAGTGGGTCTCTTCGATCACCCGGCTGGGTTTTGCCGGAGGCGAGGGGGAGGGGGCCGATCAGGCGGTTCTGACCCAGTTGCTGGATCATATGGCGGGCCAGATCGAGGTGCTGCAGACGATCTATGTGCAGGCCGAGGCGACGCGGGCGCAAAGTCAGGACAAGATCGGCGAACTGGCGACCGCCGTCCGCCGTCTGTCCAAGACGATGGAGGCAGACAGCGGTCAACTGGCCGTCTTGAACCGGATCGCAGCCGGGCAGGAAAAGGTTCTGGCCGCCCTGACCACCGCCGAAGGGGGCGCGCATGGCTATACCGATGCCGAAAGCCGGATGCGCCTGCGCTCGATCGACGTGCAACTGCTTCGGATTCTTGAGGAAATCTCTGCCGGGCGGCAGGAAAGCATCGCTGACCTGCGCGGCGATCTGACGGCCTTGACCACTGCGATCCGCGCCCTGTCGCGTGGCTCTGTCGGGCGGGGCTAAACCATGGGCCTGAGCCGCCGCCGCCGCGAAGGGCCGAACATCTGGGCGGGCTTCGTTGATGCGGTCACGACGCTTTTGATGGTGCTGATGTTCGTTCTGACCATCCTGACCGTCGCCCAATCCGTGCTGCGTGACACGATCACCACCCAAAGCACCGAGTTGAACCAGTTGAATGACCAGCTGTCGCAACTGGCTGATGCGCTGGGGCTGGAGAAGGCGAAGTCCTCGGATTTGTCCCATCAGATCGGCACCTTGCGCAGCAGCCTTGATGCAGCCAAGGCGGCGGGCGACAAGCAGGCGGCGCAGATTTCCGACCTGTCGGGCCAGTTGACTGCCAAGGAAAGTGCTTTGGCTGACGCTCAGGGCAAGATTTCCAGCTACGAGGCGCAGGTGGCCAGCCTTCTGGCGCAAAGCGATGCGCAAAAGGGTCAGATCGGCACGCTGACCGCCTCGGTTGCCGACCTGCAAGCTGCCGAAAGCAAACTGGTTTCCGAGAAGGACGCCCTTGCCCTGGCCGTGGCCAAGGCGCGCGATGAGGTGGATGCCGGGGCCGAAGCCGCCCGTCTTGCCGCCGCGCGCCGCGATGCGTTGGAGGCTTTGGTGGCCGATCTGAAGAAGCAATCGTCTGACAAGGATACCGCGTTGACCACGGCCCAAAGCCAGGCGACGACGCTTCAGACCCAGCTTTCGGACGCCGAACAACAGCGTCTGGTCGATGCGGCGGCAGCACAGGCCCTTCAGGAAAAACTGAAGAATTCCGATGCCGAATTGACCTCGATGACCCTCGCCCTTGAGGAGCAGCGCAAGAAGGCCGAAGAGACGCTGACACTTCTGGCGGCGTCGGATGCGGCGTCCAAACAGGCGCAAGACGCTGGCCAAAGCCAGAAAGACGCCGTGATGGCCGAGGCGCAGAAGATATTATCCGAGAAAGATCAGCAGCTTGCCGATCAGGCGCGCAATGTGGCGCTGTTGAACCAGCAACTGGATGCGCTGCGCACGCAACTGGCGCAACTGCAGGGGATGCTGGACGCGTCCGCCGCCAAGGACAGTTCGAACAACGTCCAGATCGAGGCTTTGGGCAGCCAGCTGAACGCCGCCTTGGCGCAGGTTGCCGCCGAACAGAAACGCCGCGCCGAGCTTGAGGCCGCCGAGGCGGATCGGTTGAAGGCCGAAAATCAGGACCTGTCAAAGTATCGCTCTGAATTCTTTGGGGAATTGTCGAAGCTGCTGGCGGGGCAACCCGGCGTGCGGGTGGTGGGCGACCGGTTTGTCTTCTCGTCCGAGGTGCTGTTCCAGCCGGGCGCTGCGGATTTGTCGCCCGAAGGGCAGGCGCAGATCGCCTCGGTTGTGGAGACGCTGAAGCAGGTGGTGCCGCAGATCCCGCCTGCGATCAACTGGATCATCCGTGTCGATGGTCATACCGATGCCAAGCCGCTGTCGGGGACCGGACAGTTCAAGGACAATTGGGAACTGTCGCAAGCCCGGGCTTTGGCTGTGGTGCGCTATATGACGGATGTCTTGGGCTTCCCGCCCAACCGCTTGGCCGCCGCCGGATTTGGCGAGTTCCAGCCGGTCGCGCAAGGTGAGAGCCCCGACGCGTTGGCGCAGAACCGCCGGATCGAGTTGAAGCTGACCGAACGTTAGACGGGCGGGGCCTTCACGCCCCCGCCCCTTGTTCCTAGGTCACCTTCGGCAAGGTCAGACGTGGATGGCACCGTCGCCGCAGGCGAGGGCGGCCTCTCGTACAGCCTCGCTATAGGTGGGGTGTGCGTGGCACGTTAGCGCAAGATCTTGAGCTGATGCGCCAAATTCCATCGCCACGCAAACCTCATGGATCAGGTCGCCCGCGGCGGGCCCGATGATATGGGCACCAAGGATCCGGTCGGTGGCGGCGTCAGCGAGGATCTTCACGAAGCCATCGGCCTGAAACACTGCCTTGGCGCGGGCATTGCCCATGAAGGGGAATTTGCCGACCTTGTAAGCGCGGCCCTGTTCCTTCAGTTGCTCTTCGGTGGCGCCAACTGATGCGACCTCTGGCGTGGTGTAGATCACGCCGGGGATGACACCGTAATTGACGTGGCCGTGCTTGCCCGCGATGTTTTCAGCGACAGCCATGCCCTCATCCTCGGCCTTGTGGGCCAGCATAGGGCCTGCCACTGCGTCGCCGATGGCGTACAAGCCCTTGATGTTGGTGGCATAATGGGCGTCAGTCTTGATCGTGCCGCGCGGCCCCATCTCCACCCCCAGTGCCTCCAGCCCCAGTCCTGCGGTGTAGGGTTTGCGGCCCGTGGCAACCAGGACGACATCGGAGGTGATGGTCGCTTCGGACCCATCCTTGCGCAGCTTGTAGGTGGTGGTGGTGCCGGTGACACCTTGTACAGCGGCCCCAAGGATGAACTTAAGCCCTTGTTTCGTCAGTATTCTCTGGAAAGTCTTCTGCACCTCGGCATCCATGCCGGGCGTGATGGCGTCAAGGTATTCGATCACGGTGACCTGAGTGCCCAGACGGGCGTAGACCGAGCCGAGTTCAAGCCCGATGACACCCGCGCCGATCACCGTCATCGACTTCGGGATCTCGGCCAGGGTCAAAGCGCCGGTGGAGGTGACGACCTTGACCTCGTCCACGGTCACGCCGGGAAGCGAGGACGGTTCGGAACCCGTTGCAATCACGACATTTTTTGACGTGTGGATCTCATCGCCGACCTTGACCTGGCCGGCGCCCACGAGGGTTCCCCAGCCTTTAAGCCAGGTGATCTTGTTCTTCTTGAACAGGAACTCGATCCCCTTGGTGTTGCCATTCACCACATCCTGCTTGTAGGCCTGCATCTTGGACCAGTCGACGCTTGGCGCGGCGCCCATCAGGCCCATTTTCTCAAAGTTTTCATGGACTTCGTGCAAGTGGTGCGTGGCGTTCAAAAGCGCCTTGGAGGGAATGCAGCCGACGTTCAGGCAGGTGCCGCCCAAGGTCTCGCGCCCTTCCACCACGGCGGTTTTCAATCCCAGTTGGGCCGCGCGGATCGCTGAAACATAGCCGCCGGGGCCGGCGCCGATCACGATCACATCAAACTCTGCCATGGTCTTTTCCCTTCAATTTGGCGTCTTCCTTGCGTCTTCCTTCGGTCTTGCTTGTGTGAAGACAGATTACAGCAAGGCGGCCAGCAGCATCACGATGGTTGCAAGTTGGCCCACACCCCAGATCGCCGAGCGCCACGGGGACCACCCCCAGGCGTAAGCCGGAACATAGAGGATGCGGGCGGTGAGGAAGGTCCAGGCGCAGGCGGCGGTCAGGCCGCTTTGCCGGTTGGAGAGGGTCACCACCACGACGGCGATGGTGAACAGGATCAGTGCCTCGAAATGGTTGTTCAGCGCCCGTTGCAACCGCGCCGTCAGCTTTGACAAGGGGCGCGGCGGCGGCAGATCCCGCGGGCTGCTGGTATAGGCCGGGGTCAATTCGACATTCGCGGGCACCGCGAACAGGGCGAACTGGACGACCTGCAACAGGGCCGCGAGGGTGAGGGCGGTGAGTTCGCTTGTCATCGGGCACCTTTGGCGGATGGGCCGTGGCGCCCATCCTACCTGAGTTTGATCACAGGTCCATGAGCAAGCGGCGCGGGTCTTCCAGCGCCTCTTTCACGCGGACAAGGAAGGTCACCGCCCCTTTGCCGTCGACGATGCGGTGATCGTAGGACAGGGCCAGATACATCATCGGGCGGATCACGATCTGGCCACCGACCACAACCGGACGGTCCTGTATCTTGTGCATCCCCAGAATGCCCGATTGCGGCGGGTTCAGGATCGGCGAGGACATGAGGGACCCATAGACGCCACCGTTCGAGATGGTGAAGGACCCCCCCTGCATGTCGGCCATGGTCAGCTTGTTGTCACGGGCGCGGGCGCCCATCTCGGCGATCTTCTTTTCGATGCCGGCGAAGGACATCTGGTCGGCATCGCGCAGGACCGGAACCACCAGACCGTTCGGCGTGCCCACGGCCACGCCCATGTGGACGTAGTTCTTGTAGACCACGTCTTGCCCGTCAATCTCGGCATTGACCTCGGGGATTTCCTTCAGGGCGTGGATGCAGGCTTTGACGAAGAAGGACATGAAGCCGAGCTTCACGCCGTGCTTCTTCTCAAAGATGTCCTTGTAGGTGTTGCGCAATTCCATCACGCCGGACATGTCGACTTCGTTGTAGGTCGTCAGCATGGCGGCGGTGTTTTGCGCGTCTTTCAGGCGCTTGGCGATGGTGGCGCGCAGACGGGTCATCTTGACGCGCTCTTCGCGGGCGGCATCGTCGGCCGGGATCGGCGCGCGCGGGATGGCGGCGGGGGCCGGGGTCACGGCGGCGGCCGCGGCGGGGGCTGCAGCGGCCTTGGCCACATCTTCCTTCATGATGCGGCCATCACGGCCGGTGCCTGTCACCTGATCCGCCGTCAGTCCAGCTTCCGCCATCGCCTTCTTGGCAGCGGGGGCATCCTCGATGTCCTTTGCGGCAGGCGCCGGGGCCGAAGCCGCCGCCACCACCGGCGCCGCCGCCCGGGGTGCCGCCATGGCACCTTCGGTCACGATCGCCAGACGGGCGCCTGCGGGCACCGTGGCGCCTTCCGGGGCGATGATTTCGGCCAAGACTCCCGTCACCGGGCTGGGGACTTCGACGGAAACCTTGTCAGTCTCCAGCTCACACAGCATCTCGTCCTGCTTGACCGCATCGCCCGGCTTCTTGAACCAGGTCGAGACGGTGGCTTCGGTGACACTTTCGCCCAGTGCGGGCACCATAACGTCGGTCATTGTCTTCTCCTCAGGCCACTCAAATTCAGGACAGGGCGTCGTTCACGAGGGCGGTTTGTTCGGCTTTGTGTTTGCTGGCCAGACCCGTGGCGGGCGAGGCCGAGGCGATGCGGCCCGCATAGCGCGGACGGCTGTTCTTCGCACCAACCTTGACCAGCAGGGCTTCGATTTCCGGCTCGATGAAGGACCAGGCACCTTGGTTCTTCGGCTCTTCCTGGCACCAGACGAAGTCGGCGTTCTTGAAGCGAGAAAGTTCGGCGGTCAGCGACACGGTCGGCACCGGATAAAGCTGTTCCACCCGCATCAGGTAGGTGTCGGTCAGGCCACGGGCGTCACGTTCGGCCAGAAGGTCATAGTAGACCTTGCCCGAGCAGAGGACGACGCGCTTGATCTGGTCATCTGTGGCCAGTTGCGTGGTCGAATGGCCCTTTTGCGCATCATCCCACAAAACGCGGTGGAAGGTTGACCCATCGGTGAAGTCGGACGCATCCGAGATGCACATCGGGTGACGCAGCAGCGACTTGGGCGTCATCAGGATCAAGGGCTTGCGGAAGTCGCGGTGCATCTGGCGGCGCAGGATGTGGAAGTAGTTCGCCGGGGTCGTGCAGTTGGCGACGATCCAGTTGTCATGCGCGGACATCTGCAGGAAGCGTTCCAGTCGGCCCGAGGAATGCTCGGGGCCCTGGCCCTCGAAGCCATGCGGCAAGAGGCAGACCAGCCCCGACATCCGCAGCCATTTGCTTTCACCCGAGCAGATGAATTGGTCGAACATGATCTGCGCGCCGTTGGCGAAGTCACCGAACTGGGCTTCCCACATGGTCAGCGCATTGGGTTCGGACAGCGAATAGCCGTATTCGAAGCCCAGAACCGCATATTCCGACAGCATGGAGTCGATCACCTCATACCGTGCTTGACCGGCGCGGATGTGGTTCAGCGGGTAGTGGCGTTCTTCGGTGATCTGGTCGACGAAGGCGGAATGACGCTGGCTGAAGGTGCCGCGCGTGCAATCCTGACCGGACAGGCGAACCGCAAAGCCCTCGGTGGCCAGCGACCCGAAGGCCAGCGCTTCGGCGGTGGCCCAATCAAAGCCTTTGCCCGTCGCGAACATTTCCTTCTTGGATTCCAGTTGGCGCGCGACGGTCTTGTGGATGTCGAACGCCTCCGGCACCCGGGTCAAAGCGGCACCCACCTCGGCCATCGTCTCGGGCTTGATCCAGGTTTCGCCGCGCTGGTAGTTTTCCAGATCCTTCGGCTGCATGTTCTTCCAGCGCCCGTCCAGCCAGTCGGCCTTGTTGGGCTTGTAGGTCTTGCCGGCCTCGTACTCCTCGTTCAGCTTGGCTTGGAACGAGGCTTTCATGTCCTCGATCTCGCCTTCCGGCATCAGGCCGTCTTTCACCAGACGTTCGGCGTAAAGCTGCAGCGTGGTCTTTTGCTTGCGGATGCGGGTGTACATCGCCGGGTTGGTGAACATGGGCTCGTCGCCCTCGTTGTGACCAAAGCGTCGGTAGCAGAAGATGTCGATCACGACATCCTTGTGGAACTTCTGGCGGAATTCGGTGGCGACCTTCGCCGCATGGACCACGGCCTCCGGGTCGTCGCCGTTGACGTGGAAGATCGGCGCTTCCACCATCAGGGCGATGTCGGTGGGGTAGGGGGAGGAACGGCTGTAGGACGGCGCGGTGGTGAAGCCGATCTGGTTGTTCACGACGATATGAATGGTGCCGCCGGTGCGGTGCCCCTTCAGACCCGACAGACCGAAGCATTCCGCCACAACGCCCTGACCCGCAAAGGCCGCATCGCCGTGCAGCAGGATCGGCATCGCTTGATGGCGGTCGGTGTCGCCGAACTGGTCCTGCTTGGCGCGGACCTTGCCGAGGACGACCGGGTTGACCGCCTCAAGGTGCGACGGGTTGGCGGTCAGTGACAAGTGCACCGAATTGCCATCGAACACCCGGTCAGACGAGGCGCCAAGGTGGTACTTCACGTCACCCGAGCCATCAACGTCTTCCGGCTTGTAGCTGCCACCCTGGAATTCGTGGAAGATCGCCTTGTAGGGCTTTTGCAGCACGTTGGCCAACACGTTCAAACGGCCCCGGTGCGGCATGCCCACGATGATCTCGCGCACGCCCAGATTGCCGCCGCGCTTGATGATCTGTTCCATCGCTGGGATCAGGGCTTCGGCGCCATCCAGACCGAAGCGCTTGGTGCCCATGTATTTGACGTGGAGGAACTTTTCGTAGCCTTCCGCTTCGACCAGCTTGTTCAGGATCGCCTTGCGGCCTTCACGGGTGAAGGCGATTTCCTTGCCGTAGCCTTCAATGCGCTCTTTCAGCCAGCCCGCTTCTTCGGGGTTGGAGATGTGCATGTATTGCAGGGCAAAGGTGCCGCAATAGGTGCGCTTCACGATCTCGACGATCTGGCGCATCGAGGCCATTTCCAGCCCCAGCACCATGTCGATGAAGATCGGCCGGTCCATGTCAGCTTCGGTGAAGCCGTAGGAGGCGGGGTCCAATTCCGGGTGGTTGCCGCGTTCGACAATGCCCAAGGGGTCCAGATCGGCGGCGAGGTGGCCGCGGATCCGGTAGGCGCGGATGATCATGATGGCGCGGACCGAGTCCAAGACGGCGCGTCGCACCTGCGCATCGGTCAGGGAAATCCCCTTTTCGGCAGCCTTCTCGGTGATCTTCTTGGACGCGGCCTTGATCTCAACCGGGTATTCTCCGGTCATCGCGGCCGTCAGATCATCCGAGGGCTGCGGCGGCCAATCGCTGCGCGCCCAGGAAGGCCCGGCGGCGGCGCGCTTCTGTTCAAGGCCGCTGTCGCCCAGCAGGCGGAAGAATTCCGCCCACTGACCATCCACATTGGCCGGATCGTCGGCATAGCGGGCGGCAAGTTGGTCAACATAATCGGCGTTGGCCCCCTGCAGGAAAGAGGAGGCGCGGAAGGCGGCGTTGGGGGTTTGTTCGGTCATGTGTTCCCGCTCCTAACGTTCAATGGTTGTGATTGCGGTGATGCAATCCTTGTCGGCAAGGGTCCCTGTGGCCGTATAGACCTTGGCCCTTGCCGGATTGGCCAGATGGTAGTGGATGGTGATCTTGTGCAGGCCGCCGTCATCCGGCGGCCCGATCTTGGCGTCGAAATCCATCAGCTCTCCGATCCCGTGCAAGCGCTGCGCCAGCGCGGTCTGCACCGCCGGATACCAAAGCGTCTGCGTAGCAGAGCAAAGCGTGATCGGTTCGGCAGCGGTCGGCTGCGGCTGGACGACGGACATGACAACGTCCGGGCGCATCGAATAGAGCATGATCAGGATCAGGCAGGCGCCTGTCCCGTAAATCACAACTCTGGTGATCGCCTCCAGCACGGTACGTCTTTCTCCCAAGCAGTCCATGGATCTCCGGTAGGGTGGGGTTTAACCCCACCCTACGAAGGCCGCCTTAACGTCCCAAAGCCTTCATCACGGCCTCGCCCAGCGTGGCGGGGCTGTCGGCCACGATGATCCCGGCGGACTTCATCGCCTCGATCTTCGATTCGGCGTCACCCTTGCCACCGGCGACAATCGCGCCGGCGTGGCCCATGCGGCGGCCGGTGGGGGCGGTGCGGCCGGCGATGAAGCCGGCGGTGGGCTTCCAGCGGCCGCGCTTTTTCTCGTCGGCGAGGAACTGGGCGGCGTCTTCTTCGGCGGCGCCGCCGATTTCGCCGATCATGATGATGGAATGGGTTTCCGGGTCGGCGAGGAACATCTCAAGGATGTCGATATGCTCGCTCCCCTTGATCGGGTCGCCGCCGATGCCGACAGCGGAAGATTGGCCAAGGCCCACGTCGGTGGTCTGCTTGACCGCCTCATAAGTCAGCGTGCCGGAGCGGGAGACGACGCCAACCGAGCCGCGCGAGAAGATGCTGCCCGGCATGATGCCGATCTTGCATTCGCCGGGGGTCATGACACCGGGGCAGTTCGGGCCGATCAGGCGGGATTTGGAGTTCAGAAGGGCGCGCTTGACCTTCATCATGTCGAGGACCGGGATGCCTTCGGTGATGCAGACGATCAACTCCATCTCGGCATCAATCGCCTCAAGGATGCTGTCAGCGGCGAAGGGCGGCGGGACGTAGATGACGGAGGCATTGGCCTGCGTTTCGCGCTTGGCGTCATGGACGGAGTCGAAGACCGGCAGGTTCAGGTGCAGCGAGCCGCCCTTGCCCGGGGTCACACCGCCGACCATCTGCGTGCCGTAAGCAATCGCCTGTTCAGAGTGGAAAGTGCCTTGGCTGCCGGTGAATCCCTGGCAGATGACGCGGGTGTTCTTGTTGACGAGTACGGACATGTGATTAACCCTTCACCGCTTTGACAATCTTCTGGGCTGCATCCGACAGGTTGTCGGCGGCAATCACGTTCAGACCCGAATTGCGGATGATTTCCTTGCCCAACTCCACATTCGTCCCCTCCAGCCGCACCACCAGCGGCACGGTCAGGCCGACTTCCTTCACCGCCGCCAGCACGCCCTCGGCAATGATGTCGCAGCGCATGATGCCGCCGAAGATGTTGACGAGGATGCCTTTGACGTTGGGGTCAGAGGTGATGATCTTGAAGGCCTCGGTCACCTTCTCTTTCGTGGCGCCGCCGCCGACGTCAAGGAAGTTGGCGGGCTCGGCCCCGTACAGCTTGATGATGTCCATCGTGGCCATCGCCAGACCGGCGCCGTTGACCATGCAGCCGATCTCGCCATCCAGCGCGATGTAGTTCAGGTCGAACTTGGAGGCGGCGAGTTCTTTCGGATCTTCTTCCGTCTCATCGCGCAGGCTGGCGATTTCCGGGTGGCGGAACATGGCGTTGCCGTCAAAGCTCATCTTGGCATCCAGAAGTTTCAACCCGCCGTCCTTCAGCACGACGAAGGGGTTGATTTCCAGCATGTCCATGTCTTTTTCGACGAACAGCCGGTACAGGTTCTTCACGATGCCGACGCAGGACTTGACCTGATTGCCGGTCAGCCCCAGCGCGAAGGCGACGCGGCGGCCGTGGTATTCCGAAAAGCCCGCCGCCGGATCGACCGAGAAGGACAGGATCTTTTCCGGGGTGTCGTGGGCGACGTCTTCAATGCTCATCCCGCCTTCGGTCGAGCAGACGATCGAAATGCGCGAGGTTTGGCGGTCGATCAGCAGCGCCAGGTAGAATTCCTTGGCAATGTCCGAACCGTCTTCGATGTAGATGCGGTTGACCTGCTTGCCCGCCGGTCCGGTCTGCACGGTCACAAGGGTGCGGCCCAGCATCTGGCGGGTGAATTCGGCGGCTTCCTCGACCGAGCGGGCCAGACGGACACCGCCCTTTTCGCCGGCCTCGGCCTCTTTGAAGTGGCCCTTGCCGCGGCCACCGGCGTGGATCTGCGCCTTGACCACCCACAGCGGGCCGTCAAGTTCACCGGCTGCCGTCTTGGCATCTTCGGCGCGCGTCACGGCGCGGCCATCGGATACAGGAATGCCGTAGCTGCGCAGCAGGGACTTGGCCTGGTATTCGTGGATGTTCATCATGCGCCCCGAAAAGTGGATTTCGCCGGGTGATGACACAGATTGCTGCATTGGCAAAATGAGAAAAGGTCGCAGGCTGGGCAAAAGCGACATTTGTGATCACGGCAAATTTTTTTGTGATCACGCATAAGAAATTGGCAATAAATGAAATGGAATTTCAGGCCTGCCACAGGCTGGGAAAGGGTTTGCCCCCGCCGTCGGCCCGCGGGCAGGCGGGCGCCGTGCGAGGAGGCGTTCAGTTCAGATACAGCGAGAACAGCATGGATTGACCCTCCATCAACTGGTCAAAGCTGTCGGTGCTGCTGGCATCGACGACGGTTCCGCTTTCCAGATAGGGCAAAACGGCCCAGCCCTGCACCCAGCCTGCCAGGTCGATCGGCACCGGATCGGCCAGAAACTTGGCCAGATTGAAGCCGACCGGCGCCCTGACCCGCCAGAAGGGCAGCAGCTTCTTGCCGTTCAGCACGCCGTCAAGGTCGGCCAGCACCGCCAGCCAACTGGCCTCGGTCCCCGGCGGCAGGTCGATGCCTATGGCCGAGTGTTGATGCTCGTTCGGGATCCATTCCTGCCTGTCGTCGGTTTCCTTGTCGACCTTGGCCCAGAAGCTGCGGTTTTCGGCGACAGTGGCCAGCAGGTGATCGCGGGCCGAAGCCATGCGGGCCTTGTCGGGCTGCTGGTTCAGGCTGCCCAGGAACACTGCGATGATGTCAAGACTGTCCAGCGCCTGCGGGCCGATGCTGCTGTCGCCAAAGATTGGATCGGGATAGATCTGGCCAAGCTGCATCATTCTGGCGCGGGCATCGACGACGCGGGTCAACGGCAGGGTCGGGTCATAGGCGCGCACCATGTCGCACAATCCGCCAAGCAGGTCCGCATAGGCGGCCAGCCAGCTGGCATCGGCGACATCGAACCGGACGGTCGGCATGGCATGCGGCACGGCGGTGTCGTCCGGGCTGCCGCCCAGGGCGGTGCTGCCGATGATATCGACCAAGCCTTCGCCCTTGTCGCGGGTGCCGTTGCTGTTCACATCGAACCACAGGTCGTCCAGCGCGATCTCGACACCGAAATCCGAAGCATCCGGCAGGGTGGCGAGTGTCGCCTTGGCCTTGGCCAGTTCGTCCCCCGCATGGATGAAGATCCCCACGACCGAGGCGGGGTCAAAGGGCTTCGGGGTCGGATTGGGCGGCAACGGCATCCGCAACAAGGGCAACAGGCCAGAGCGGTCCGTCATGCCAGAGGTCCAGCGGTCCTGAAAGCTGATCTCAAGGGCGCGCAGGAACTGCACGCCGCCCAAGGCAAAGGTGTCGGCATCCGAGCGTGCGGGCAGGGCGGTCAGGCGGGCCTCCACCTCGGCCAGGCCCTTGTGGCCTATTTCGGCAGAAATGGTTTCGGCACCAACGGGCAGACAGAAGAACAGTGCAGGCAAAGCGGCGAGAATACGGCGCATGGCAGCCTCCTGAATTGCGGTCATGATCTGCCCGGTGGCGCGATAAATCAAGTCAGCATGGCGTCGCGGTGCACAGGATCTGGCCGCGCGGCAGGTAGGGGTCCGACAGGGTGGCGTCAAATCCCGCGACGCGGGCGGCGGCCAGAACATCGGGCCCCAGGTGGTGATAGGGCGCTCGGTCAGGATGGGTGACCACGCCATCAGGCTGGCGGTGCGCAGCCTTGGCCGCCGCGGCGTCGGGGGCGAGAAAGACGGTAAACAGAAGCTTTTGCAGACGGGGAAAGCGGGCCCGGATCGTCGGCAAGGCGCCTTGCAGGTAGGACAGCGGCAAATGGGTGAAGACGGCAAAGGCCATCGCCATGTCGATCGTATCCGGCACGCCGGGGAAGGCAAAGTGGGCATCCTCGATCAGGTGATCGGATGACAGGCGGGATTTATCAGAAATCTCAAGGTCATAGCCGCGCTGCAGCAGCGCGCCGGACAGATCGGTGGCCCAGTAATGGCCCGGGTCAAGGTAAGGCACCGCGCGACAGCCCAGACGCAAAGCGCCCGCGCCGATGTCCAGCAGGGTGTTGTGGCGGTCCAATCCGGCGGCGAGCAGAAGCTGCATCTGCACAAGACCCGTCTCCTCCCACCTTCCGCCGACGATGTCGCGATGGCGGCCTTTGGCCAGCGCTTCGTCGTAGAAACCGGGCTTGTGGTAGGGCGAGACGGGGCGGGACATGGCGGGCTTCTTGGCTGGCAGCCGGGGGTTTCACACCCCCGGACCCCCGTGGGATATTTGGACAAGTATGAAAGGGGCGGCGGCGGCGTTTCAGGCGGCGGTTTCGATGATCTTCAGCATGAGGGCGGTGGCCACGGCCATATCCTGCACCGAGACCCATTCCAAGGGGCCGTGAATCTCTTGCATGCCGGTGAACAGGTTGGGCGTGGGCAGGCCCATCTCGGTCAGGCGAGAGCCGTCGGTGCCGCCGCGGATCGGTTTGCAAACCGGTTCGATCCCGATGGCGCGGGCGGCTTGCAGCGCCAGATCGACCGGGCGCATGTCCTTTTCCAGCCAATAGCGCATGTTGCGGTATTGCGGGGTTATGGCAACCTCGACCTTGGCGCGCGGTTCGGCGGCGGCAACATCGGCGCAGGCCAGACGCAGCAGGGCGGCCTTTTCGGCCAGACCCTGACGTTCGAAGTCGCGCAGGATGAAGCGCAAGGTCACCTCGGCGGCATTGCCCGTCATGTCGGTCAGATGCAGGAAACCGTCGCGGCCCTCGGTCACCTCGGGGGTCATGGTGGCCAGCGGCAAGGCAGTGACAAGGCGCGCGGCAAGGTAGAGGGCGTTGACCAGCTTGCCCTTGGCCCAGCCCGGATGCGCCGAAACGCCGGTGATCTTGACGGTGGCGCCATCGGCCGAGAAGCTTTCGAACTCGATTTCCCCGACGGTCGAGCCGTCGAACGTATAGGCGAAGTCGGCACCGATGTCGGCGACCAGGCGCGTGTTCACCCCGCGGCCAATTTCCTCATCGGGGGTGAAGGCCAGACGGATCTTGCCGTGCTTCAGCCCCGGCGTGGTCAAAAGATGCTGGGCGGCCGTCATCAGGATGGCAATGCCGGCCTTGTCATCGGCGCCCAGAAGCGTTCCGCCCGAGGCGGTGATGATCGTATGGCCCAGCTTCTTGCCCAGTTCCGGCGAGGTTTCGGGCGACAGGACCAAGGGCGCGTCCGGATAGGTGATCTCGCCCCCATTATAGCCGCGATGGGCGCGGGGCTTGACGCCGGTGGCCTTGTAGGCGGGCGCGGTGTCGACATGCGACAGGAAGGCGATGGTCGGCCCCTCGGCCGTGGCGGGAAGGGTGGCCAGCACCGCGCCGTAGTCGGTCAGGGTGACATCTTGCGCGCCGATGGCCAAAAGTTCGTCGCGCAGCAGGGTCAGCATGGCAAACTGCACGGCGCTGGACGGCGCGGTGGCGCTGTCCTGATCACTTTGGCTGTCGATAGCGGCATAGCGCATCAGGCGGGATTCAAGCGCGTCGTCAAAGGAATGGGTCATGGGGCCTCCGGTCCGGGGGAATGTGGCGGCGGGGGGCGGCGAAGTCAACGTGCCGGGCGGCGCCTAGGCCACGCCCATCGTGGCCAAGGTCGCCGCGTGCTTCACGCGCAGCGCCCGGTCAAAGGCCTCGGGCGTGTAGTCCAGGGCCAGTTCGGGGAACAGCCTGCGGGCGACGCGGTCGGGGGCCAGTGCCAGATCGACCAAAAGCCCCTTGTCCTTCAGCGCCGCCATCGAGGCGGGGGTCAGCCGGTGCAGCACCTCTGTCACGGCGACCGGGTCGGCATGGGCGCAGGCGGCGACGGCAAAAGCCATCTGTTCTTCGCGCGAGGGGTGGCGCTTGCCGGTCTTGCGGCCGGCCTCGAGGATGGATTTGTTGACAAGATGGCGCGCCAGAAGCTTGACCAGATAGTACAGCGGCGTCACCGCATCGTAATGCGCCAGATAGGTGTCGGGCATCCAGACCCAGTTCAGCTTGTGCCCGGGGTCAGGCGCGCCCGGCGGCGGCGGCACCGGCACGGGCATGTGGACGTACAACAGACAGTCCACCCCGCGCCGCACGATGCTTTTGCCGACGTCATGGGCGGCCACCACCCGTTCCAGCATGGGGGCAAGTTCGGGTCCGTAAATCTCGGGCGCAAAGGCTGCTCCCTTGGGCTGGGCCTTGCGGAAGGTGCCCTCGAACACCGTCGCGGGCTGCAGGCCCGGCGGCAGGACCTTTTCGGCAACCCGAATGCGCAGAAAGTCGATCCGGGCCGGCTGTCGGGCCAGAACGGCAGCCACCTCGTCGCGCGGGGCCAGATATTCATCGGCGTCGCACAGCAGCAGCCAGTCTTGCGTCATCGAGTCATAGACGTCGCGGTAGTTGATCTGTTGGCGTCCCGGCAGGCCGGGCGGACGGCCCCTTGGGGCGACACGCGCCCAATAGGCGGCGTCGCAATTGGTGATCTTGACCTTGGGATGCCCCTTGAAGGCGGCCTCCGCCTCGGGATGGGGCTGGTCCAGATACAGGTGGACAAGGTCGGCCCCCAGATCCAGATGATGCGCCGTGAACGAGACCAGCAGCTCCAGCGGTTCGTTCACCGTGGCCTGAACCATCCAGGTTGGTCGCATGGAAATCACCTACATTGACCGTCGCAAAGGCATCACCGGCTGCTTAACATCGGCCCACTGCCGTGAAAAGTCGCCTTGAAACCACCCGGTCCCGATGTGGTCGATGGCGCGCAGGGGCTTGGCGTGCCCGCCCAAAAGAAATGCGCGCCCGCCCAAAAGAAATGCGCGCCCGCAGGGGGGGCGCGCATCCGTCCGTCCGGCAGCTTGCGCTCAGGCCAGCGAGGGGTCGATCGTCTTGCAGGCGGCGACAAGGCCCTTCACGGCATCGACCGACTTCTGGAACATGGCGTTTTCGTCCGCCGTCATCTGGATTTCCACCAGACGCTCGACACCGCCCGCCCCGATGATCACCGGAACGCCGACATACATGCCGTCAAGCCCGAAGGCGTCCTTGACATAAGCCGCCACCGGCAGCAGGCGCTTTTGGTCCTTCAGGTAGGCTTCCGCCATCTCGATCGCCGAAGCGGCCGGGGCATAGAAGGCCGAACCGGTCTTCAGCAGGCCCACAATCTCGGCCCCGCCATCGCGGGTGCGCTGGATGATGCTGTCCAGCTTTTCCTGGCTGGTCCAGCCCATCTTGACCAGATCGGGCAACGGGATGCCGGCCACGGTGGAATAGCGCGCCAACGGCACCATCGTGTCGCCATGACCACCCAGCACGAAGGCCGTGACATCTTTCATCGAGACGTTGAACTCGTTGGCCAGGAAGTGCCGGAAGCGGCCGGCATCCAGAACGCCCGCCATGCCGACAACCTTGTGGTGCGGCAGGCCCGAGAATTCGCGCAGCGCCCAGACCATGGCATCCAAGGGGTTGGTGATGCAGATCACGAAAGCGTCCGGTGCATGGGCCTTCAAACCCTCGCCCACGGCCTTCATCACTTTGAGGTTGATGCCCAGCAGGTCATCGCGGCTCATCCCCGGCTTGCGCGGCACGCCGGCGGTGACGATGCAGACATCGGCCCCCGCGATATCGGCGTAGGAATTGGCGCCCTTGATCGTGGCGTCAAATCCCTCGATCGGGCCGGATTGCGAGATGTCGAGCGCCTTGCCCTGCGGGGTGCCCTCGGCGATGTCGAACAGGATGACGTCGCCCAGTTCCTTGATGGCAGCTAGGTGGGCAAGCGTGCCCCCGATTTGCCCTGCGCCGATCAGCGCGATCTTCGGTCTGGCCATGTGGGACTCCCCTTTTTGGTTTGCAAGCGGAAATTGGATGGCGTGGCATAGTCCCAAACCTTGGCCCCGCGCAAGGGCGCTGCGCTGCGGCAAAGCGGTGCGGGATGGTGCATTCCGGATGATTGCGCTAGCACATCGCAAAAGGGCGCCGGGTTTGCCCGCAACGGGCGTGTCGGAAGGCCGGGGGCTTGCCAGCCCCCTGGATCCCCCGCGGATATTTGGACCTGGATGAATGGGAAAAGCGAGATGAGCGGCTGGGAATTCTGGGTTGTGGCCGTCATCGGCGCCTTTCTGACCGGGGTCGGCAAGGGTGGCATCCCGATCGTGGGGGCGCTGGTGGTGCCGGTGATGTCGCTGGTGATCTCGCCAGTGGCGGCGGCGGGGTTGATGCTGCCGGTCTATGTCGTTTCGGACTGGTTCGGGCTTTATGCCTACCGCAAGGAATTTGACAAGCGCGTGCTGATCATCGCCTCGGTCGGCATGACGGCGGGGGTTGGCGTGGGCTGGGCCATCGCCCGCTTCATTCCCGAGGATTGGGTGACCGTGCTGGTGGGGGCGATCGCGGTGGCCTTCTCGCTCAACCAGTTGCTGCGCAAACCGGTCTTGGCCGCACCCCGGCGGGCCGAGGTGGCACCGGGCCTGTTCTGGTGCCTGATCGCGGGTTTCACCAGCTTTGTCAGCCACACCGGCGGGCCACCCTATCAGGTCTGGACGCTGCCGCTGGGCATGAAGAAGGCGGTTTTCGCAGGCACCTCGACCATCGCCTTCGCCTATATCAACGCCTTGAAACTGGTGCCTTATTACCTTCTGGGCCAGATCACCTGGGTCAGTCTGGAAACCGCCGCCGTCCTGATGCCCATTGCGGCGGGCTCGGTCTTTTTCGGCGTCTGGGCGGTGCGGCGCCTGCCAGAGCGGGTCTTCTTCCGCATCGTCACCTGGTCGCTTCTGGTGATCGGCGCGGACCTGATGGGCAAGGGCCTCACCGGGGTGGAGCCCTTGCTGGCCCTGTTCAACCTGTTCGCCTGATCGTCAGGCCGGGGCCCCCTTGGCCACCTGCGCCGGCAGGGCCGTCTCGAACGCATCACCGGCCGCCACAAGGCAGGTCATGCCGCTGGGCAGGGTGACCGTCAGCGTCCAGGTCTGCCGGGCCGAGGCGTAAAGCTCCATCACCGTGCCATCCTGCGCCAGCCCCATCGAGCGCGGCCGTTCGTCGAACCCTTGCGCCAGTTGCGCCGCCACCCGATCATGCGGGGCGCAGGGGCCGGGCGTGGCGTGGCCCAATCCGGGCCACAGCAAAAGCCCGGCGAGGCCGAGCGACAGGGCGAAGACATTCCGGTCCATCTTTTGCCTTTCCGGGCGACAGGCGCGCCCCCTGGATCTGATGCCGTCAGACTGCGCGGTCCTGGCAAAGATCGGGTTAACGCCGCGTTCAGCGGTTCTTCGTCGGTCGTTCTGCGGCGCGGCAAAATGGCCCTTGCGGGAAGTGTCCAAATGATGCCACTTGGCGCAAGATTATTGCTTGGTGGAATCATGATCGCTGCAAGACCCCTCCGTTCGGTGCTGTACATCCCCGCGTCCAAGGCCCGAGCGCTGGAAAAGGCGGCGGGTCTGGCGGCGGATGCCATCATCTTCGATCTGGAGGACGCGGTGTCGCCCGCTGAAAAGCTGTCGGCGCGTGAAACCCTCGACGGGGTCCTCAACGACACCGACTATGGCCATCGCCTGCGGCTGGTGCGAATCAACGGCTTTGACACGGTCTGGGGCCGCGCCGATGCGGCGGCCTTTGCCCGCCATCCCGGCGTGGACGGGCTTTTGGTGCCCAAGGTCAACCGCGCCGCCGCCCTTGATGCCGTGGCGCAGGTGGCGCCCGACACGCCGCTGTGGGCGATGATGGAAACCCCGCTCGCGCTGCTCAATGCCGCCGAGATCGCCGCCCATCCGGCCCTGCGCGGTCTGGTGATGGGCACCAACGATCTGGCCAAGGACCTCGGCGTCCGCTTCCGCGCCGATCGCCTGCCGATGATCGCGGCTCTGGGCCTGTGCGTGCTGGCGGGGCGCGCCCATGGCCGGGCGGTGATCGACGGCGTCTTCAACGCCTTTCAGGATGATGCGGGGCTGGAGGCCGAATGCCGGCAGGGCCGCGACATGGGCTTTGACGGCAAGACCCTGATCCATCCCGCTCAACTCGCCGTGGCCAACCGGGTCTTTGCCCCCGCGCCGGAGGACCTCACCCTGGCCCGCCGCCAGATCGAGGCCTTTGCCGCCGCCGAAGCCGCAGGGCAGGGTGTGGCAGTTCTGGATGGAAAGATCGTCGAGAACCTGCATATCGTGACGGCGCGGGCCTTGATCGAAAAAGCCCGCGCCATCGCAGCTTTGCAGGGGTGAACATGCTGTTACTTGTTATCGGGGTCCTGCTCTGGGCCTATTCTCACTTGATGAAACGGGTGACGCCGGGGTTCCGGGCGAAACTGGGCGAGCCGGGCAAGGCCGTGGCCGCCGTGCTGTCGGTGCTCGCGATCTATCTTATGTACAAAGGCTACGGTGAAACGAAACTCGACCCGATCATGCTCTGGTCGCCGCCGGCCTTCCTGCGTCACATCAACAACCTGTTGATGCTGATCGCGGTGATTCTGGTCTTCATGCAGGCCAACCGTGGAACGCTGCGCACGATCCTGCGCCATCCGATGCTGACGGCGGTCAAGGTCTGGGCGCTGGCCCATATCCTGGTCCATGGCGATCTGGGCTCGCTGATCCTGTTTGGTGGCCTCATGGCTTGGGCCGTGGTCGACGTCATCCTGATCAACAGGATGGAGCCTGCCTGGCAGCGCCCGGCGAAGGGTCCGGTCCTCAACGACGTGATCTATGGGGTGGCCTGCGTGGTGGCCTTCGGGGCCATCGCGTGGCTGCACGGCTGGATCCTGGGCTATCCGGTGCTTGGGTAAGGCCATGAAACTTTATCGTTTTCTGTCGGATGACGACACGTCTGCCTTCTGCCACAAGGTCTCGGCCGCGCTGAACAAGGGCTGGGTGCTGCATGGCGCCCCGTCTTACGCCTTCGACGCGGCCAAGGGGGTGATGCGCTGCGGGCAGGCGGTGGTGAAAGAGGCGCCGGGCGACTACAGCCCGGACCTGAAACTGGGCGAGCAGTAGGGTGGGGTTATAACCCCACCCTACCGGAACACGACGGCGGGAGGCGAGATGAAGACCAATCCGGGACGGTTCTTTGAAGACTATCGACTTGGGGAGGTCATCCCCCACGCCGTCCCCCGCACCCTCTCGGGCGCAGAGCGCGCGCTCTATCACGCGCTCTACCCCGCCCGGGGGGCGCTTTATTCCTCGGATGAATTCGCCCGCGCCTGTGGCCTGCCGCAAAGCCCGCTCGATGACCTGATCGCCTTCCACACGGTCTTTGGCAAGACCGTGCCGGACATCAGCCTGAACGCCGTGGCCAATCTGGGCTATGCCGAGGGCCGCTGGCTGGCCCCGGTTTGGCCCGGTGACACGATCCGCTCGGAAAGCTGGGTGATCGGACTGAAAGAGAATTCCTCCGGCACCACCGGCGTGGTCTGGGTCCGCACCCGTGGCCTGAACCAGCATGGGGCTGCGGTGCTGGAATATGTCCGTTGGGTCATGGTCCGGAAACGCGGCACCGGTCCCGCACCCGAGGCCGTGGTGCCCGATCTGGCCGACGCGGTAGAGCCTGCGCAACTGGTGATCCCCAAGGGCCTCGACTTCTCCCGCTACGACTTCACCCTCGCCGGAGA
Organism: Stagnihabitans sp.; assembly: GCF_964946895.1. NCBI lineage: Bacteria > Pseudomonadati > Pseudomonadota > Alphaproteobacteria > Rhodobacterales > Paracoccaceae > Stagnihabitans > Stagnihabitans sp. Next base: position 9,503 of record NZ_CBBQHX010000017.1, on the reverse strand, counting down.
GCCGCACCGCTTCAGCGACTACGCCGTGGGCGAACAGATCGACCATGTCGATGGCGTCACCGTCGAAGAGGCCGAGCATATGCTGGCCACGCGCCTGTGGCAAAACACCGCCAAGGTGCATTTTGACGCCACCCAACGCCCCGATGGCAAACGGCTGATCTACGGCGGCCATGTCATCAGCCTCGCCCGGGCCTTGTCCTTCAACGGGCTGGCCAATGCGCAGATGATCGTCGCCCTGAACGCCGGCGCCCATATCAGCCCCTGCTTCGCCGGCGACACCGTTCGCGCCTGGAGCCAGGTGCTCGACAAGGCGCCCACCGCGGCCCCCGGTGTCGGCGCACTGCGGTTGCGGCTGGTCGCGGTCAAGGACGGCACGCCGCCCTTCCAACTGCGCGATGCGGCCGGCAAATACACCCCGGGCCACCTGCTGGACCTTGATTACTGGGCGCTGATCCCGCTCTGACGGCACCGGGTCGCGGGCGGCGGCCAAATGCCCGAAGTGCAACGCCCTGCGCTGTGATCACAAGACTGAAAATCCCGTCAAGGCTGCCGCAGATTGGTGCCAGCCGCCTGCCGCACGACTACCGCTTGTGAAATGTTGCGCCAGTGCTACCATTGGCCGTCGTTTCCCGCTGTCCCTGCACCCCATTCAACCCTCGTCCCGAACCGGAGATTTTCACCATGCGGTCTGCTGTATTTTCAAGCCTTGTCCTTCTGGCCCTGCAAACGCATCCGGTTTTCGCTGATGGGGTCAAGGTTCTGGGCGGCATGGCGCTCAGCTTCGCGCCGGGCGGCGACAGGGCCAGCCGCGACGACCTCAACGCCTATGTCGAGGGCGATTTCGCCAATTTCTACCTCGGCGCCTCGGGCGACGTCTACAACGACCACACCTCGGACGAGATCGACCTGACCTTCGGCTACCGCAACACCACCGCCGGCAATCTCAGCTACGATGTCTCCTATGCCCGCAACATCTATCCCAACAACGGTGGCAATTGCTGCGCAGACCTGGCCCTGTCGCTCAGCAAACCTGTCACGGACGCGCTGACCGGCACCCTTGACGCCAATTACTACACGCAAGACCAGACCTCGGACGCCCATGTCACGCTGGCCTATGTGCTGAACGACAAGATCACCCTGTCCGGCAAGGTCGGTTTCGTTCAGAATGCCGGGGCGCCCGACACCAAGGAATGGGAACTGGCCGCCACTTACGCCTTGGGCGCCGAGACGGCGGCCAAGTTGCACTACTATCAGGGTTCGGACTACAAGGGTTACCTTGGTCTGGATCTGACGTGGGACACCACGTTGTTCGGCGGCTGAGGCAAGGCCTGTGATCACAAAATTTCTTGGTGTGATCACAAAGCGCAAAATCTTGCCCTGATACCGCAAGCAGGATGATTTTTCGGTCGCATGGGGACGTGACAGCGCAAATTTGGGCGCTATTGAAAGATTGGTAAACTCTGCAGCGCAGCATGGCGGCGCTGCAGTTCGACAACGGGGAAAGGGCATCGAAATGGCCGAAGCGACGGGGTCTTCCAAGCGGGTTGAGCGGCCTTTGTCGCCGCACCTGCAGATCTACCGGGTCCAGATCACCTCGGTCTCGTCGATCCTGACGCGGATCACGGGGCACGCGCTGATGGCGGGTGTGGTTCTGGCGGTCTGGTGGCTGGCGGCGGCGGCGGTTTCGGATGCGGCCTTCGCCACGGCCAACGCGGTTGTCACCTCGTGGTTCGGCAAGCTGGTCTTCACAGGCGCGCTCTGGGCGGTCTGGTACCACTACCTCGCCGGCCTGCGGCACGTCTACTACGACGCCGGCCACGGGCTTGAAATTGCCACGGCCGAAAGGCTGGGCTGGGCCTGCATCATAGGCTCTGTCGTGCTGACCCTTCTGACCCTCGTGATCGTGTGAGGCACCCATGCGCTATCTGACCGACCGCAAACGCGCCGTGGGCAAAGGCTCCGCCCATTCTGGGACAGAGCATCACTGGGCGATGACCGTTTCTGGCGTGGCCTTGGCCTTCATGGTCCCGACCTGGCTTTACATCTTCGGCTCTGCCATAGGCGGCAGCCGTGCCGAGGTCGTGGCGACCTTCGCGCGCCCGCTCCCGGCGATTCTGACCGCCCTCGTGCTGGTGGTCGCCATGCGCCACTTCGCCAAGGGCGCCACCACCATGCTGCAGGACTACACCAAAGGGTCCTCTCTCAAGATCGGCATCATCGCCGTCTATTCCCTGTCCGCCGTGATCGCCGCGACCGGGCTCTTCGCCCTGATCAAGATCGCGCTGTGAGGTTGCAATGAACGCTTACCCCTATGAAGTGCATGACTATGACGTGGTGGTTGTCGGTGCCGGCGGTGCTGGCCTGCGCGCCACCCTTGGCATGGCCGAACAAGGCCTGCGCACCGCTTGCGTGACCAAGGTCTTCCCGACGCGGTCCCACACCGTGGCAGCCCAAGGCGGCATCGCGGCCAGCCTTGGCAACATGGGCCCGGATTCCTGGCAGTGGCACATGTATGACACCGTCAAGGGCTCTGACTGGCTGGGCGACACCGACGCGATGGAATACCTCGCCCGTGAAGCCCCCAAGGCCGTCTATGAACTGGAACACTACGGCGTCCCCTTCAGCCGCACGGAAGAGGGCAAGATCTACCAGCGCCCCTTCGGCGGCCACACCACCGAATACGGCGAGGGCCCGCCCGTCCAACGCACCTGTGCTGCCGCTGACCGCACCGGCCACGCCATCCTGCACACGCTCTACGGCCAATCCCTGAAGAACAACGCCGAATTCTTCATCGAATACTTCGCCATCGACCTGATCATGACCGAGGGCCGCTGCACCGGCGTCGTGGCGTGGAAGCTGGACGACGGCACCATCCACGTCTTCAACGCCAAGATGACCGTCTTGGCCACCGGTGGCTACGGCCGCGCCTACTTCTCGGCCACCTCCGCCCACACCTGCACCGGTGACGGCGGCGGCATGGTCGCCCGCGCGGGCCTGCCGCTGCAGGATATGGAGTTCGTGCAGTTCCACCCGACCGGCATCTACGGCTCGGGCTGCCTCATCACCGAAGGCGCGCGGGGCGAGGGCGGCTACCTCACCAACTCCAACGGCGAACGCTTCATGGAACGCTACGCGCCGCACTACAAAGACCTTGCCCCCCGCGACTACGTCTCCCGCTGCATGACGCTGGAGATTCGTGAGGGCAGGGGGGTCGGCCCGAACAAGGACCACATCCACCTGAACCTCAACCACCTGCCCAAGGCGACGCTGGACCTGCGCCTGCCCGGCATCAGCGAAAGCGCCCGGATCTTCGCCGGGGTTGATCTGCAGAAAGACCCGATCCCGGTCCTGCCCACCGTGCACTACAACATGGGCGGCATTCCCACGAACTACTTCGGTGAGGTTCTGAACCCCACCCACGACAACCCCGACGCCGTCTTCCCCGGCCTGATGGCCGTGGGCGAGGCTGGTTGCGCCTCGGTGCATGGCGCCAACCGCCTTGGCTCCAACTCGCTGATCGACCTTGTGGTCTTTGGCCGCGCTGCCGCGATCCGCGCTGGGGAAATCGTCAACCCCAAAGAGCGCGTCGCCCCGGTCAACAAGCCGGAAGTTGACAAGGCCCTGTCGCGCTTTGACGCGCTGCGCCATGCCAACGGCGCCATCCCAACCGCAGACCTGCGGCTGGAAATGCAGCGCACCATGCAGGCCGACGCCGCCGTCTTCCGCGCCGACAAGACCCTTGCCGATGGCGTGCGCAAGATGGATGCCGTGGCAAAAAAGATGCCCGACATCAAGGTCACCGACCGCTCGATGGTCTGGAACTCCGACCTGATGGAAACGCTGGAGCTGACCAACCTGATGCCCAACGCCCTTGCCACCATCGTGGCGGCAGAGGCCCGCAAGGAATCCCGTGGCGCTCATGCCCACGAAGATTACCCGACGCGGAACGACGTGGAGTGGCGCAAGCACTCGCTGGCTTGGGTCGACGGGCCGACGGTCAAGCTCGACTACCGCGCCGTCCACCGCGACCCCCTGACGACCGAGGCGGATGGCGGCATCTCCTTGAAGAAAATCGCCCCGGCGGAACGGAAGTTCTGATCATGGCGGGCTATTCCGGCACCCCATTGGCACGCAAGCTTGGCCTCAAGGCCGGGCAGGCGGTGGCCTTTGTCGGACTGCCGGACAGCTTGGCCCACCTGCACGATGCGGCAGAGTTTCGCCGCATCGAACTGGCCCCCGACTGGCGCGCCTTGCCGGAAGGGGCGCGCGATGTGATCCATATCTTCACCGCACAGGCCCATGATCTGCGGGCAGCGCTTCCGGTGCTGCACGATCTGATCGCGCCGGCGGGGATGATCTGGGTGTCTTGGCCGAAGAAGGCCGCCAAAGTGCCGACGGATGTCACCGAAGACGTGATCCGGGCCGAGGCCCTCGCCGTGGGGCTGGTGGCTGTGAAAGTCTGCGCCGTTGATGCCGTCTGGTCCGGTCTGAAACTGGTCGTCCGCGTGGAAGCGCGGGCCACCCATGTGAATTTCGGCGTGAACGCAGGGGTAACCGCATGAAACGTATCGCTTTGCTTCTTCTGACTCTCGCAGCCTGCGATCCGCAGACCGTGGTCGACAAGACCATCGCCCGCACCGCCGAAAGCGTCATCGCCGAGGTGACCGGTGCCGATGTGGCCAATTGCGTCGTGGATCACGCCGAACCGGCCGAGTTGCAGGTGCTGGCGCAGGACATCGGCGTGCAGGCCGGCACCCGCACCAAGGCGATCATTCAGGGCATTCTGATCCGCCCTGACACGCAAACCTGCCTGACCCGCGCCCACCTGACCGCGCCGAACCTGTCATGACCCGCGCGCTCCTCTCCCTTGCCCTTCTGGGCCTGCTGGCCGCCTGCGGCCCGATGGACCTGCCCACGGCCGAGCGGGTCTGCATCCCCGACGCCCAGATGGCCCAGCACCCGCGTGGCACGATCTCCGCCGGCTTTGGCTCGGGCGGCAGCAGCGGGGCCAGCATCCAGCTTGGCATCTCGTCCGATTATCTGCTGCACCACGACCCTGATCAGGTCTATGCCGCCTGCGTCCAGCAACGCGCCGGGGTGCCGCCCTCGATCCCCTTCTCTTCCCTGCCCGAATCCCGCCAGTGACCCCGAAAGGCTGACAAATGGTCCAGTTCACCCTGCCCAAGAATTCCAAAGTCCGTACGGGCAAAACCTGGCCCCGGCCTGACGGCAAGAACGTCCGCAAGTTCCAGATCTACCGCTGGACGCCGGATGACGGCGAAAACCCCCGTGTCGACACCTATTTCCTCGACATGGACAAATGCGGGCCCATGGTTCTGGACGCGCTGATCAAGATCAAGACCGACATCGACCCGACCTTGACCTTCCGCCGCTCCTGCCGCGAAGGCATCTGCGGGTCCTGTGCGATGAACATCGGCGGCATCAACACCCTCGCCTGCATCTACGGCCTGGACGAGGTGAAGGGCGACATCAAGATCTATCCCCTGCCGCATATGCCCGTCATCAAGGACCTTGTGCCGGACCTGACGCATTTCTACGCCCAGCATGCCTCGATCATGCCCTGGCTGGAAACCAAGACCAACCGCCCCGAGAAGGAATGGCGTCAGTCTATTGACGACCGCGCCAAGCTGGACGGTGTCTATGAATGCGTGATGTGCGCCTGCTGCAGCACCTCCTGCCCCAGCTACTGGTGGAACAGCGACAAGTACCTCGGCCCCGCCGCCCTCTTGCACGCCTACCGCTGGATCGTCGACAGCCGCGACGAGGCGACGGGCGAGCGTCTGGACGACCTCGAAGACCCCTTCAAGCTCTACCGCTGCCACACGATCATGAACTGCACCAAGACCTGCCCCAAGGGTCTGAACCCGGCCAAGGCGATTGCCGAGATCAAGCACATGATGGTCGAACGGGTGCTCTGACCCATGCAGGTGGCGCTGATCCTGGCCGGGTTGGCGCTGACCTGCCTTGGCATCTTCGGCTGGCTCTGGCTGTGCTCGGGCTTTCTGCGCCCCGATGGGCGCGGCCGCCTGGCCAGACTGGCGCTGCAACTGTCCGGCCTGTGCCTGATCTACGGCCTTGTGCGTGCAGAGCCGATGGGCGGCATCTTCATGGCGGCCTTTCCGCCGCTGGCGCTGGTGCAACTGGCGGCGTTGGCGCGCTTCGGCCCCTTCCTGACAGACCTCGCCTGGCACGTGGCCCCCTATGCCGGGGCCGCCGTGCTGGTCAGCCTTGCGATCCGGCCCCTGCGCCGGTGGAGCCTTGGACTAACGCTGACCACCGCCCTGCTTGCCGCCCTTTATGTCGGCGACGGCCTCAGCCAGACCGCGATGTGCGCCGCCGCCGCCAAACGCGGCGTTTACAGCTTTGAACGGAACTCCTTCGCCTGGAGCGTGGCCAACACCCAAAAGGATCCACAGCCCGACATCCACGCCGCCATCCGCGCGCAAGGCCAACCCCTGGGTTGGAGCTATGCCACAGGCGATTGGTACCCCATCCCCGACACCGTCAAGGGCTTCACTGCGGGCGACCCCGTCACCTGCCCGCCAACCCCTTGACACCGCACCCTAAAGCCTCCGCAGCCGGTCCTGCTTGTCCTTCGGGAAATCGTCGAACCCTTCGGTCAATTCATGCAGATCATCGACGATCGCCTCGATCTCGGCCACCTCCTCCGCCCTATGCGCCTGGCCCGACCGCGTCAGCCCGGCGATGGTGCGCGACCCGGCCGGCCCCACCGCATAGGTCCACCCATGGGTCAGACCAAATGACACAGCCGCCGGTATGACCCCCTCGGGATCGACGCCGGTCAGCGTGTCCCAGACCACCCGCCCGGTGTGGGTCAGACCCCAATGCACCACCGGATCGGACAACATATAGCCCTTGATCGAATAATGCTCGGCCCAGGCCTGTGAATAGGTCTGGTACAGCAGCGTCGGCGCGGTCAGCCGAATATGGATCGCCAAGGCAAACCCGGTGTCGCACAAAGCGCCCAGCCTGCTCAAATGCCTTGCAACGGCCTCAACCTTACCACGATCGTTTGCCAAGTCTTCACCTCAAGGATGCTAGCTGTTGCGAAAAGCACTCGGACCGGGCATTGGTTAACACACGAAACATAAACTTAGGCCGCAAAACGGCAACCTGTTTAAAAGTAGATGGCAATCCTTCAAAAGATGCGAGACCAGATCGTTCAGATTTCACCTGCTGGCTTTTACCTGGCCTTGCGGGTGGGCTTCTCGTTTCCAGAGGAGGAGTTGAATCAACTTCCAGACAACTGGGTGGAATACTACACCACCCGGGGATTGGTCGTCCACGATCCTGTGATGAAATGGGTCTACGGCAATCTCGGCGCGGCCCGGATGTCCGAAATCACCCTGCCAGATCCGCATCAGATCCGCGCCAAGGCGACGGCCTTCGGCCTGCGGCACGGCGCGGTGGTTTCGGTCATGACGGCGGCGGATCGTGGCCGGCGCAGCTACGGCCTGTTCTTCCGCGAGGATCGCGATTTCGCCGATCCCGATCTCAAGGCCCTGCACGGCATCGTCAAGCAACTGCACAGTGGCAGCAGCGATGAACCCGGCCTGACCGCCGCCGAGATCGAGGCGCTGAAGATGCAGGCCTCCGGGTTGCGGCTCAAGCAGATCGCCGGGGAATTGAGCATTTCCGAAAGCGCCGTGAAGGCGCGGCTCAACAATGCCAAGAAGAAACTCGGCGCCAAGACGCTGACACAGGCCTCCTCCATCGCGGCCGGCCGTCGCATCATCTGAATTCGATTTCACATCAGGCAGATCGTCGGGAATTTCCACCCGAAGTGTCATTTTGGCTGTTTCGCACAACCCAAGGCAGTCTAAAACTGGTCCCACTGCATGTTTACACGACTTGGGGGACTCACATGGACTGCGTAAATTTCGACTTTTCCGACCTGCACCGCCATGGTCTGGCGTTTTATCAGTTTCTTGCTTTGCGCAAACAGGTGTTCGTTGACGAGTTGAAGTGGGACGTACCCCACAATGACACGGTCGAGATGGATCAATATGACACGCCGATGGCGCATTATTCGGTGGTCTGGCATCAGGGCAGGGTGATTGGCGGGGCCCGCGCCATGGCCACCACCACGACCTGGGGCGACCACACCTACATGCTGCGCGACGCCTATTCCGGCAAACTCAAGCACATCCCGCCGCATATCATGTCGGTCGACATCGCCTCGCCGCGTGTCTGGGAATGCACCCGTCTGGTGATCGCCTCTGACATCGCCACGCAAGCCGAACGGGCCGAGTGTCTGCGCCTGATCGTCGACGGCCTTGTCGACACCGTGCGCAAACATGGCGCCGAAGAGATGATCTGCCTGTCTTCCCTCCACCTGATGCGCGCCTTGCGTCAGATGGGCTACAAGGTGGATCGTCTTGGCGAGACCTATCAGAACGCCGAGGATGGCCGCACCTACGGCGTCCTGCGCATGCCCGCCGACTATTCCAACGCCCGCAAGGCGCAGATCCAGGCTTCGGCCACCGTCCATCACCTGACCGTCCCCCGCCCGCGCCCCGACGTCGCCCCGGCCCGGTCGATCGAACTGGCCGCCGCCGTCTAAACCGCGCGGTCTGACCGCGTCAGCGGCGCGAAACTTGGCCTGGCCGCTTGTGGTTCCGGCCGGAATTCGTTCATCCTCCGGCAAAAGGTTACCAAATGGTTAACGCCGCACGAGGAAGGCCAAAGATGAAACCCCAGACCCCCAGCCACCAAGCCCCCACCGATGCCGCGTCGCGCAAGGCGATTGCGCCGGTGATCTGCTATCCGGTGGAAGGCCTGCCGCGCCCCGACCTTGCCCCCTACCTTGCGGCCCGCGCGGGCTGGACCCGCGTCTCCGAAACCCTCGTCCCCGCCCGCGACGCCCGCAGCTTCGACGTCCCCGCCGGCCATTTCTTCCGCATCACCTCTGTCGAAGGCCCGCAGGTTGGCGACCTTAATCTCTGGTCCGCCGCCGACACCTCGGAACGCTTCTTCTCCGGCAAGACCCGCGCCCTGCACGGCACGCATCTGTCGGCGGGGGACCAGATGTGGTCCTGCCTGCCCTACCTGCGCCCAATGGCGCTGATCACCGATGATTCGCTCGACTGGTACGGCTTTGACGCCTTTGGCGGCTCGGTCCATGACGTGATCGGCACCCGCTGCGACCCCTACACCCACAACCTCCTCTCCGGCGGCCAGTACCACCATTGCTGCCACTCCAACCTGACCCGCGCCTTCGCCCTTCGCATGGGCATCCCCCTCCACGTCGCCGAATTCGCCGTCCATGACGTCCTCAACGTCTTCATGTGCACCGGCTTCACCCGCGACACCGGCCAGTATTTCATGAAAGCCAGCCCGGTCCGCCCCGGCGACTATCTGGAGTTCTTCGCCAACATCGACCTGATCGGCGCCCTGTCCGCCTGCCCCGGCGGCGACTGCTCCTCCGAACACTCCTCCGACCAAGCCGCCTGCCACCCCCT
>NZ_CBBQHX010000016.1:0-94667 GCF_964946895.1 Stagnihabitans sp. | reverse complement strand
GTGATCGACGCCGATCTTGGCTTGCAGGGATCTGACTTGCGCGCGGCGGAGCGGACCTTCCAGCTGATCCGCCAAGTCGCTGGCCGCGCAGGACGGGCAGAAAAGCGCGGCACGGCACTGCTGCAGACCTTTCAACCCGATCACCCGGTGATCAGGGCCATCCTGGGCGGCGACGAAGAGGCGTTCTGGACGGCAGAGGCCGCGGAGCGCAAGGCGGCTGGCGTGCCGCCCTACGGGAGGATGGCGGGGATTATCCTGTCGTCACCGGATGTGGCGCAAGTCTTTGACTTCGGCGCGGAACTTGCGCGGCGCGACGGTCCTTTGCGCAAGATCGGCGCCACGGTCTATGGCCCCGCCCCCGCCCCGATTGCCAGAGTGCGCGGACGGCATCGCGTGCGGCTTCTGGTCAAGGCCGACAAATCGGTACCCCTGCAGGCCGCCCTCGCGGAATGGGTGGGCCAACTGAAGCAACCCACCAACCTGCGGCTGGCGATCGACATCGACCCGCAGAGCTTCTACTGACCACCGGCCAACACGGGCCAAGCGCCCTTCCGTCCCCCGTCTGCCGCGGTGCCCTTGCCTTTGCAAAATCGTCCAGTGGCCGGCCAAGGACACAACGGTCAGGACCACGCGAGGACGGGCGATCCGCCCCTTCGGCTCAGATCAGCTTGCGGTCGCGGGCGATCATCGCGGCATGGGTGCGGTTGCGCGCCCCAAGCTTGCGGCTCATCGTCTTGACATGCAACTTGACGGTCACCTCTTGCAGGTCCAGCTCTCGGGCGATTTCCTTGTTGGACTTGCCGGCACAGATCCCGCGCAGCACTTCCGTCTCGCGCGGGGACAACAGCGTTTCTTCGTGTTGCGCGGGCTTGGCGATCAGCGAGACGGGCGCGAAGATGTCCCCGCCGATCATGCACCGCACCGCCGCGACCAGGGCTTTGGACCCGAGCGTCTTGGGCACGAAGCCTGCCGCCCCCGCCTCCAGGGCCTGTTCGGCCACGTCGGTCGAGATTGAGCCGGAAATCAACGCCACCGGACGTCCGGCATTGGCCGCCATGATCCGGGTCATACCCTTCAGCCCGGCCATTCCGGGCATGTTGTAATCTAGAAGCACCAGATCGAAGGGGCCGGTGCGAAGGATCAAGCCTTCGGCCTCGGCCACGTCAGAACAGGCGCGCACATCCGCAAACCCTTCCGCCTGCAGATAGGCGGCCAGGGTTTCGCGGACCAGATCGTGATCGTCGGCTACCAGTATACGCGCCATTCAACCGTCCTTTCTGGCCAAGCCTGAAGCCCCTCGCCGGTGCAATTCTGCCGCAAGACTCGCCAAACGCAGGGGCTGACTTCCCGAAAGACTACGCGACACCTATCCTTCGGAATAGGGCGTTTTCAGTCGCAGGAAAAGGGCTGGCTTGCTACGCCAGCCGGAGTGGAAGAAATAAGGCGGGCCATGGCGGTTCTTTCAGGCTTTTGCGGGGTTTTCGGGGTTCTTGTGTGCGTGCTGTCGGGGTTTCCGGGCGACGGGCAGACCCTTCCGGCCCGAACCGGGCCAACGATTCTGACGATCACCGGCCTTGACCCAAAGCTGCACACCGGCGGGCAAGAAAGGTTCGACATGGCCATGCTGGAAGCCCTGCCGCAGGATACCATCACCACGACCTCGATCTGGACCGAGGGCCTGCACCGGTTCACAGGCGTTCCCATGGCTGCGCTGGCCGCCTATCTGCATGTGGCCAACGTGACCCTGAGCCTGCACGCCTTGAATGACTACTCCATCGAAATGCCCCTGAGCGAGGCCGAACCGGACGCGCCCATCCTGGCCTATGAGATGGATGGCGCACTGATGCCGGTGCGCGACAAGGGTCCGATCTGGGTGATCTATCCCTATGACGCCGGGACCCGCTACCGCACCGACACCACCTACACCCGAAGCGTCTGGCAACTCGACCGGATCGACGTTTTGCGCTAAGATGATGTGGCCCAATCCTGCGTCCGGGCCGTCCCCGTATTGGAGATCGTCGCATTGATCCAACCTTCTCACCCGGCGCAGGCCTTTGCGCACAGGTTGCGCGTGGTGCTGGCGGTGGTTGGACTGGTGGCGATCGGCTTCGGGATTGCCGTTCTCAGCGTCAACGTCTCGCGCCAGATCAACCTGCAAAGCAGTGCAAGTTCCGACAATGTGCAATGGGCGCTGGCACAGCTGGATGTCGAGTTGCAGACCCTGACCCTGGCACTGGACGATGCCATCCAGACCCCCACTGACCTGTCGCAGATCAGAACCCGGTTTGACGTCTTTTACAGCCGTCTGGATACCCTGCAGGTGGGCAGCCTTTTTGCCGAATTGCGCCAGAACCCTGCGTTCACCGCCAGTTTCGACCGGCTCAAGGGGTTCGCGGCCAAGACTGCCGCGCAGATGGATGGCCCGGACGCCGATCTGGTCAAGGCGCTCCCCGACCTCGGCCGGAAGACGCGGGACTTGCTGGCCGACGCCCATCTGATCGCCCTCAAAGGGGTCGCCAGTTTCGCCCAACTGTCTGATGTCCGGCGGGCCGCGGTGGAGTCAACGCTGATCGAGCTTGCCGGGATGACGATGGTTCTGGTGGCTATTCTGGTCGCCATGTTGCTGCGGGTGCTGCGGCTGGACCGGGTCAACCAATTGAAAGCCGCCGAAAATGCCGAGACCCTGACCCGGCTGGACGCCGTGGTGGCCACCTCGCTGGATTCGGTGATCACGCTGAACGACGAGGGTCTGATCACGGAATTCAATCAAGCCGCCGTCCACACCTTCGGCCATGGCCGCGACGAGGCGGTTGGCCAGCCGCTGACCTTACTGATCCCACCCAATGCCGAAGGCCGTTCGCAACTGCCCCCACGCAGCCAAAGGTTGGATGCCAGCCAGCGCCGCAGGCGGGTGACGGCCCGGCACCGCGATGGCCACGACTTTCCGGCCGAAGTCTCGCTGGCCTCCTCGCAGGTGGGCGCGGGCTGGGTGCATGTGGTCTTCCTGCGCGACCTGTCCCAGCAACTGGCGGCCGAACAGGCGCTGGTGACGGCCCGCGACGAGGCCTTGGCGGGAGAGAAGGCCAAGGCCGACCTTCTGGTGGTGATGAGCCACGAGATCCGCACCCCGCTGAACGGGATGATCGGCACGATGGAACTGTTGGACAGCACGGCCCTTGCCCCGCACCAGCGCGAATACCTGCGGATCATGGCCGCCTCGGGACGGTTGCTGATGCATCATGTCAATGACGTGCTCGACATCGCCCGGCTGGACAGTGGCAAGGCCGCGCTCAATCTGGCGCCGGTCGACCTGTCGGATCTGGTGCGCGAGGTGATCGAGAACCAGACGCCGACCAGTCTGGCCAACGGCAACGCGCTGACCTTCACGCCGTCGGATGACGACCGCCATCTGGTTCTTGCCGACGCGGCGATGCTGCGGCAAGTCTTGATGAATTTGGTCGGCAATGCCGTGAAGTTCACCCATGCCGGCCTTGTCACGGTCGAGGTGACGCAGCGGTCGCCGCAGGGCCCCACCGAAATCGCGGTGCATGACACCGGCGTAGGCATCCCGCCCGAAGATCGCGCGCGGATCTTCGAGGATTTCGTTACCCTTGATGCGTCCTATGCCCGCCGCGCCGCTGGCACCGGTCTTGGCCTTGGCATCGTTCGGCGCGTCGTGACCCGGATGGGTGGCAAGATCACGGTGGAGAGCGAGGCCGGTCAAGGCAGCACCTTCCGCGTCTTTCTGCCGCTGACACGTCTGGACGACGACGCGTTGCTGCCCGATCGGGCGAGCGGTCCGGCCAAGGTCTCCGGCCTGTCGGTGCTGGTCGTCGAGGACAACGATTTCAACCGCCTGATCGTGCGCGACATGCTGTTGGCCGAAGACCACAGCGTCACCGAGGCGCGTGACGGGCTGGAAGGCGTCAGACTGGCAGAGGGGCAGAGGTTTGACCTGATCTTCATGGACATTTCGATGCCGGGCATTGACGGGTTGCAGGCCGCCAAGCGGATCAGGACCGGGCACGGCGCATCGCGCAGCACACCGATTGTTGCGCTGACCGCCCATGCCCTGCCAGAAGAAGCCGAGCGATTTCGCGCAGGGGGGATGACGCAAGTGCTGATCAAGCCGATCACGCGCGACACTTTGGCAGCCGTGCTGGCAGGACTGCCCGACCTCGGGTTGGCCAAACCGTCCGACGCCATGCCGTCCGAACCGCCGGACGACGGTTCGGACGAAGGGCTTGTCGACATGTCGGTTCTGGCCCAGTTGCGCGACAGTCTTGGGGCCGCCAAGACCGATAAACTGATTGGCAAGTTCCTGCTCGACACCGACAAGCGCATTCATGACCTGACAGAGCGGGTGCGCGCTTCGGCCTCTGACGCCGATCTGGCCAGCGAAGTCCACCGGTTGAACGGCACTGCCGCCATGTTTGGCGCCGCGTTGCTGCACACTCAACTGTCGATGATGGAAGACCTGTGCGACCAGCGAAAGACCGATCAGGCCCGGGCCGAGGTGCCAAACATGATCGCGCTGTGGCACCGCACGACGCAGGCTTACCGCAGGATCGGGTCCTTGGACCAGGCCTCTAGCTTGCGGTAAAGGGTTGAGGGAGACAGGTCCAGCACACGCGCCGCCTTGGGAATTGACCCACCGTAACGCGCCAGCGTGGCGGTGACGATGATCCGCTCCACCTCGGCAAGCGGGCGTCCCAGAAGACTGTCCATCAACGGCTCGGCCTCTGGCGGGGCGGGCACATGCGCCGCAGCCCCAGAGCCGGTTTCCACGGTGCGGGCCATGTCTTCCGGCAGCATGGTCAAAGTGACCGGACCGCCCGGGTTCAGGACCACCACGTTGCGGATGACGTTGAGCACTTGCCGCACGTTGCCGGGCCAAGGCAGGCGGCGGAACAGGTCGGCGACGTCGGCGGTCAGGCCGTCAAAACGGCGGCCCTCTTCCTCGGCAAAGCGGCTCAAGGCGGCCTCGGCGATCTCGATCACATCGTCGCCCCGGTCGCGCAGTGGCGGCATGTGGATGGGGACGACAAAAAGCCGGTAGTACAAATCCTCGCGGAACTGGCCGCGTCGGACGGCGTCCAGCGGGTCGCGGTTGGTGGCGCAGACGATGCGGACGTTGACCTTGATGGGCCGCGTGGCCCCGACCGGCACGACGGTCGAGGTTTGCAGAAAACGCAAGAGCTTGGTCTGCAGGGCCGGAGCCATCTCGCAGATTTCATCCAGAAACAGCGTGCCGCCATCCGCCGCCGTGGCCGCCCCCGGTTTGTCAGAGATCGCACCGGTGAAGCTGCCCTTCACATGGCCGAAAACTTCCGATTCCAGCAGGTCATGCGGGATGGCACCGCAGTTCAGCGCGATGAACGGGCCCTTGGCGCGGGGCGAATTGCCATGCACCGCCAGCGCCGCAAGTTCCTTGCCCGTGCCACTTTCGCCGGTGATGAAGACCGTGGCCATCGACCCCGCAACCGAGGAAATCTTGGCATGGATGCGCGCCATGACCTCGGACGACCCAATGAAGGAATTTGCGCCCTGCCCCGCCTCTTTGGGCACGACACGGCGGGGCGAGGTGCGTTCGATCGCATTGCCAACCGCGTTCAGAAAGCGCGCCTCGTCAAAAGGTTTCACCAGAAACTCATGCGCGCCCGCCCGCATCGCCTCGACCGCCTTGTTGATGGAGCCGTTGGCGGTGATGATGATGACGCGGGTGTCGGGGCGCACGGCCATCATTTCGGCCATCAGGTCCAGCCCGTCACGGTCCGGCAAGCCAAGGTCCAGCAGCACGACCTGCACCCCGGTGGCCAGAAACTGCGCCATGCCTTCCGCAGCCGAGGCCGCGACCCGCACGTCATGGCCCGCGCCCAGCAGAACCGAGCGGTAGATCAGTTGCAACGAGGGGGTATCCTCGATCAGCAGCACAGTCACCGATTTGCCGCGGGCTGGGGCCATGTCAGCCCCCCATGCCCAGTTCGACGGACACGGCCCGCAGCCGCTGGGTCAGGGCCACCAACCGGGGCAGAACCTCGGCGGCGAGGGGCTCTGCCTCGGTCCGGCGATCGTCCTTGGCGCATTGGTTAAGGTCCTGCGCCTGACGGTAGATCTGCTCGGCACCGATGGTGCCCGCGATCGCCAGCAGAACATGGCTGTGCTTGCGCAGGGCCGCCCGGTCACGCTGGGCAAGGCCGGCGTTCAAACCTGCCGCCACCTCGTCCAGATCGGTGATCAGACGGCGTATCAATTCGCGGCCGTCAGTTGGCCCGGCCAGCGCCAGAAGGCGCAACAAGGCGGCTTCATCAAGGCCCTGCGGACCGAAAGCGGCATCCCGGGTTCCGTCCACCGTCACGCGCTGAACACTGCTACCCGCCATGGCATCCCCACACCGCACCCACACACTTCAACCGCAGGTTACGCCTTCAGGGGCCAGAGTCCAGAACCCAACGCCCGAACCCTAGCCGTAATGCGCCACCGGCGAGCCTGCCAGCGCCGAGACGTTCAGCAGCCCGCGCACCGTGATCGAGGGGGTGACGATATGCGCCCGATTGCCCATTCCCATCAGGATCGGACCAACCTCAAGCCCGCCAGCCTTCATCTTCAGCATGTTGCGCGCCGCATTGGCGGCATCGGTATAGCCGAAGATCAGGATGTTGGCAGGACCCTTCAGACGCGAATTCGGGAAGATGCGGTCGCGCAATTCATCATCCAGCGCGGCATCAAGGCTCATCTCGCCTTCATATTCGAAGTCGCATTCGCGGGCGTCCATGATCTCCATCGCCGCCCGCATCCGGCGGCCCGAGTCACTGTCAAGGTTGCCGAAGTTCGAATGCGAACACAGCGCCACCTTGGGCTCTACCCCGAACCGGCGGGCGTGACGGACGGCCCCCATCGCCGCCTGCGCGATCTGCTCGGGCGAGGGGATCGGGTTGACCTGGGTGTCGGCCACGAACAGCGGACCATCCTCAAGGATCATCAACGACAAGGCGCCATGCGGGTGGCGCCCACCCCGCGCCAGCACTTGGCGCACATAGTTCAGGTGCCACAGATATTGCCCGAAGACACCGCAGATCATGCTGTCCGCGTCGCCGCGGTGCACGGCAATCGCCCCGATGGCGGTGGAGTTGGTGCGCAAGACCGCCCGCGCCGTATCCGGTGTCACCCCCTGCCGTTCCAGAAGCTGGTGATAGCTGCCCCAATAGTCGCGATAGCGGTGATCGCTTTCGGGGTTCACGATCTCGAAATCGCGATCTGGCCGGATCGACAGACCAAAGCGTTCACAGCGCGCCGAAATCACGTCTGGTCTGCCGATCAGGATCGGCTTGATCGTCATTTCTTCCAGCATGGCGTTGGCGGCACGCAAGACGCGCTCGTCCTCGCCCTCGGCAAAGATGATCCGGCGGTTCGAATTGCGGACGGTTTCGAACACCGGACGCATGATCAGGGCGGATTTGAAGACCGAGGAGTCCAGCTTTTGCCGATAGGCGTCCAGATCGTTGATCGGGCGCATGGCCACGCCGGTTTCCATCGCGGCCTTGGCCACCGCACTGGCGACGACGCCGATCAGACGCGGGTCAAAAGGCTTGGGGATCAGGTAATCGGCCCCGAACGTCAGCTTTTCCCCGGCATAGGCGGCAGCGGCCTCGGCACTGGTCGTGGTGCGGGCAAGGGCCGCGATGCCCTCGATGCAGGCCAGTTCCATTTCCGCGTTGATCGTGGTGGCCCCAACATCCAAAGCGCCCCGGAAGATGAAGGGGAAGCAAAGAACGTTGTTGACTTGGTTGGGAAAATCGCTGCGGCCGGTGGCGATGATGGCATCGGGCACGGCGGCGCGCACGGCATCGGGCAAAATTTCCGGGCTGGGGTTGGCCAATGCGAAGACGATCGGACGGCTGGCCATTTTCTTGACCATCTCCGCCGTCAGCACGCCGGGGCCCGAGAGGCCAAGGAACAGGTCGGCGCCTTCGATCACATCGGCCAGCGTGGCAGGAGTCGTGCCTTGGGCATAATCTGCCTTCTGGTCGGTCATCTGATCGACCCGGCCGTGGTAGACGAGGCCCGCAAGGTCACACAGCCAGACATTCTCGCGCTTCACGCCCAGCTTCAGCAGCATGTTGAGGCAGGCAATCCCTGCCGCCCCGCCCCCGGTGGACACGACCTTGATGTCGCCAAACGCCTTGCCCGCGACGTGCAGCGCGTTGGTCGCCGCCGCCCCCACAACAATCGCCGTGCCATGCTGATCATCGTGGAAGACCGGGATCTTCATCCGCTCGCGGCACAGCTTTTCCACGATGAAGCAGTCGGGCGCTTTGATATCCTCAAGGTTGATCGCCCCAAAGGTCGGCTCCAGCGCGCAAACGATGGCGGCCAGCTTCACCGGGTCGGGCTCATTCAACTCGATGTCGAAGCAGTCGATGTTGGCGAATTTCTTGAACAGAACCGCCTTGCCCTCCATCACGGGCTTCGAGGCCAGCGCCCCGATGTTGCCAAGGCCCAGCACCGCAGTGCCATTGGTCACCACCCCCACCAGATTGGCACGCGAGGTGTACCGGCTTGCCGTCGCCGGATCGGCCTTGATCTCCAGGCAGGCCTCGGCCACGCCGGGGCTGTAGGCCCGCGCAAGGTCCTTGCCGTTGGCAAGAGGCTTGGTCGCCCGGATCTCCAGCTTCCCCGGTTTGGGGAATTCGTGGTAATCCAGTGCGGCTTGCCGCGCATTGTCAGCCCGCGCTTCGGTCATGTCCGTCTCCTCAACCATCCGTCCACCCTGACACAGCCGAGGCCATTCGGCTGCCATCAGGTTTCCTGCATCACCTTTCGGCACTTCTTGCAAATCACCAAGGCGAGGGCCACCATGTCGCAAAGCGAAAGAGAATGCCATGCCCGATCCCCAAACCGAGACCCGCGCCGAAATCCTGCTTCCGACCAAGGACCTGCGGGGTGACCTGCCCTTTTTCACCAAGACGCTGAAGATGCGGCTCGACATGATCTATCCAGCCGACAACCCGCATGTCGCCGTCGTCTCCGGCCACGGTCTGCGCCTGCGTCTGGATGCCGAGGCGAAAAGCGCCCCCGGCCTGATCCGCATCCTGTCCGACGATTGGGCGGCGATTGCCGAGGGTCAGTCTGCGCTGACATCTCCCGGCGGGACTTCGGTGGAACTGGACGAGTTGAACCCGCCCTTGGTGCTGCCCAAGACCGAACACGCCTTCGTCGTCCGCCGTCTGGCCGATCAGGCACCCTGGGTGATCGGCCGCGCGGGCATGATGTACCGCGACCTCGTGCCGACACGTCTCGGCGGCGCCATGATCGCCAGCCACATCCGGGTGCCCGATGGCAAGGTGCCGGACATGGTGCATTTCCACAAGGTTGGCTTCCAGCTGATCTTCTGCATCAAGGGCTGGGTCGACGTCCTTTACGAAGATCAGGGCGGCCTTCGACGCCTGCACGCCGGCGATTGCTTCATCCAACCGCCCACCATCCGCCACCGCGTCGCGGAATCCGGCGACGACATCGAGGTGATCGAAATCGGCGTCCCGGCCGAACACATCACCGAAATCGACCACACCCTGACCCTGCCCAATGCCACCCTTGCCCCTGACCGCGAATGGGACGGCCAGCGATTTGTCCATAACCTGGGCAGCACCGGCACCTTCGCCCCCTTCCGCATCCCGGGGTTTGAGGCGCGCGACACCACGATCAACGCCAACACCAAGGGCGTCGCCTCGGTCATGGTCGCCCGCCCCACAGGTCAAGCGCCCTGGACCAAGCATGAAGGCGACATCCTCTTCACCTTCGTCATGTCCGGCGAGATGACCCTGGAAGGCGAGGGCAAATCCCCCTATCGCCTGACCGCCGGCGACGCCTTCGTCATCCCGCCCGGCATGGCCACCCGCTACGCCGAAACAACGCCGGATCTGCAACTCCTCGAAGTCTCGCTGCCCGGCACGTTCCAGACAACCGCGCTCTGACCTCTTCATTCAGGTCCAAATATCCCACGGGGGTGCGGGGGTGTGAAACCCCCGCCTTTTCAGCCTGCGCGCCGCTTGCAAGCCAGCTGCAATCGGCCCACAATTCCTGTCCAGATGGTCAAAGGAGTCTCCATGCTTCTGCAACTTGCCACCAATGTGCGCCTGCGCGCCTATGCCCCCTACTCCCGCTTCAAGGTCGGTGCTTCGATCCGTTCCACCACCGGCCAAACCCATGTCGGCTGCAACGTCGAGAATGTGGCCTACCCCGAAGGCACCTGCGCCGAGGCCGGGGCCATTGCCGCGATGATCGCCTCGGGCGACACGGCGATTGCCGAGATTCTGGTGATCGCCGACAGCCCCTCGCCCGTGCCGCCCTGCGGTGGCTGCCGGCAGAAAATCGCGGAATTTGCGGCACCTGATGTCAAGGTCACCCTGTGCACGACCGACGGCGCGCAGTTGGTCATGACAGTCGCCGACCTGCTGCCCGGCGTCTTCACCGCTGCCCATATGGCGAAAGCCTGATGGACGCCCGCGCCATCATTGCGCAGATCCGCGACGGCCGCGTGCCCGCGCCGGAAGAGTTGAAATGGTTCGCGAACGGCTTGGCCAATGGCACCGTGACCGACGCGCAGGCGGGTGCCTTCGCCATGGCGGTTCTGCTGAAAGGTCTGGGAGAGGCGGGCCGCGTCGCCCTGACCACCGGCATGCGCGACTCCGGTCAGGTGCTGACCTGGGACCTGCCCGGCCCGGTGATCGACAAGCACTCGACCGGCGGCATCGGCGACAGCATCTCGCTGCTTCTGGCACCTGCCTTGGCGGCCTGCGGCGCCTACGTGCCGATGATCTCGGGCCGTGGCCTCGGCCACACTGGAGGCACGCTGGACAAGCTGGAAGCCATCCCCGGCTTCCGCACCGGGCTGGCGGAAGACCAACTTCGCCGCCAGATGAAGGAAATCCGCTGCGCCATCGTCTCGGCCAGCGCCGAGATTGCGCCCGCTGACCGCCGCCTCTACGCCATCCGAGATGTCACCGGCACGGTCGAAAGCATCGACCTCATCACCGCCTCAATCCTCTCCAAGAAGCTGGCGGCAGGGCTTGAAGCCCTTGTTCTTGATGTCAAATGCGGCTCTGGCGCCTTTATGAAAACGCTCGCGGATGCCGAGGCACTGGCCCGCGCCCTCGTCTTTACAGCGCAAGGCGCCGGCTGCATGACCTCGGCGCTGATCACCGACATGAGCCAACCGCTTGCCACCGCCGCCGGCAATGCGCTGGAAGTGTCCGAGGTGATGGAGACGCTGACCGGCACTTCCGTCAACGCCGCCCTCTGGGATCTGACGATGGCCTTGGGCGGCGAGGCGCTGGCCTTGGGCGGCATTGCCGATGACGTGCTGGACGGTGAGGCCCGCATCGCACAGGCGCTGGAATCTGGCGCCGCCGCCGACGCCTTCGGCCGCATGGTCGCAGCCCAGGGCGGGCCCGCCGATTTCGTCGACCGCTGGCCCGACCGCCTGCCCGCCGCCACCGTGATCCGCGAGGTGCCCTGCCCGCGCCAGGGCTTCGTGCAATCCATCGACGGCGAGGCCCTGGGTCTGGCCGTCGTGCGCCTTGGCGGGGGCCGCCAGCGAGAGGGCGACAAGATCAACCCGTCCGTCGGCCTCTCCGACCTCGCCGGGATTGGCGAGGATATCGGCCCGGGCGACCCCCTCTGCATGGTCCACGCCGCCACCGAGGCACAGGCCGAGGCGGCGATCCGCGTGATCCAGGCCGCCTACACGTTGGGCGACACCGCCCCGGAAGACCCGCCACTTGTGCTGAAAAGGATCGCCTGATGGCGCGTGCGTTCCTGATCGTGATGGATTCCGTAGGCTGCGGCGGCGCCCCCGATGCGGCAGCCTTTGGTGATGAGGGCGCCAACACCCTCGGCCACATCGCCAAGGCCTGCGCGGAAGGACGGGCCGAGCACGGCAGATCCGGTCCGCTGAAAATG
Organism: Stagnihabitans sp.; assembly: GCF_964946895.1. Taxonomy (NCBI): domain Bacteria; kingdom Pseudomonadati; phylum Pseudomonadota; class Alphaproteobacteria; order Rhodobacterales; family Paracoccaceae; genus Stagnihabitans; species Stagnihabitans sp. The sequence goes on along the minus strand of NZ_CBBQHX010000016.1, from coordinate 82,706 downwards.
CCGCACCTCGACGCCTTGGGCCTTGGCGCCGCCATCCGGTGCGCCTGCGGTGCCGAAACCACCCTGACCGCCGCCCCGCAAGGCCGCTGGGGTGCCGCGCAGGAAATCAGCAAGGGCAAGGACACCCCCTCCGGCCACTGGGAATTGGCCGGCGTTCCCGTGCCATGGGACTGGACCTATTTCCCCAACACGGTGCCAGCGTTTCCAGCGGATCTCACAGCCCTTGTCTGCCAGTTGGCGGGCACGACCGGCATTCTCGGCAACTGCCACTCCTCCGGCATGCCAATCATCGCCCAGCACATCGTGGAACACCTGCGGACAGGCTGGCCGATCTGCTACACCTCCGCCGACTCGGTCTTCCAGATTGCCGCACATGAGGAGGCTTTCGGGTTGGACCGGCTCCTGAAGCTTTGTGCCGATCTTGCCCCCCACCTGCACGCCATGAAGGTGGGCCGTGTCATCGCCCGCCCCTTCACCGGCACGCCGGAGGCCTTCCACCGCACCCCCAACCGCCACGATTACGCCATCGCCCCCCCGGCCCCGACCCTGCTTGATTGGGCGACCGGGGCCGGCCGCGCGACCCACGCCGTGGGCAAGATCGGCGACATCTTCTCGATGCACGGGGTGGGCAAGCTCTGGAAAGGAAAGAATGATGCCGACCTTTTCGATCATCTCGACCACCTTTCCTCCAAGGCAGAGCCCGGTTCCTTGACCTTTGCCAACTTTGTCGAGTTTGACAGCCTCTACGGCCACCCCCGCGATGTCTCTGGCTACGCCCGTGCGCTGGAATGGTTCGACACCCGCGCAGGCCGCTTCCTCAGCACACTCCGCCCCGGCGACCTGGCCCTGTTCACGGCCGACCACGGCAACGATCCCACCTGGCGCGGCACCGACCACACCCGCGAGCGTGTCCCCGTCCTGATCGCCGGCGCAGGCACCGGCGAGATCGGGCTCTGCGCCTTCACCGATGTGGCAGCCTCCCTCGCTGCGCACCTGAGCATTCCATCGCAAGGACCGGGCAGGTCCTTCCTGTGACGCTTTGCTCCTTTGCAAATACTCACGGGGGGTCTGGGGGGCCGTCAGCCCCCCAGCCTTTCAACAGGAGCGCCCGATGACGCCCAAACTTGAACTCCACCTCCATCTCGAAGGCGCCGCCCCGCCGCGATTTATCGCGGCGCTTGCCAAGGAAAAGCACATCGACATCGGCGGCATCTTCACACCGCAAGGCACGTACCGCTTCGACGGCTTCGCCGAATTCGTGAAGGTCTACGAGGCCGCCTGTACAACCCTGACAACGCCCGAGGACTACCAGCGCCTCACCCGCGCCGTTCTGGAAACCCAGGCAGAAAACGGCGTGATCTACACCGAAATCTTCCTCTGCCCCGATTTCTGCGGCGGGCGCGACCGGGGCGCCTGGCGCGAATATCTGCAAGCCATGCGCGAAGAGGCCGATGCGCTTGAGCGCGAGGCCGGGATCACCATGAAAGCCATCGCGACCTGCATCCGCCATTTCGGCCCCGACAAGGCACGCCAAACCGCGCTTTGCGCCGCCGAGACGGCAGGGGATTTCCTTGTCGGCTTCGGCATCGCCGGCGCGGAAACCATGGGCGCTTTGAAGGACTTCACATGGTCCTTCGATGCGGCGCGCGAGGCAGGCCTCAAGCCGACCATCCACGCGGGCGAATGGAAGGGTCCCTCCGAAGTGCGCGATGCGCTGGCGCTCGGCGCGCTTCGGATCGGCCATGGCGTGCGCGCCATCGAGGACCTCGCCCTTGTCGATGAACTTGCCGAAACCGGCGTGGTGCTGGAATGCTGCCCCGGCTCCAACGTCGCACTTGGCCTCTATCCCAGCTTTCGCAAGCATCCGATCGGCCAGCTTCATCATCGGGGCGTCAAGGTTACCGTCTCCACCGACGATCCGCCCTTCTTCCACACCACCCTGACCCGCGAATACGAGATGCTGCACGAGGCGTTTGACTGGGATGACGGCGTCTTTGCCGCTCTCAACCGCACAGCCCTTGACGCCGCCTTTTGTGACAAGGATACGAAGGACAGGATCGGCAAGCTGCTGGAGGCTGCACATGGCTAAGAACCTGCCCGAATTTATGAACCTCACGGTCGTGAGCCACCCTTTGGTGCAGCACAAACTGACCCTGATGCGCGAGAAGGACACGTCCACCGCGTCATTCCGCCAGCTGCTGCGCGAGATCAGTCTGCTCTTGGCCTATGAGGTCACGCGCGAACTGCCGATGACCACCAAGAAGATCGAAACGCCGCTGTGCGAGATGGATGCCCCGGCGATTGACGGCAAGAAACTGGCGCTGATCTCGATCCTGCGCGCCGGGAATGGTCTGCTGGACGGCATTCTGGAACTGATCCCGGCGGCCCGCGTCGGATTCGTCGGTCTGTACCGGGACCATGAGACGCTGCAACCCGTGCAGTATTATTACAAAGTGCCCGATCATCTGGACGAGCGGGTCTGCATCGTGGTTGATCCGATGCTGGCAACGGGCAATTCCAGCGCTGCGGCGGTGTCGCTGCTGAAGAAGTCAGGTGCCAGAAACATCCGTTTCCTGTGCCTTCTGGCCGCCCCGGAAGGCATCCGTCACATGAATGAAGCACATCCTGACGTGCCGATCGTCACAGCATCTGTGGATAGCCATCTCAACGACCAAGGATATATTGTTCCGGGGCTAGGGGATGCGGGTGACCGCATGTTTGGCACAAAATAAGGGAATTACCCTTTACTCAGACCCTATCTTGATTCATGATTCTCCCCAGCTATTGGGGGGCTCTTTCATGGCTGTCAATATATTGAGCGGTGCAGTTCTCGCGACGATGCTGATGGCTCCGGCTGTGGGGGCGCAAAGCCTTGACCAGATCGGCGGGCCCGCCAGCCTGCCGCCGCCCGGATTTCAGGGCCAGCAGTTCGTCGACAGCCGGGGATGCCTGTTCCTACGGGCCGGCTATGGCAAGAACGTGAATTGGGTGGCGCGGGTTGACCGCAATCACAAGCCGATCTGCAACCTGAGCCCGACCGGAAGTGCCGCGGCACAGGCGGCGGTGGCGGCCGATATGGCACCCGATCCCTTGGCAGCGGCGCAAGCACCCGCCGGTCAGGCGCAAGCACCGATCCTTCAAGCCCCAATCCTTCAAGCACCGATCCTTCAAGCTCCGGCCGCTCAAGCGCCAGTGCCGCAAGGCAACCTCTTCGCCCTTCTGGCACCCGCCCCGCAGGGCCCGGGTCCCAGCGCAGCCCCCAAGCCGACCATTTTCACCTCGCCCGCCCCGGCCAAGGTTGCAGCCGCTGCGCCCATGCAACAGATGGCGCCGGCCTATCAAGCCAGCACCTACGTCGGCCCGTCAGCCGCGCCCGTGGTGGTGCAGGCCGCTCCGTCGCAAGGCGCTGACGTCTCCATGATCTCTGTGCAGGTTGCCCCCGTTCCGGTTTCCGCACCGCCGCAACCGACGGCTGCAAGCCTGCGTGTCCTGCCCAAACCGCCCAAGGGATGGGTCTATGCCTGGAAGGACGACCGGCTGAATCCCCTGCGCGGCATAGGCACCCTGCAAGGCGAGGCGCAGCAGGATCAGGTCTGGCAGCGCACGATTCCCATGGTTCTGGTCGGCGACCCGTTGCCACAGACCGCTTGGCAACGTGCGTTCGGCATTCACCCAAAGGCCAAGACCGCCCGCGTGGCAGGGCCGACGGCCGCAGCCGGGCAGCGCACCACCGTTTCGACCATGTCGGCGGAACCGGCATTGCCAATCGCGGCCCCGGTTGCGGCTGCGCCCGCCCCCTTGGCCACCGGCACCCTTCGCATCCAGGTCGGCTGCTTTGCCGATCCGGCCAACGCGCAAGGCGCCGCGTCCCGGCTGGCCGCACTTGGCCTTCACGTGTCAACGGCGCAAATCTCCCGCAATGGCAAGGACTTGCAGATCGTCTATGCCGGACCCTTCGGCAGCACGGCAGAGGCGTCGCAGAGGCTGGTCGCCGTGCAAGGCGCGGGCTTTGCCGACGCATTCCTGCGCTGACCTCAGCCCCACCGGGTTTCAAGGCGGACCACCGCAAGCAGACAGGCCCCGGGCAACGTCCCGGGGGTTTTCATCCCGCGCAGATGCTTTGCAGACTGACCCAGTCATTGTCCGGCAAGATCGCCGTCGGCGAGACGCCTTTGAAGGGGTCCGCCTCGATCAAGCCCAGCGTGGTTTCGCCACTGGGGTCCACCGCGCGCGCATAGGCGGTCGAGGAGAGGTTGAGCTGGCGAAACTTCTCCAGCAGGCGGTCGGCATCAAGGGCGGCGGGCTTGGCGGCGAGCAGGCTTTCGGCATAGCCATTGACGGCACCGTCGGGCAGGTGGCCGGTGGTCAGCAGGCGCACGGTCGCGGCAAGGCCGGCATGGCGCAGAATGGGCAGGACCGGGTCGCTGACCTCTGCCCGCAGAACGGCGGCCAGAACATAGCCGGCGATCGGCTCAGGATCTTGCGCCGCATCCAGAAGCTTGCCCGACACCAGAACGATGCCACCCGGCAGCGCTATGGCATCGGCCACCCCATCGCGCACCACGTCAATTTCGCCAACCCCTTGACCTGACAGCTTTTGGGCCAAGGCCGCCGCCCCGCGCTGCCCCAAGGGATTGACACAAGGCGAGCCGGTCAGCCGGGCGGCATCCTGCAGCACCAGCTTGCCGATCTGCACCCGCGTCACCGTCGGCAGAACCGAGGCAGTGTGGCGGATCATCGCCTCTGGCAGCCAGAGGAAACCGAACACCCCGGCAAAAAGCACCACCAGCGCGACCGTGATGCCCCGCACCCGGCCGGGGCGCGGCCGACGGCGGATCAGGGTGGTGCGCACCGTCTCGAGGGCGGCGATCATGTCGCGATCATCGACCTCGACCGTTTCGGACGGGGACCCGTCTTCCAGCCGCCCGGGGGTATACAGCGCAGGCATCGCACCCGGATTGACCCGCTCGACCGAGGGCAAAGACCAGTGCGACAGCGGCATTTCGGTGCGCGGATCGGCCAAAACCAGCGTGGTGTCGCGCAGATTGACCAAAACCTCGCGCAATTGCGAGGTGGCCGTCAGACGCCACAGCCCTGTGCATTCCAGCCTTTGGTATTTCGTCAGCGCTGTCATCGGGCCTTTGGGTCTGCTGTCTGCCAGATGACCTTACCGGAGGACCCCACAAGCCACAATCCGCCGCAGTCCAACCGGCAACAGCCCGCCAAAAGGGCAAATCCCTGACATTCCGTCGCATTCAGGCGGGCAAGACCCCGAAATCACAGATCGACTGGGCAAAAAGGCGGAGGCGGCGATGGCAAGCGGGCAGGCTGTGGGCGACAGGACATTGGCGGCGGCGGGAATGATCCTGATCTATGCCGGGATCATTGGATTCACGGACAATTTTGTCCGGGTGATCGCCGCTCAGGCGGGGCTGTGGCAGTTTCATGCAACCCGCACCGTGATGGCGATTGGCCTGCTGGTGGCGCTGTCGCGCCCGCTGCACCTGCGCTTGCGTGCGCAGAACCTGAAAGCTGTGCTTGCGCGCTCTGCCATCCACGGCATTGCGATGGTGATCTATTTCGGGGCCCTGGCCTTTCTGCCCGTGGCGCTTGTCGCGGCGGGCCTGTTCACCTCGCCGATCTTCGTGCTGCTGATCGAGCGGTTTGCCTATGGCAGCCACATCGGCCCATTCCGGGTGCTGGCGGTTCTGCTCGGCTTTGCCGGCGTCATTCTGGTGCTGGGGCCCGAGGCGATGCAGGGCGCATCGTTACCAGCACTGCTGCCGGTTCTGGCGGGGGCCATGTATGCGATGGGCAACATCGCGACCCGGCGCTGGTGCCCGCAGGAAAGTGCCGAAACGCTGCTGGGCGGCTTCTTTCTGGCGCTTGGGCTTGCCGGACTGATCGGGATGGCCGTGCTGACCGTCGCGCCCCTGCCGGTGCCAAACGGGACGGCGGGCTTTCTGATGCGCGGCCCGGTCTGGCCCACGCAGGCCTTCTGGCTGTGGACTTTCGTGCAGGCGGCGGGCTCTCTGCTTGGGGTGGGCCTGATGGTGCGCGCCTATCAAGTGGCTGATGCGACACGGGTTTCGGTATTTGAATACGCGATCCTGCCCGCCTCGGCCGCGTGGTCCTGGGTGATCTGGGGCGAGGTGCTGACCCCTTTGGCCGTGGCCGGCATGGCGATGATCGTCGCTGCCGGAATAATGATCGCCCTGCGGTCCCAGGCCGCACAAACCGTGCATCCGGCTTGACTTGCCGCCGTCAATGCCTTTCCTGCAAGCATGGCTTGAGCGGGAGGTTTTGATGTCGATTCCGGTTGATGAAGCTGAACGCGAGGCCATTCGGTTCTTCTACAATCGGACCGGACACGCGCGGACAGACGTCAACAGGCTGTCATCCCCCAGGCGCCGCACCGCCAAGACCCTGCAGGACCATTGGACCCTGATGCGGGCCGCCGGGGTTCTGGCAGAGCCCGAAACGATGCTGCGGGCCGCCGCAGAGGCCCGGGCGATGATCGCGCAGATGCGCAAGACCCCTGTCGGTTTTGATGCGCAACGCCGTACTCTGGCCTATACTCTGCTGGATCAGGGCAGGCCCGGTTATGGGGTGGATGACGTCCTGCGGTTCCTGCCACCCAATCTTCCCGCCCCGGCCATGCGGCGGACAGCGGCGCGCCTGCTGGAGGCCAGAAAGCGCCTTGGCCCGCTGTTTGGGCCGATCCACCGCTATCTGGAAGGCGCGGGGCCGCTGCAAGCCCTTGAAACCGCAGACCTTGGCCTGATCGCGCCGCTTCACATCCTGGCCCAGCCGGAGGACGGCGACACCGATCTGCCCGCCACCCTGCTGCGAACGCTGGCCACCACGGCGGAGTTGGCGGCGGCGGCGGGGCTGACGGTGTCGCTGATCCCCGACTATCTGTTCTGCGTTCTGCAGCGGCGCCCGGCCCATGTGTTCAGCTTCCACACGGCGGGCCAATTCCCCGGCTTTGTCCATTTCAAGAAAGCCGATTTGCCCGATTATATGGTGATCGATGCCGGCGGATATTCCGGCTGGTCCTCGGTATCAGGGCGGGATCTGGCCAGTCTGGATTTGCCACCGCTGGAGGAGGCCAAAGCGGCCTGCCAGATGATTTACCGCGATGTGGTTTTGGCAAATGTTTCAAAATACCGGCAGCCGGAGACCAATCTGGCCGAAGCGCCGTTGCCGGCGCGCTATGTCTTCGTGGCCTTGCAGGGGCCGCTGATCGACGCGCCGCATCTGGTGAAGTTCAGCACCAAGGCCATGCTGCAGCTTGTGGTCGATCGGTTTGCCGGCACAGATGTTGCGGTTGTCGTCAAGCTGCACCCCAAGGTGAAGGACCCCAACATGATCGGCTGGCTGATCGGCCTGGCCGAAACCGGCGCGATCCTTCTGCGCGACGACAGCATCCACACGCTGGCCTCGCGCTCCGATGCGGTGATGACGATCAATTCCGGGGTCGGTTCAGAGGTGATGATCCACCGCAAGCCGATCTATTGCTTTGGAGCGTCTGATTATGATGCGATTGCCCACCGCATTACCTCGGTCGAGCAATTCCACGCCCTGACAACGCCCATTCGCCCCGCCGTGTCCGACGACGATCTGGTGCGTTTCATTGCCTATTACCGACGACAGTATCTGGTAGATCGCGGGCAACCGGGCCGCTTTGAACGCGCCTTGCAGGAGCGGGTGATTGCGCCCGCCCTGCGCAGCACGGCGTCTTAACCGGGTTCGACCGCCTCGCGCCAATGGCGGCGACAGAGACTGACGTAGGTCTCGTTGCCACCGATCTGCACCTGCTCGCCCTCTTTCAACGCGCTGCCATCGGGGGCACGGCGGATCACCATCGTGGCTTTGCGGCCGCAACTGCAGATCGTGCGGACCTCGCGCATCTCATCGGCCCAAGCCAGAAGCGCGGCGGAGCCGGGGAAAAGGTTGCCTTGAAAATCGACGCGCAGGCCGTAGCACATGACGGGAACGCCCAGATCATCAACGGCGCAGGCCAGTTGCCAGACCTGTTCCTTGGACAGGAACTGCGCCTCATCAATGAAGACGCAGGCGATTTTATCCTTTAAAAACCGTGCTTTAAGCTTCGAAAACAGATCCTCGCCCGGGGCGAAGGTGTCGGCTGGTTCCCCGATGCCGATGCGGCTGGCAATCCGGCCCTCTCCGGCGCGGTTGTCGAATTGGGCGGTGATCAGATAGGTCGCCATCCCCCCCTCGCGGTAGTTGTGCGAGGCTTGCAACAGCAGGGTGGATTTCCCGGCATTCATCGTCGAGTAGTGAAAGTACAACTTGGCCATGGGGTGATTTACCCAAGGCCGCAGTCTTCTGCAATAAGGGCCAGCTTGGGAAGACGGGCCCGCCAGAGCCTGTTTGCGAGACTTCGGCCCGGCGGACCCCCACCCAAACTGGCCTTTCGGCCAGCACTCACACAGCCCCCAACATCGGGACTTCTTTATACATGACAAAGTGTTGTCATCAGATTAATGGGAAAAACGGAGGGAATTTCCCTCGGTTTACGCGGTTTGGAATGATGTCGCTGGAAAGTTATCTGAAAAAGCATACCGAGGCTTTGGTCAAGGATGTGGGAATTGAAGCCGCCTGTGACTTGACCGGGAAATCGAAAGCCACGCTGGGCCGCTATTATTCCGACGCCGAGGAACATGACGACCGTTTCATGCCGATTGATGTGGTGGCCCAGCTGGAGGCCGCCTCGGGCTTTCCGCATGTGACGTCAGCGCTGGCGGATTTGCGTGGCATTACATTGTCTTACGATGGCACCAAGCACAATGCGGCCTCAGGCGGGGTCAACCATGATGTGGTGGCGCTGGCGCAGCGGTTTGCGCAGCTGATGTCGGAATACAATCAGGCGATCGGCGACGGGCGGATCACGATCAACGAGGCCAAACGGATGCTGCGCGAAACGCTGGCCATTCAGGAGGTGATTCTGGAAATGAAGCTGAACCTGGAACACGAGGTCAGCTAGGGTCGGGACCTTGGCCCCGACCCCATTGATTTAGCGCGACTTTTGGCGGGCCGGCGATTGGACGCCGCCGGTCTTGGACGCCGGGCGCACCGGCTTGGCCACGGCGGGGCCAGTCGGGCGCTGGCCCGGTTTGCCCTGACCCTGCGGGCGCTGGCCCATCGGCTTGCCACCCGGACGACCGCCGCGGCCTTGTGCGGGCTTGGGCGCGGCGGCGACTTCCGAGGAGGACCAAGGCGCGCCACCGATGACGGGAATCACCTTTTTCAGCAGCTTTTCCACGGCTTGCAGCTCACCCATCTCGGCCGGGGCGCAGAAGGCGATGGCGTTGCCCTCGGCCCCTGCCCGCGCGGTGCGGCCGATGCGGTGGACGTAGTTTTCCGGCACGTTCGGCATGTCGAAGTTGTAGACGTGGCGGACGCCGGGAATGTCGATGCCACGGGCGGCGACGTCGGTCGCCACCAGCACGTCAAGCTGGCCGTCGCGGAATTCCGTCAGGGTGCGGTCGCGGTGGTTCTGGCTTTTGTTGCCGTGGATCGAGGAGGCCTTGAAGCCCCATGCCACCAACAATTTGTAAAGCTTTTCAGCACCATGCTTGGTGCGGCCGAAGACCAGGGCCTGTTCGCCCGGGTGCTTGAGCAGGTAGGATTCCAACAGTTTGGCCTTGTCGCCGTTGGGGATGTAGTGGACGCCCTGGACGATTTTCTCGACCGGTTTTCCCGGGGGGGCGACCTGCACGCGGATCGGGTTGCGCAGGTAGGTCTGGCTGATTTCCTCGATGTCATTGGGCATCGTGGCGGAGAACAGCAGGGTCTGGCGGTGCTGCGGGATGTATTTGGCGATCTTGCGGAGCGAATGGATGAAGCCCATGTCCAGCATGTGGTCCGCCTCGTCCAGAACCAGATAGCCGCAGGATTCCAGCGTGACGGCGCCGCGTTCCAGAAGGTCGATCAGGCGGCCGGGGGTGGCGACCAGCACGTCAGAGCCCTTCAGCAGGCGGTCGGCCTGGCGGTTGATCGAGGCGCCGCCGACGACCATCGTCACCTTGACGGCGGTGCCCTTGGTAAAAGTCATAAAGTTTTCAGCGATTTGCGCGACGAGTTCGCGCGTCGGCGCCAGAACCAGCGCGCGGACGTGGCGCGGGGCCGGCGGGTGGCCGATGTCCAGAAGGCGGTGCAACAGCGGCAGGCCGAAAGCGGCGGTCTTGCCGGTGCCGGTTTGCGCCAGACCCATCAGGTCATGGCCCTTCATGATATGGGGAATGGCCTGCGCCTGAATGGGCGTCGGCGTGGACATGTTGGTATTTTCCAGCGCTTTCAGGATCTTGGGCGAAAGGCCGAGGTCTGCGAATGTGGTCATGGTTGGTCCATCAAACATAGGGACAATGCACCCTCGCCAGCGGAGGAGTCCGCGGGCCGTGCACATTGCAGGTACCCCTGCGTGATGGTGGGAACCGTCATCCGGGCCTTCAGGTGCTCACGCGGCACGGGCTTCGGATAGGTGGCAGATGGGGGTGTTTTGGCGAAATGTCAAGCGGGGGATTCTGCGGTGCAGAATGTGGCGCAGGCGGAATCGGGGTTAACGGGCTGAAAAGCTTGGGTTTTGGTTGTATGTTTGGCGTATTTTATCCGTATTTTCCGCGTCATTTTTCCGTAACGACACGGGGGGCGCTGCCCGCGTGGTTAACGCAACGCCCGGTCAGGCGAATTGTTCGACGATCAAACGCTCTTCCAGCCCGTGGCCGGGGTCGAACAGGATGCGGTGGCGGACATCGGGTTCGGAGCGGATCTCGACCGAGACCACATCCGTCACAGGGCGGGTGTCGGCATCGGCGCGGACCGGGCGCTTGCCGGGGTCGATGACCTCGAACCGGACCACGGCGGCTTTGGGCAACAGGGCACCGCGCCAGCGGCGGGGGCGGAAGGCGGCGACGGCGGTCAGGGCCAGAACATCGGCACCGATCGGCAGGATGGGGCCATGGGCGGAGTAGTTGTAGGCGGTGGAACCGGCGGGGGTCGACAGGAGGCAACCATCGCAGACCAGTTCGGGCATGCGTTCCTTGCCATCGACAAGGATGCGCAGCTTGGCGGCTTGCGGGCCGGCGCGCAGCAGGGAAACCTCGTTGATCGCCAGCGCGTGGGTCACGGTGCCATCGGTGGAGACGGCCGTCATGGCCAATGGGTTCAGCACGGCCTCTTCGGCGGCGGCGAGGCGTTCGGACAGGCCCTCGGTGGAATAGGTGTTCATCAGGAAGCCGACGGTGCCGCAGTTCATGCCATAGACCGGCAAGCCGGTTGAGTGTTCTTCGTGCAGGGTTTGCAGCATGAATCCGTCGCCGCCAAGCGCCACGATGATGCGGGCCTTGTCGAGATCGGTCTGGCCATAGCGCGCGGTCAGGCTGGCCAAAGCCTCTTGGGCGGCGGGCGCGGAACTGGCGCGGAAGGCGATTTGGCCGAATGTCATGAGGCTATCCCTGTTTTGCGGCCACTCTTGGCAGGCTGGGCGGATAACTCAAGCCCTGCCATAACCCGCGACAGTGGTTTTCCATGGGCTGATTAAGTTTCCTATCGGAAACTTTTTTCGTCTGCGACCATCAACCTGTCGTTTTCTGGCCTTCAATGCCGAGAAATCCCGGTCTAGATAGCGCCAACCCCTTTTGGAGAAACCCATGACCACGAGCCACCGCGACACCGGATTTTTCACCGAAAGCCTGTCCAGCCGCGACCCCGAGCTTTACGGCTCGATCGTCAACGAACTGGGCCGCCAGCGCGACGAGATCGAACTGATCGCCTCGGAAAACATCGTCTCGAAGGCGGTGATGGAGGCGCAGGGTTCGGTGATGACGAACAAATACGCCGAAGGCTATCCGGGCAAGCGCTATTACGGTGGTTGCGAGTTCGTCGATGTGGCGGAGAATCTGGCAATTGCGCGGGCCTGCGCGCTGTTTGGCGTGGCCTTTGCCAATGTGCAGCCGAATTCGGGGTCGCAGGCGAACCAAGGCGTGTTTCAGGCGCTGCTGAAGCCGGGCGACACCATTCTGGGGATGAACCTCGCCTCGGGCGGGCACCTGACGCATGGGGCGGCGCCGAACCAGTCGGGCAAGTGGTTCAACGCGGTGCAATATGGCGTGCGCAAGCAGGACAGCCGGATTGATTACGATGAGGTGGAGCGTCTGGCGGTTGAGTCGCAGCCCAAGCTGATCATCGCGGGCGGCTCGGCCGTGCCGCGTCAGATTGATTTCGCGAAGTTCCGGGCGATTGCCGACAAGGTGGGTGCTTATCTGATGGTGGATATGGCGCACTTTGCCGGACTGGTCGCCGGTGGCGCGCATCCCTCGCCGTTCCCCTATGCGGACGTGGCGACGACGACCACCCACAAGACGCTGCGCGGGCCGCGCGGTGGCATGATCCTGACGAACAACGAAGAGATCGCCAAGAAGGTCAACTCGGCCATCTTCCCGGGGATTCAGGGCGGGCCGCTGATGCATGTGATCGCGGCCAAGGCGGTGGCCTTTGGTGAGGCGCTGCGGCCGGAGTTCAAGGCCTATGCGGCGCAGGTCATCGTCAACGCGCAGGCGCTGGCGGATGAGCTGATGAAGGGCGGTCTGGATATCGTGACCGGGGGCACCGATACCCATGTGATGCTGGTGGATTTGCGTCCGAAGTCGGTGAAGGGCAACGCGACCGAGAAGGCCTTGGGGCGCGCCCATATCACCTGCAACAAGAACGGCATCCCGTTTGACCCGGAAAAGCCCACTGTCACCTCGGGCGTTCGTCTGGGCACGCCGGCGGGGACAACGCGTGGCTTTGGCGCGGCGGAGTTCCGGCAGATTGGCAAGTGGATCGTGGAAGTCGTCGACGGGCTGGCCGCCCATGGCGAAGAGGGCAATGCCGAGGTCGAGGCGGCGGTGAAGGCCAAGGTCGAGGCTTTGTGCCGGGCCTTCCCGATTTACCAAGGGCTGTGATCGGGCGGGGTGTCCTGCGGGGCACCCTGACATGGGCAAACGACAACAGGGGGTTGGCGCGGGGCGTCAACCCTTTTTGCGTGGCGGGACGTCAGATGAAGCCGCGCCAGTACAGGACGCCCACCACCAGCACCCCCACGACCAGAAGCGCGAAGGCGATGCGGGCACCGGCATCGAGGAGCAGAGCCATCCGCCGCTCGGACCTGTTCAGGCCGTTGAGGTGACGGACGCAGATGTCATAGGCGATGGCCACCGCCTCGTCATCAATCTGCATCAGCAGTTTGGGATTGTCGGCCATCTGGGTGGCTTGGACCAAAGCCTCGGCCGCGTCGCGCACTTTGCGGGGCAACTTGGAGCCGGCGCGCTTGATGCGGGCGTCCAGCGTCGGACCTGAGGCTTTCAGGCGTTGTTCCAACAGGGCAGAGACCCGGTCGGCCATTTGTTGAATGCTGACTTTGCTCATCTTCGCCTCAAAACTTGGGGTCTTTTACCCTTGGGCCTGCGCCAATTCAACGGATATGGCAGGGCGCGTGAATGCGGGGTAAAGGAAGGCCATGCTGAACACCATCCTTCATCCCGCCCGTGAAACAAAAGACAAGCCGACCCTGGTGATTGCGCATGGCCTGTTCGGGTCCGGACGCAACTGGGGGGTGATTGCGCGCAATCTGGCGGTGCGGCGCGATGTGGTGGCGGTGGACATGCGCAACCATGGCGGCAGTTTCCGGGCCGACACGCAAAGCTATGCCGATATGGCGGGCGATCTGGCCGAGGTGATGGAGTCGGTCGGCGGTGGCGATCTGCTTGGCCATTCGATGGGCGGCAAGGCTGCGATGCAACTGGCGCTGACGCATGGTGATCTGCTGCGGCGGCTGGTGGTGGCCGATATTGCGCCGGTGGCTTATGGGCATGACCAGAGCAAGCATATCGTGGCGATGCGTGGGCTGGACCTGACCGGGCTGACCAGCCGGATGGAGGCGGACAAGCGGCTGGCGGCCACGGTGGCGGAACCCAGTTTGCGGGCCTTCTTCCTGCAGTCGCTGGATTTGAAGGCCCAGCCGCCGGTCTGGCGGCTGAACCTTGACGTGCTGGAGGCCGAAATGGCGGGGATTGTCGGCTGGCCGGGAACCTCTGGGCGGTTCGAGGGGCCGGTGCTGTTTCTGACCGGGTCGGAAAGCCACTATGTGCGGTCTGAACATCGCGAGACGATCCGGGCGCTGTTTCCTGCCGCGCGCTTTGCCAAGCTGATCGGCGCGGGGCATTGGCTGCATGCGGACCGTCCCCGCGAGTTCGAAGAGACGGTCCGGGTGTTTCTGGACGCCTAGCCGGGCCAGACTTCAACCGGGTTTGCGCATCCGGTTCAAGAGGCCGTCTTTCAGGATGAAGTGGTGGTAGAAGGCCGCCACGACGTGCAGGCCGATCACCGCCCACAGCAGCGCCTTCAGGATGCCGCCATGCAACTCGCCCAGGGCGGTGACGCCGCCGTAGAAGGCCAGCAGGCCGGTGACCGGCAGGGCAATCATCAGGACATAAAGAAGGACATGGCCGGCATCGCCCGCCCGCTTGAGCGCCACGGATTCGCCGGCAGGCGCCTCGGGCACGCCGCGGGTGAAGCGCAGGATCAGCCGCCACGCCACCAGCACCAGCACCGCCACGCCGGCGATGATGTGGAGCCAAGCGCCGGTGGTGGTGGGGGTCGGGCCATTCTGACGGATCTGCCGCCACAGGTGGGACATGTCGTCGCTGAGGATCAGGTTGAACAGAATCAGGGCGGCGACGGCCCAGTGCAGCGCGATTTGCGTGAGGGAAAAGCCTTTGACCATGGGAGTCTCCAGAGGGGTTTTGCTGTTAACGCCAGAAGTCCATGGTTCCGTCGGCTACGACAAGACTTTTCTGCCGTGCAGCAGAAATTGCGGGGCCGCAGCAACGGCCCCGCAGTTGGATCAGACCTTCAGGCTGAGACCGCCCTTGGCCGAGGATTGCTCCGCCCGGTCCAGCATCCGCTGCAGCATGGCGCCACGGGCGAAGTCCGGGTTGGCCTCGCCCTCGCCGCGGATGGCTGCGATGAAGCGTTCGTAGATCGTGCCCAGCACCGGGCAGGGGATGTCATGCCAGGTGGCGGTTTCCATATCCGCCGCAAGGCAGGCGCGGAGTTTGGAGATGTTGCTTTCGTAGGTCACCTCCAGCCCGCCCTTGGTGCCGTAAAGCCGCAGGCGCAGGTCGTTGTGGTGGCCGGTGGCAAAACGGGTGGCGGCAACGGTGCCAAGGGCGCCGTTGGCAAGCGTCAGCTGCATGGTGGCGCTGTCGTTGGCATCCAGCGGGTACTCGCCGATCTGGTCGCCCGGGGCCTTGTGGAAGGTCGCCAGACGGGCCGAGATTTCATCGACGGGTTGGCCCGCGATGAAGGTGGCGAAGTCGAGGATATGGATGCCGACATCGCCCAGAACACCCTTGGAGCCGTGCTTGGTCGACAGACGCCAGAGCCATTTCTGTTCCTTGTCCCAGTGGCCCCAAGCCGGTTGGGTCAGCCAGGATTGCAGGTAGGAGGCCTCGAAATGGCGGACCTCGCCGATGGCGCCGTCGCGCACCATCTTGGCGGCTTGCTGAAGGGCGGCACCATTGCGGTAGCTGAGGTTGACCATGTTGACGACGCCGGCCTTGGCGGCGGCCGCCGCCATCTCATCGGCTTGCGCTTCCGAGGTGGCGAGGGGCTTTTCGCACAGGATGTGCTTGCCCGCCGCCAGCACCGGCAGGGTGGTGGCGTAGTGGGCGGCATCAGGCGTCACGTTGGTGACGGCGTCGAATTCGCCCCAGGCGATGGCCTCGCCGATCGAGGCGAAGCCGTGCGGGATCTTGTGGGTGTCGCAGAAGGTTTTCAGCTGTTCGGGCCGGGTGTCGATGCCGGCGACAACCGAGACGCCCTCGATCTTGGCGAAGTTCTCGGCATGGTTGGCGGCCATGCCACCGGTGCCGAGGATCAGGATACGGACGGGCTTCTTCATTACCGGAACCCCTCTTCGCCGGCGTGGTGCAGGCGGGGGCCGCGTTCGACCAGCGGCTCCAAAGCGATATCAATCGAGGTGTTGGGCGCGGCGTTGGGGTTGGCGATGCGCTGCATGGGGTTATGGGCCCATTTGACCGCGTTGGAGATGACCTTCTGCACGTTGGCGTCGTGATAGGTCGGGTAGGTTTCATGGCCGGGGCGGAAGTAGAAGATATTGCCAGCACCACGACGGTAGGTCAGGCCCGAACGGAAGACCTCGCCGCCCTGGAACCAGGAGATGAACACGGTTTCAAGGGGTTCCGGCACGCCAAAGGGCTCGCCATACATCTCCTCGGTTTCCAGTTCGAAATGGTCCGGCAGGCCTTGCGCGATCGGGTGCTGGCGGGAGGTGACCCAGAGGCGTTCGCGTTCGCCGGCTTCGCGCCAGGTCAGGTTGCAGGGGGCGCCCATCAGGCGCTTGAAGGGCTTGGCGAAGTGGGCGGAGTGCAGGAAGATGATGCCCATGCCGCCCCAGACGGCGTCGGTGACACGCTCGACGATCTTGTCATCGACCTGGCCGTGCGCGGCATGGCCCCACCAGATCAGCACGTCGGTGGCGGCGAGCTTCTCGGGCGTCAGGCCGTGTTCGTAGTCTTGCAGGGTGACGGTCGTGGCCTTGAAGCCGGGATCGCGGTTCAGGGCCTCGGCAATGGTGCCGTGCATGGTCTTGGGATAGACCTCGGCGACGACCTTGTTCTTCTGTTCATGGACGTTTTCGCCCCAGACGGTGACGCGGATTGGCATGATTTCCTCTTTCTTTGGGGCCTAGCCAAGAATGGCGAAGGCTTCGTGGGGGGCCAGCGTGAGGGGGCCGTTGAGGCTGACGCGGGCCGAATGGGTGGCGATCAGGCTTTCGCCCTGCAGGGTCAGGTTGGGGTCCAACGTGACGCTGTGGGCGGTGAAATTGGCAAGAACGACAAGGCATTGGCCCTGATGCTTGCGCAGATAGGCCAGGATCTGCGGGTGGTGTTCCATCAGCGGGGTGTAGCTGCCCTCGACGATGATCGGGTGGGTTTTGCGCAGGGCGGCAAGGGCCTTGTAAGTGGCAAAGACGCCATCGGGCTTGGCTTGGGCGCGTTCGGCATTGATCGTGGCATGGTTGGGGTTGACCGAAATCCACGGCGTGCCGCTGGTAAACCCGGCCTGCGGACCTGCAGTCCATTGCATCGGCGTGCGGGCGTTGTCGCGGCCGTTTTCGTTGGCCCCTTGGATGAAGGTGGCGGGGTCCATGCCTTTGGCGGTCTGGAGCGCGTAGAAATTCAGGGTTTCGACATCGCGGAATTGGCTGATGGCGGTGAAGGCGGCGTTGGTCATGCCGATCTCCTCGCCCTGATAGATGTAGGGGGTGCCCTTCATCAGGTGCAGCACGATGGCGAGCATTCTGGCGGAGGCTTCGGAGCCATCGCCGTATTTGGAAACGGCACGCGGCAGGTCGTGGTTGCCCCAGAAAAGCGAGTTCCAGCCGTCGTCCTGCAGGGCGGCCTGCCAGCGGTTGAAGACGCGCTTCAGGGCGACAAGATCAAAAGGCTTTGGCGCCCATTTGCCGATGACCGGGTCCCACTGTTGGGAGACGTGTTCGAATTGGAACACCATCGACAACTCGCCCGCGTCGCGGCCGGAGTAAAGCAGCGCGCCGGCGGGGGTGGCGCTCCACGCCTCGCCCACGGTCACCACGTTGCGACCGCGAAGGGTGGCTTCGTGCATCTCGCGGAGGAAGGGGTGCAGGTCGGGGGCGTCGGCGAAGATTTGGGCGTCGGGGTTCTTGCCGATCAGGTCGATGACATCCATCCGGAAGCCCGCGATGCCACGGTCCAGCCACCAGTTCATCATCTGGTGGATCGCCCGGCGCAGGGCGGGGTTTTGCCAGTTGAGGTCGGGTTGCTTCTTGTCAAAAAGGTGCAGGTAGTATTGGCCTGACGCACGGTCATAGTCCCATGCCGAACCGCCGAAATAGCTTTGCTGATCGTTGGGCGGCCCCCCGTTGACCGGGTCGCGCCAAATGTAGAAATCGCGGTAGGGCGCCTCGCGGCCCTGAAGGGCGGAGCGGAACCACAGGTGTTCGTCAGAGGAGTGGTTGACCACCAGATCCATCACGATGCCGATGTTGCGGGCCTTCGCTTCGGCAATCAGGCGGTCCATGTCGGCGAGGGTGCCGAACTCGGGTGAAATGTCCTGATAATCGGAAATGTCATAGCCGTTGTCGGCTTGAGGCGAGGAAAACACCGGGGAAAGCCAGATAAAGCCAATGCCGAGATCGGCGAGGTAGTCCAGTTTCGAGATAATGCCGGGGATGTCGCCGATGCCATCGCCGTTCGAGCAGGCGAAGGAGCGGGGATAAATCTGGTAGCCGGTGGCGGATTTCCACCAGTCGGGGTCTTGGGAATAGGGGGTCATGGGAAGCCCTTTCGGCAGGCCGAGGAGGCAAGCGGGCGCCCTGTCGGGCGCCCGGAAGGGTCAGCGCATCGGTTTGCCGTCCGCGTCGAAGCGGTGCAGCATCCCGGCCTTGGGCGAGAGGTGCAGCGTGGCGCCGAGGGCGACTTTCAGCTTGCCGTCCTGACGGACGATCAGCGGTTCATCCGAGCCGACTTCAACGAAGAGGTAGTTGTCCGAGCCGAGGTCTTCGGTGTGGATCACCTTGCCCTGCCACGTGCCACCCGACTGGACGAGGTCGATGTGTTCGGAGCGGATGCCCAAGGTGGTGCAGCCTTCGTCAGCAGCGAACTTGCCGGTCAGGAAGTTCATCTTCGGCGAGCCGATGAAGCCCGCGACGAACAGGGAGTTCGGGTTTTCGTAAAGCTCCGCCGGGGTGCCGACCTGCATCAGAAGACCGTCGCGCAGCACGGCGATGCGGTCTGCCAGTGTCATCGCCTCGACCTGGTCGTGGGTGACGTAGATCATCGTGACGTTGGACATCGAGTGGTGCAGCTTGGCGATTTCCAAACGGGTTTGGACGCGCAGGGCGGCGTCGAGGTTCGACAGCGGCTCGTCGAACAGGAACACGCGGGGGTCGCGCACGATGGCGCGGCCGATGGCCACCCGCTGGCGCTGACCGCCGGAGAGTTGCTTGGGCAGCCGGTCCAGCAGATGTTCGATCTGCAGGAGTTTGGCGGCGTCGCGGACGCGCTTGTCCATTTCGTCAGGCGAGGCTTTGGCCAGCTTCATCCCGAATGCCATGTTGTCATAGACGTTCATGTGCGGATACAGCGCGTAGGATTGGAACACCATCGCGATGCCGCGCTTGGACGGGATCAGGTTGTTGACCCTTTCGCCATCAAACATCATGTCGCCGGAGGTGATTTCCTCCAGCCCCGAGATCAGGCGCAGCAGGGTGGATTTGCCGCAGCCCGAGGGGCCGACAAACACCATGAACTCGCCCTTTTCGACGGTCAGGTCGATGCCTTTGATGACGTCGACCGCGCCGTAGGACTTCTTGACGTTCTTGAGTTGGATTTTTGCCATTTTGTCAGCCCTTCACGCCGCCCGCGGTCAGACCCGCGACGATCTTGCGTTGGAATATGAGAACGAGAACAACCAGCGGCACCGTCACCACGACGGAGGCCGCCATGATCGGACCCCACGGAATTTCCTGCACCGAGGCGCCCGACAGCATCGCGATGGCGACCGGCGTGGTGCGCTGATCCTCGGACAGGGTGAAGGTCAGCGCGAAGAGGAATTCGTTCCAGGCGCCGATGAAGGCCAGAAGGCCGGTTGTGACCAAGGCGGGCCACAAAAGCGGCAGGAAGACCTTGGTGATGATGATCCAGGGGGTGGCGCCGTCGACGATGGCGGCCTCTTCGATTTCCACCGGCAGATCGCGCATGAAGGTGGTCAGCACCCAGACGGTGAACGGCAGGGTGAAGACGGTGTAGCTGATGATCATCGCCCAGGGCGTGTTGAACAGGCCCAGGAACTTGATCATCTCGATCATGCCGGCCAGCACAGCGATCTGCGGGAACATCGAGACGGCGAGGATGGTCATCATCAACAGGCCCCTGCCGCGGAACCGCACCCGGCTGAGCGCATAGGACGCGGTGACGGCGAGGAAAAGGGCGAAGATCACCGTGGTGGAGGCGATGAAGACCGAGTTCAGCACCGAGCGCGGGAAGTTGCGGCCGTTCAGAACGGTGGCGTAGTTCGACCAGTCAAAGCCGGCCGGCAGGTAGTGAATCTCGAACAGCTGGGTGCCGGTGGCGAAGGAGGTCACGATGGCATAGTAGAACGGGAAGATCGCGTAGATCACGATCACCACGACGAAGGCGTAGAAGGCGACGTTCCAGAACTTTTGGCTAAGCGAGGCGTTCATCGGCCACCCTCCCCGGTCAGATCCACTTTGCCCAGCCAGATATAGAGGGCGACGAAAACGGCCAGAATGCCGAACAGCAGGGTCGATTGCGCCGACCCATAGGCGAACTTGTTGAAGTCGATCATGTTTTCGCGGGAAATCACCGACATGGTCTTGGTGGCGGCCGAGTTCGGGGTCAGCACGTAGACAAGGTCGAAGATGCGCAGGGCATCCAGCATGCGGAAGATCACGGCGACCATCAGCGCGGGGCGGATCAGCGGCAGGGTGATCTTGAAGAACACTTTCACCGGGTGGATGCCGTCGATGCGGGCCGCCTCGTAGATATCGCGCGGGACCATTTGCAGGCCGGCGAGGCACAGGAGCGCCATGAAGGGCGTGGTTTTCCAGATGTCGACCATCAGGACGGCGATCATCGCGGTGTCGGTGGTCGAGGTCCAGGCGATCTTGTGGTCGATCAGATGGACCCGCATCATCATGTCATTGATGATGCCGTATTGGTCGTTCAGCATCCAGGCCCACATCTTGGCCGAGACGATGGTGGGAATGGCCCACGGGATCAGGATGGCAGCGCGCACGAAGCCACGGCCCTTGAATTCGGCATTCAGAACCAGCGCCACGGCAAGGCCGAGCACGGTTTCGAAGATCACCGAGACGAGCGAGAATTTCACGGTGTTGTAGACGGCATTCCACCAGGCCGGGTCAACCAGCGTGCCCCTGTAGGACACCGCCCCCGAGGGCATGGTCACCACGCGGAAGTAGTTCCGGAACCAGATGAACTGGCCTCCGTAGAGGTCGTCGAGCGTGGTGTCGGTCATCGAGAAGTAAAAGGTGCGCAAAAGCGGCCAGGCGGCCACGCAGAACAGCGCAAACAGCATCGGCGCCAGAAACCAGAAAGCGGCACGGGCGCGCTGCTGTTGCAGCGACGGGCCCTGAGCCTGCCCTTGGTAGGTGTCAGGTGTTGACATTCTTCCCCCCTAAATTGACCCCGCAGGGAACGGCCCCTCTCCCGGAGACCGTTTGAACAAGAATGGGCGGCGGGGTCTCCCGCCGCCCATCTTTCAGGTTACGCCCAAGATGGGAGGGAGATTACCACTTATCGCCCTTCAGGTCAGTCAGGTCAGCTTCCAGCTTGGCGAGGTTGTCGGCGGCCGAGCCATTGCCCGACAGCGTGTCGTGGACGGCCGACCAGAACTTGGACGACACTTCGTTGTACTTGCCCAGGGTCGGGGCCGACGGACGCGGAACAGCGCTGAGGAACACGTTCTTCCACTGCGGGATGATCGGTTGCTTGGCGGCGATGTCCTTGTCGTCATAGAGCGACTGGATGGTGGGCAGGTTCGACTCGTTCAGGGCGCGCATCTTCTGCACTTCCGGACCAGCCAGCCACAGGGCCAGCGAGATCGCGGCGTCCTGGTGCTTGGAGTACTTGGACACCGCGAGGTTCCAGCCGCCCAGCGTTGCGGCCGAGGTGTCGCCTGCAGCGCCGACCGGCAAGGTCGTCACGTCAAACTTGCCGACGACCTTGGAGTCCTTGCCATTGCCCAGACCGTAGGCATAGGGCCAGTTGCGCATGAAGGCCGCGTTGCCGGCTTGCCAGACGCCACGGGCTTCTTCTTCCTGGTAGGACAGAACGCCCGCCGGCGAGATCGTGCCGACCCAGCCCTTGGCGGTTTCGATGGCCTTCACGGCCTTCGGGTTGTTGATCGAGATCGTGCCATCGGGCTCGACGATCTGACCGCCGCCGAAGGACTTGACCCATTCCAGCGCATCGCAGGTCAGGCCTTCATAGGCGTTGCCTTGCCAGACAAAGCCCCAGAAGTCCTTGTTGCCGGCGGCGCGTTCGCCATCCTGCACCTTCTGGGCCGCTGCGGTCAGGTCGTCCCAGGTCTTGGGAACGGCCACGCCGTATTTGTCCAAGAGGTCCTTGCGGTAGTACAGCGCCGGGGCGTCCGTGAAGAGCGGCAGCGCGACCAGCTTGCCGTTCACGGTTTGCGATTGCACGATCGAGGGGAATTCGGTCGGGATCAGGTCCTTGGCCGCTGCGGTCAGGTCAACGAAGTGCTCTGCCAGCTGCGGCGCCCAGATCACGTCGGTCTGGTACAGGTCGATGTCCGAGGTGCCCGCGGCCAGCCACAGACGGTACTGGGCGAACTGGTCCGAAGTGGACGCCGGCATCGGCACCAGCTTCACGGTGTTGCCGGTCTTGTCTTCCCACGGCTTGACGTAGGTATTGAAGTTGTCGACGGCGGCACCAACGGCGCCGGACACAACGGTGACTTCGTCAGCCAAAACCGGTGCGCCGAAAACAGCCATAATGGCGCCGACAGCCATCGCGCCAGCCCGATATCCAAAGGACATGGGTCTTCCTCCCTAATGATTGATATGCGCCTTACGCGCGAGCTCCCTTAAAACGTGGCGGCAGAGGTCTGTCTGTGCAGGCTTATCCGAAACGTTTCGGGTGGGTTATCGCATGATTTTTTTACAAGTCAACGATTCTCGCCTCAAAGCGCTTTCAAACTGGGGCTTCGGGTGGTGGACAGGCGCGACGGCAGGATGTTTTCCCAGCGACTTCAAAGCGCTTGTAACGCCCGGTTGCAGCGGGGTTCGGTGCGGCCCTTGGTCAGCCAAAGCGGCTTTGAATTGTCACCTGCGGCAAAAAGGCTGCAGACGGCGCAGGGTGGTTTTCTTGGCCCGGGAGCGGTGGCTTTCCGGCCGGATCGGGGCCGCAACACCCAGTCGGTTTGCCGCTTGAAACCCATTGTGCGCGGCCTTTCAATAACCTGGATCAGGCCGCATCGGCCCTTTCCGCCAAACTCTTTTGAGCGTGCGGGGTCCGGTTGGACATCGGGTCGCCTTGCGCCACGCTGTCATCTGACGGAACGGTGGCGCTGCCGATGCGAAAGGCCAGCACCACGGCATCGGCAGGGATTTCCTGCGGCATGAGGTGGCGATTTCCCGGGGCGTCGAGAAGGGTCATGGCGTCTGCGCGATGGCTTTGGCGTTTGTCAGCGTCAACGCCCGGTGCCAGTCGAACCCCGCCCCGGCAAGGCTTGATCGTGGCTTGCGGTGTCTGGAGGGGGCCGTCGAGATCGAAGATCGGGCAAGCCTGCCGGATCAGGCCTTGGCAACCGTGGCGACCAGGTCGGGCAATTCTGCGAACGCCGAAAAGGCGGCGCGGTGCGGCAGGTCCGCAACGGGCGTGGTTCGATAGCCTTCGGTGAACAGCAGCAGGGGCACCTTGGCGCGGCGGGCGGTTTCGGCATCGACCTCGCTGTCGCCAACATAGATCGCCGGGCCGCCCGCCCCCTCCATCGCGAAGGCGGCGAGAAGCGGTGCAGGATCGGGCTTGTGAACGGGCAGGCTGTCGCCCGCGATGATCGTGATGAACTGCCGCTTCAGATCCAGATGGTGCAGCAGGGCCATGGTCGGGCGCAGCGGCTTGTTGGTGCACAGACCCAGCGCATGACCTTGGGCCCGCAGCCGCGCAAGCGCCTCGGCCACGCCGGGGTACGGCACGGTCAAGGTCACCGCGTGTTCATAAAGCGCCAGATATTGCTTGAGCAAAGCCGCGTGGTCCTGATCGGGGATGCCGCGCGCCGCGCGCAGTTTGGTGACAAAGACCACCACGCCCTGACCGATGAAACTGCGCGCCTCGTCCAGCGTGATGGCGGGCAGGTCCCGCGCGGCCAGCACCTGATTGGCGATGCCGTGCAGGTCCGGGGCGCTGTCGACCAAGGTGCCATCCAGGTCAAAGACGATGCGGGCCATGGGTCAGAGTGCGGCTTGTGCTGCGGCGCGAATGGCGCGGATGTTGACGCCGTAAGGCCCGCTGTTGCTGACCGAGCCGCCCCGGAACACCGCCGAACCGGCCACCAGCACATCGCCCCCCGCCGCCGCCACCAAGGGCGCGGTGGCGGGATCCACCCCGCCGTCAATCTCGATGTGAATGGGCCGGTCTCCGATCATCTGGCGCAGGGTGCGAATTTTCGCCGTCATGTCGATGAACTTCTGTCCGCCAAAGCCGGGGTTCACCGTCATCACGCAGACCAGATCGACCATGTCCATCAGCTCTGCCACCGCAGAGGCCGGCGTGCCCGGGTTCAGCGCCACGCCCGCCTTGGCCCCGGCCCCCCGGATGGCTTGCAAGGTGCGGTGAATGTGCGGCCCCGCCTCGACATGGGCCGAGATCACGTCGGCACCCGCCTTGGCGAAGGCCTCGATATAGGGATCGACCGGGGCGATCATCAGGTGAACGTCCATGATCCCCTTGATGTGCGGCCGCAGGGCGGCGCAGGTTGCAGGCCCGAAGGTGATGTTGGGCACGAAATGCCCGTCCATCACGTCAACATGCACCCAATCGGCACCCTCGGCTTCAATAGCGCGGCATTCGGCGCCGAAGTTGGCGAAGTCGGCGGCAAGGATGGACGGGGCGATCTTGATGGAACGGTCAAAGGCCATCTGGGTTCTCCGGGCAAAGGGGGCTTGGCCTGCGGTGCCGCAGGCCAAGATAAAGGTCAAGCGGCGCGTTGATCCGCACCGCCTGACGCGAGGTCTGGTTGCGTGTCGACATCACCGGACAGGATTGCAGGGGCGCGGGCGAACTCCTTGTGGTTCTTGGCGAATTCTACCTGATCGGCACCGTCTTTCCAGCACTGTTCTGCCTGCTGCACAAAGGTTGGCCCGGATCCCGCCCCGTCAATGCGGCCAAAAGCCCCGCCACCCGACGCCCGTTTCAGGTCGGAATGGCCCGGGCTGGCAAAGACCCCCGCCATCCCAAGCGCCTTGAGCGCACCAGGGATCCGCTTTCAACGGTCGAGCCGCAGGCCGGTGTCATACCCGACTGCAGCCACCCAACATCCTTGATTTCGTGCGAATTGGTGGAGCAAAGGTCCGTCGAACCCTATTGTCAGAACGTTCCTGTACGTTCATTTTTTCCTTATATTTCATAGGTAGTTACAGATTTCTCTTTCCTTCCGTTTCCAGAATATTCTATGTTTTGGCGAGATATTCTTGGTATAAAAAATGGTATAGGAAAAATGGCCAGAGGGAACCTAACTGTCTCGAAAGTCGAAAAGGCCTCTACACCTGGGCGCTTCTCGGACGGCGGCTGTTTGTTCTTGGTTGTGACCAAGACCGGGTCCAAGCAATGGGTGGCACGAATCAACATCCATGGCCGCCAGTGTGACCTTGGGCTTGGTGGTGTGTCCTATGTCAGCCTTGAGGCGGCGCGGACTGAAGCCCTTCGCCTGCGCAAAATTGCGCGAAGTGGCGAAGACCCACGGGCCGACCGAAAAAAGGAAGTGGTGACCTTCGCCCAAGCCGCCGAACGGGTTCACGCTGCGCTGTTGCCAACTTGGCGCAACCCGCGTCATGCGGAGTCGTGGCTGTCCAGTGTGCAGACCTACGCCTGCAAGAGTTTCGGAACCCGCCCGATCCACACGGTTCGCACGGCAGACGTCCTCAAAGTCTTGTCGCCAATCTGGACCGAAAAGCATGAAACCGCGAATCGCCTGAAACAGCGTCTTGCCGCTATTTTCGACTGGGCCAAGGGGGCGGGCCACTACCCGCATGAAAACCCGATCAATGGGCTGAAGAAGGCCCTGCCCCCGGTGAAGCGGACGAAGGACCATCTGGACGCCCTGCCTTGGTCCGACCTCCCAGCCTTCATGGTTGAGGTTGCCAAGCGAGAAGGCGTCTCTGCCCGGTGTCTTGAGTTCATCATCTTGACCGCCGCCCGATCTGGCGAGGCACGCGGCGCGCAATGGTCGGAGATTGAGGGCGATGTGTGGACCGTGCCGGGCGACCGCATGAAGCGCGGCCTGCCCCACCGCGTGCCACTGTCGGCGCAGGCAAAGGCGGTTCTGGAAAAGGTGCGGGGGCTTGATGCTGACCTGATCTTTCCAAGCAGTCTGAAAGACGAGAAGGACAAACGCCGCATCATGTCCGACATGGTTTTCAAAGCCCTGTTCAAACGGATGGCACGCGAAGGCTTCACGACACACGGTTTCCGATCCACTTTCCGCGATTGGTGCGGGGAGGAGGCCGAGGCTGATCGAGAGGTGGCGGAGGCTGCTTTGTCGCATGCGGTTGGGAATGAAGTGGAAAGGGCTTACGCCCGATCCGACTTGTTTGATAGGATAACTGAATTGATGAGAGAATGGGGTGAATTCACAGCGGGTATTTCTAGGAATTAAGGGATTTAACATGTCAAAGTATTCGACCGAGGGAACGCTGAACCAAGTGCTGAGAAATCGACGCCTTGGGCAGCAATCAGTTGACCTGTTGACCAATCTATTTTCAGGCCCCGAAGAAGAAATCCGTGACCATGACTTGGTGCTAATTTCTGAATTCATCTCAAACTCGACGGAGGTGTTCAAACAGAATCTTTTGGTTAATGATGAACTCACTGTCAGGGAGAAGCAGGTGTTCACACACTGGCTTTGGCTGATGGAAAACCCGCATGAAATTTATGGAATTTTCCGGTATTTTGCGGATTGTGATGATGTGAATTTGTGCGCAAATCATGCATTTTCAGCTTTTTTAGGCAAAATTAACGGAAATAACCATTTTTTCATGACTAACAGAGGCGATGAATTTTCTCAAATTATCTGCGATATTGGCCTGCCCGAATTCGGGCGTGAAATGCCTGAAACAGCGGCGCAGACCTTATTGAAATTAATTGCTGTGGACTCCGAAAGCCGCAGATATGCCATGGTCTGGATTTCACACTATCTAACAAACGAATTGAAGCTATCTACGGGAATTTCCAATTTGATCATGTACCTTCTACTAAACCCGATACTCGCAAAAAAGCCGGGTCCGATAAAAAATGCCAACCGTTTGAGAAATTTTTCAATTCAAGTCGTTGCCTATCTGTTGCGAAGGAAATTTGATTTCCCTCTGGAGGAGAATGTGACTTCAAACGGCCAGACAATAAGCAAGATCGTTGCAACTGCGTTGAGCAATCATGGCGAAAGCATCACTCAAAGAGCAGTCCGTAAGGTTGTCAACGCACCGTGGGTGCGTTTTCCCGGCTTGGATATTGACGTAGGAAAAGTTCTGGCCGGATTTTTTCCTACGACTTGAGAGGAAAGATTCTCCAAGCAGGTGACACGAAATCAGTCAAAAGGAACCTGCTGAAATGTCTCTCCGTCCCTCTCTCCTCTCCGACAACCTCCGCCCCCAAGACGCCGCGCAATATCTGGGCGTGTCCGTTTCCATGCTGAACAAACTGCGCATGAAGCGGGTTCGCCATCAGGGGCCGAAGTTCGCAAAAGTCTGCGGTTGTGTCGTCTATCGCCGCGCCGATCTGGACGACTGGTTGGCACGCAATATCGTCGCCACCGCCTGACAGCCGCACTTGATCGGGGGGCATGGTCGCGTCTGGCTTGAGCCTGACCGCCTGCCCCACCCTCCTCTGAAAATCGAGAAACCGCCATGACGCATGATTTATGCGACGGCTTCCCTTTGCCCGGTGATCCGCCTTCGTTTTGGCAAGAGCGGCACGCCGTCCCGATCTGGAAGCCAGTCCCTGATCTGATCCGACCTTTGGTGCAATCCAGCATAGCACGCCATAACGAACGCCCATCAAGCGAGGCTTTGCCATGATGCAGCAACCCGCCGCCAGCACCTCTGCACCCATTCTCGCCCTGATCCAAGCGATTGCGGCCTGCCCGCGAAGGGAGGCTTGCGAGATATTGCTGGACGCCTTGGCGGAATTCGCCGTGAAACCCCCGGTTCCGCCGCTTTTCGGGGTGATGGGAGAAGCCCGGTCTTGGGCGGAATTTGCCACACGAAGGGAACTCAAAGCTTATGGCCTTGCCTGCTACGAAGCCCTTTCGCCGAAAGACCAATGCGCCTTCCTTGTCTACCTGAGGGAGCGGGCGACATGATGCACGACCCGCGCTACCCAAGCCCCGACACCACCGCGCCCAAGGCTTCGTCGAATTTGCCGACGCCCTTCCTTTGGAGAGACGCCGCCACAATCCCGCCCCGCCCTTGGCTTTATGGGCACCACCTCTTGCGCGGCCAAGTCTCGGTGACGGTTGCCCCCGGTGGTGTCGGCAAGTCGTCTTTGACGATCTGTGAAGCATTGGCGATGGCTTCTGGCCGTCGCATCTTGGGCGAATGGACGGCACCCGGCCTGAAGGTTTGGGTTTTCAACTTGGAGGACCCCGGCGATGAACTTGACCGCAGGTTCATCGCGGCGATGCAGCACCATGACATTCGACCTGGCGAAGTTGACGGGCGGCTGTTTCGGGATACGGGGCGCGAGCGGGAACTTTGCGTGGCTGTGTCGACCCGGAACGGCGTCCAAATCCGGCATCCCGTCATGGACGCACTGGCGGAGGCAATCCAGACCTTGGGCATTGACGTGCTTATCGTCGACCCTTTCGTATCAAGCCACCGAATCGACGAGAATGACAACGGTGCGATTGACATGGTGGCGAAGGCTTGGGCCAAGCTGGCCGACCGCTGCAACTGTGCGATTGAATTGGTTCACCACACCCGCAAGACCAACGGCGCGGAGGCCTCCACCCAAGATGCACGCGGGGCAACGGCGCTGTTGGGCGCGGCCCGGTCTGGCCGTGTCCTCAACAAGATGAGTGACGAAATGAAGGCAAGCCTTGGGCTTCGCGATGATCCAGCCACCTACTTTTCAGTAGACCGCGACAAGGCCAACCTCGCCCCGGCAGGCAACCGCGTGTGGCGGCGCGTGGCATCCGTTTCCCTGACCAATGGCGATTCGGTGGGCGTGGTAGAGGCTTGGGAAATGCCTGAGGACTTTGATGGCTTCACGGTTGCCGACCTCTTGCGTGTTCAACACGCGCTGGACGGCAAGCAACTGCGCTACTCTGACCAAGCCGGGGCGGAATGGGCCGGGTGTTGCGTTGCCGAGGTTCTGGGCCTTCATTCCAAGAAGGATGCGAAACGCATCAAGCGGATGATCGAACAATGGTTTCAATCCGGCGCTTTGGTCAAAGGCTCCAAGGAAGGAGCAAACCGAAAACAGGTCCCGACAGTAGAGGTTGGCGAATGGGCCACCGTCTGATTTGCGCCACCCCCCCGAAATCGGCGGTGGCGCAAGGTTGCGCAAACCTCCCTCTCTCTGCCTGCGCCACCACCACCACCCCCTAAAGGGGGAGGGGGTGGTGGTAGCGCAACGTCAGATCATGCCGCGAGGGGTGGCGCAAAATGCAACGGTCATCGCCCTCCCTCAATCGGCGATTGACCCACCCCGACCCGCCCGCTTTACTCGCCCCAAGCAATTCCAAGGGGGCGTTTATGACACCGCAGGACTTCATCGCCAAATGGCGGGCGGCTGACCTCAAGGAACGCACCGCCTCACAATCGCACTTCAACGACCTCTGCCGCCTTCTGGCCCTGCCCGACCCCATCAGTGCCGACCCCAAGGGCGAATGGTTCACCTATGAAAAGGGCGCGTCCAAGACCACCGGGGGCGAGGGTTGGGCCGACGTCTGGCGCAAGGATTGCTTTGCGTGGGAGTACAAGGGCAAGAACAAAGACCTCGACAAGGCCTATGCCCAGCTACAGCAATACGCCATCGCACTGGACAACCCGCCGCTGCTGATTGTGTCCGACATGGACCGCATCCGCATCCACACCAACTGGACCAACACCGTCCACAAGGTCCATACCATCCTGTTGGAGGACCTGACCGACGCGGCCAACCGCGACACCCTGCGCGCCTGCTTCCTTGACCCCGACAAGCTGAAGCCTGCCAAGACCCGGCAACTGCTGACCGAGGAAGCCGCCCAACGCTTCGTCACCTTGGCCCAACGCCTGCGCGGGCGCGGCCACCCGCCCGAAGAAGTCGCCCACTTCGTCAACCGCCTGATCTTCTGCATGTTCGCCGAGGATACCGACCTTCTGCCGAACAAGATGTTCGAGCGGATGATCAAAGCCGCCCGCCCGCAGCCCGAAACCTTCTCCACCCACGCCAAGACCCTGTTTGCCGCCATGCGCGAAGGCGGCCTTGTCGGCTTTGAAAAGGTCGAATGGTTCAACGGCGGCCTCTTTGACACCGACGCCACCCTGCCCCTGACGTGGGAGGATATTGACGACCTCATCCGCGCCTCCACCCTCGATTGGTCCGACATTGACCCGTCAATCCTTGGCACCCTGTTTGAGCGCGGCCTTGACCCCGACAAGCGCAGCCAGTTGGGCGCGCATTACACCGACCGCGACAAGATCATGCAGATCGTCCGGCCCGTCATTGTCGAACCCCTCATGGCCGAATGGGCTGGCATCAAGGCACAGATCGAAAGCCTGATCGACAACGCCCCCAAGGCCACCGCAACCAAGCTGCTGGTAGGGTCAGACCTCGCCGCCCGCACCCGTGCGCTGGATCGGGCCGAAGCCTTGCATCTGGCCTTCCTTGAACGCCTGCGCGCCTTTCGCGTGCTGGACCCGGCCTGCGGATCGGGCAACTTCCTGTACCTCGCCCTTCTGGAACTGAAGAACATCGAACACCGCGTCAATCTGGAGGCCGAGGCCTTGGGCCTGCCCCGGGCCTTCCCCACCATCGGGCCGGAGTCGGTGCTGGGCATCGAACTCAACCCCTATGCCGCTGAACTGGCGCGGGTGTCTGTCTGGATTGGTGAGATTCAGTGGATGCGCCGCAACGGCTTTGAGGCGGCGCGCAACCCCATCCTGCGCACCCTGACCACCATCGAGAACCGCGACGCCGTCCTCGCCCCCGATGGCACGCGGGCGGAGTGGCCGAGGGCTGACGTGGTGGTCGGCAACCCGCCATTCTTGGGCGACCGCAAGATGAAGCCGGAACTTGGTGCAGAATATACAACTCGACTGAGAGGCGCTTATGCGAACGAAGTTCCAGGAGGCGCTGATCTAGTCTGTTATTGGTTCGCTCGGGCTTGGGATCAAATGCAAAATAGTAACCTAGTGAGGGCGGGGCTGGTCGCAACCAATTCGATCCGTGGAGGCGCAAATAGGAAAGTACTTTCTACGATCGTGGACGGTGGCACAATTTTTGACGCTTGGGCGGATGAGGAGTGGACAGTGGACGGTGCCGCTGTCCGCGTGTCTCTGGTCTCGTTCTCGCGAGCCTCTGAGCCATCAAGACTAGGCGGAAGGCCGGTCGCACGAGTTTTCGCTGACCTGACTGGCCATGGCGACGCGACGGACCTAACAAGAGCGGCACGCCTGACTTCAAACGGCGGTCACGCTTTCCAAGGGACGATTAGCTATGGACCGTTTGAGGTGGACGGGAAGACCGCACGCCAAATGCTGCTCGCCCCATCAAACCCGGATGGCTCTGTGAATGGTCTAGTCGTCAGACCTTGGACAAACGGCAAAGACATCACGGCGCGGCATCAGGATAACTGGATCATCTTCTTCGCCTCGGACTCGACAGAGTCAGAAGCAGCAATGTTCGAGCTTCCTTTTCAGCACATCTTGGCGACGGTACATCCGTACCGACTGGCCAAAGACAATGCCGACCTGCACCGCTTTTGGTGGCGGCTGTGGCGGACACGGCCTGAAATGTTTGCGGCTCTTTCCCCAACGAAGCGACAACTGGTGACGCCCCGCGTTTCGAAGCATCGGCTCTTTGTGTGGCGTCCGTCTTCGGTCGTTGTCGATTCGGCGGCGGTCGCCATCGCCCGAGATGACGACACCTCCTTTGGCATCCTGCACTCGCGCTTCCATGAACTTTGGGCGCTGCGCATGGGCACCTTCCTTGGCGTAGGCAATGACCCCCGCTACACCCCCTCCACCACCTTCGAAACCTTCCCCTTCCCCGAGGGCCTGACGCCGAACCTTGCCGCCTCTTCTTATGCCGCCGACCCAAGGGCGCAGAAGATCGCCACCGCTGCGGCCCGGCTCAACGACCTCCGCGAAAACTGGCTCAACCCCGCCGATCTGGTCAAGCGCGTGCCAGAGGTGGTGCCGGGCTACCCCGACCGCCTGTTACCCGTCTCGCCCGAGGCCGAAAAGACCCTGAAAACCCGCACCCTGACCAACCTCTACAACGCCAAACCCGCCTGGCTGACCCACGCCCACAAAGCCCTAGATGAGGCCGTCGCCGAAGCCTACGGCTGGGGCGACGCCTTCCGCGCGGGCCTTCTCACCGACGACGAAATCCTCGCCCGCCTGTTCCGCCTCAATCAGGAGAGGACCAAGCCGTGACCCAAGACCCCCAAACCCAAGGCTTCCGCGACGGGATAAGTGCCGCCATGGCTTGGCTGGATGAACGCGCCAAGACGATCCAAGACAGGAAATCGCGAGACTTTCTGAAATGGGCCAGTGTGGTGCTTGGGAACCGGTTTCTCGACCAAGTCCCACCCGAGGACTTGCCACCCGAACCCGGTAGCCCCGCCTCGCTTGCGCGGCCAAGGGCCAAACCCGCAAGGGGCAAAACCGGCCCGGTCAGCCGCCTGATCCTGCGGCTGGAAGATTTGAAGTTTGTGGTTGAAGCCCTGAAGGTGATCGGCGGCAAATCCTCAAAGCTGATCAACGGTCGCGACACCGAAGCGCGGCTGATACCAGCACCGGGCGGCTTTACCGTCGTGGTGCGCGGTTCGGAAACCTTTGTGCCTGTCGTGACCGGAAAGCTGGAAGCGGCCTGTGCCGTTGACGCGGATCAACTGGTTGCAGGTCTGAAGGGTCTGGTGACGAAAGCGCCAGCGGCGAAGGATGTAGCGATGCAAATCGCGCCCGATGCCGTCACGCTCGTTTGTGGGGCCTTGGTGGTTACGTGGATCGTGAAGGACGTTTCGTGACGCCCGAAATCGCTGTCATCAAGTTGAACGGGTACGGTTGCGGAATCGGCCCGGCGAAAGCTGAAAGGGAAAATGGTATAAAAAGCGGTATACTTTTTGAAGACTTCCGAAAGACCGTTTAATTTCAACTACTTACGGGATGTTTTGGTGGAGCAAAGGGGGATCGAACCCCTGACCTTATCATTGCGAACGATACGCTCTCCCAACTGAGCTATTGCCCCATCCGCGCAGCGGTTCTCGCGGAAAGCCGCAAGAATGTCAAGAAGCCGTGGGGGCTTTTGGCTTTGGTCGCCGGGGCGACAGGCCGTGGGGCGACCGGCCGTGTTCAAGCTGGCGGGCCGCTTGCGAACCGCCGCGCTTCAGCCTTTCAGATATTGCCGGGCCAGCATCGCCGCCTCGACCCGGTTGCGGACCTGCAGCTTCTGCAGGATCGAGGTCATGTAGTGCTTGACGGTCTTTTCCTGCAGATCCAGCGCTTCGCCCACCTCGCGGTTGGATTTGCCCTGCGCCACCAGTTTGAGGATGTCCTCCTCGCGTTTGGACAGGTCGGCCAAGGGGTTGGGCGGGGCGGCGGGGGTTTGCGGGCGGCGCATGGCGACCAGAAGGCGGCCTGCCAGACCGGGCGAGACATAAGAGCGACCGGCCGCCAGTTCGCGCACCAGATCGGCCAGTTCCTCGGCCCCCACGCCCTTCAGGATATAGCCCAAAGCGCCCAGCTTGATGGCCTGCATCAGATCCTCATCCGCCTCCGAAGCGGTCAGCATGGCGACGCGGGGTGGCGCCTCCATCTGCATGATCCGGGCCAGCGCGCCAATGCCGCCGCCCTTGGGCATGGACACATCCAGCAAGACCACATCGGGCTTTTCGCGGGCCACGACCACGGCCGCCTCTTCGCCATCCTTGGCCACGCCGACAATCTCGATCCCGCCGGCATCGGCAAGGCTGCGCACCAGTCCGTCGCGGTAGATCGGGTGGTCATCGGCCAGAACCAAACGGATCAGATCAGTCATTCGACACCCCCCAAATCCAGAACCATGCGCAATTCGCTGCCTTGTCGGCCATCCCGGCGGTTGCCAAGGGTCAAAAGCCCGCCAAGACTTTCGACCCGGCCCGCAAGGCCTGCAAGGCCAAGACCGTAGCCGCCTTCCGCCTCTTCCACCAGCCGGTCTGGCAGGCCGGGCCCCCTGTCGCGGACCGAGACGATCAGGCTGTCGTCGTCCTCCAGCACGGAAACCTCCTGGCCCAGCCCCTCGGCATGACGCCAGGCGTTGGTCAGCCCCTCTTGCACCACGCGGCCCACGCAGATCTTCACCGCAATCGGCAAGTCGCGATCGGCCGCAAGGGTCGAGGTCAGGTGCACCTCGCTTTGCGTGCGGGCGGAATGGGCGTCAACCAGCCCCTGAATCACCTCTGTCAGGCTGCGCCGTTCGATATCCGGCAGCGACACCCCGCGCGAGATGTTGCGGATTTCCTGAATGGCTTCGCGCACCGCCTTTTCAATACTGTCAATTTCGGCCAGCGCCTTGGGCGAAGCCTCTTTGCGCAGCGAATCCAGACGCAGTGCGGCAAAGCCCATCAGTTGCGCCGGACCATCGTGCAGATCAGCCCCGATCCGACGCAGCGCCTGGTCGTTCAATTGCGAGAAGCGCGCGGCGGCGCCCTGCATCTTCAACCGCAGGCTGACGTTGCGGGCGGCCATCTCGGTCAGGTCCACCACCTGACGGTCGATCACCCGGCTGCCGCGCAGAACGATGGCAAAAAGGCTGCCGCCGATCACCGCCATGACCAGCAGAACCGCCAGCCACGAGGTCAGCCTGGCCTTGGTCAGATCGGCCTTCAGCTGGATCGCCACCTCATAGAACTCGGCGATCGCGATGATCTGGCCGGAATCCTTGGCCCGGATCGGCGCATAGATCTGCAGCAGCGGCACGCCCAGCTTCTGCTCGTCCAGGTTCTCGTCCTCATCCAGCTTGTCGAACGAGGCGACGACCTGCCCGGTCCAGGCCTGCTTGATGTCGTCGCTGCCGGGAAATGTCTTGCCGACGATATCCGCATCGGAGGACGCCACGACCTTGGCCCCCTTGACCCAGATCTTGAAGCTGACGACCCGGCTGCCAAGGGGCGTGCCGCGCAAGAGGTTGGACAGGGCGGCATCGTTTTGCGGTTGCAGGTGGTCCGAGGTGGCAAGGTCTTGAATCAGCGGGGCAATGAAGCTTTCCATGTAAAGCGCCGTGGCATTGGCGGTGTTGCGCACCACGGCATCCTCGATCCGGCGCGCCACCCAGAACCCCACGGCCACCGCCGCCAGCAGCATCACCAGCCCCCCGGCCAAGGCGAACTGGCCTGCAAGGGACATCT
The DNA here is from genome assembly GCF_964946895.1 of Stagnihabitans sp. Classification (NCBI taxonomy): domain Bacteria; kingdom Pseudomonadati; phylum Pseudomonadota; class Alphaproteobacteria; order Rhodobacterales; family Paracoccaceae; genus Stagnihabitans; species Stagnihabitans sp. Next base: position 47,270 of record NZ_CBBQHX010000016.1, on the reverse strand, counting down.
CGGACCAGGTTCTGTGCGGCTTCCCGGCGAGGTTCATGGCGGGTTCATCCCATGCCGAGGGCCGCTGCAAGTCCGCAGGCCAAGGCCCCGGCCAGCGTCGCAAACACCACCGACTTGCGCCAGGCATAGGCCAAGAGGACGCCCAGCACGCCCAGCATCGCGCGGCCCTGATGCGGCAGGCTGGCCTGCAGCAGGGGCAGCATCTCGGCCACAAACAGGGTGGCGATGGCGGCCGGCCCGGTCGAGGCCAGAAACCGCGCCAGCAATCCGCCGGGCGCCCGGGAGTTGAGGTTGGCGCGCAGCGGCAGATAGCGCCACAGATAGGTCAGCACCCCGGCGATCAGCGCCAGTTCCAGAACCTCAAAGCGCATGCGACACCCTCCGCTGGGGCAGTGTCACGCCGGCCACAGCGCCGGCGATCATGCCGGCGAAAAGCCCCGCCGTGCCCGAGATCCACCAGGTCCCAGCCACGGTTGCCAGACCGGCGATCACGATGACCGGCACCTGCCTGCCGTTCAGGATCGACAGCAGCAGCGCCAGAAACAGCCCAGGCAGCATGAAATCCAAACCGGCCCCCACGGCAGGCCAGGCGTCCAATGCGCCACCGCCGGCCCAGGCCCCCGCCACGGTGCCCGCCAGCCAAGCGCCATAGGCGCAGAACCCCAGCACCAGCATGAAGCCTTCCGAAAAGCGTTGCCCCTTGCCCAAAGCCCCCAAGGCCGCGCCAAACACCTCGTCCGTCAGCGCAAAGGCCCAGACCCAGGACCAGCGCCCGGCCCCTGCCCCGGCCTTCTGCATCAGCGTCGGCCCATAGAGCAGATGCCGCAGGTTCATCGCGGCCAGCGTCAGCCCGGCCACGATCACCGGCGCGCCACTGGCGATCATCGCGATCGCCAGAAACTGCGCCGCCCCGGCAAAGACGATCAGCGACAGGGCAAAGGCCTCGGTCCCCGACAATCCGTTGCGGGTGGCCGAGACGCCAAAGGAAAAGGCGATGGGAAAATACCCCAGCACCAAGGGCAAGGCCGCTTGCAACCCGGCCAGCACAGGTGATTTTGCGTCAGTCATGGCCAAGCGGTAGCGATCCGCCCCGGGGCCTGTCAAGCGGGCGGCCTTGGCATACCACGGCATTCTTTCCGCTTGCCAAATCAAATGGCCCGGGCGTAGCCTGAAGCGGTCAGGTCGGGAGAATCCAGTCCCGCGCTGGTGCCGAAGGAGCAACCGCCCCGGTAAACTCTCAGGCCCAAGGACCGTCCTGGCAACGGAACTCTGGAGAGTGGCCGCAAGGCCTGCCGAAGGGATAACGATCTCAGGCGCCCAAGGTTTGGGCAAGGACAGAGGGGGCATCGGGGGGCAGGGATTGGCTTGCCTCGTTCGGTGCCGGTCTGTCTGCGATCCGGCAATGGGAAGAGGAGGTTCGGCTTGTCCGATACCCTTTTGCGGCTGGAGTTGCACGATCTGCATGTTGCCCTTGGCGCGCGGATGGTGCCGTTTGCGGGCTACGAGATGCCCGTGCAATATCCCGCCGGCGTCCTGAAGGAACACCTGCACACCCGCGCCGCTGCGGGGTTGTTTGATGTCTCCCACATGGGTCAGGTCATCCTGAAACCGAAGAAAAGCCTTGCTGATCTGGCGCTTGGCTTTGAAGAGCTGGTGCCGGTCGATGCCTTGGACCTTGCCATCGGCCGCCAGCGCTATGGCATGTTCACCGATGCCAACGGCGGAATTCTGGATGACCTGATGTTCGCCAACCGGGGCGATCATCTGTTCGTCGTGGTCAACGCCGCCTGCAAGGCGACCGACATCGCCCATCTGAAAGCCAATCTGGCGGCGGTGGCCGAGGTGATCCCGGTCACCAACCGCGCCCTTCTGGCGCTGCAGGGCCCCATGGCCGAGGCCGTGTTGACCCGCCTGACACCCGGCGCGGCCCGGATGCGCTTCATGGACATGGCGTTTCTGGAGTGGGAGGGCGCGGAACTCTGGGTCTCGCGCTCGGGCTATACCGGCGAGGATGGCTTTGAAATCTCGGTCCCGAATGCGCGGGCGCTGGCCTTTGCAGAGGCCCTGCTGCACGAACCCGAGGTGCAGCCGGTCGGCCTTGGCGCCCGTGACAGTCTGCGGCTGGAGGCGGGGCTGTGCCTTTATGGCCACGACATCGACCAGACCACGACCCCGGTTGCGGCGAACCTGACCTGGGCCATCCCCAAGGCGCGCAGGACGGGCGGGGAACGGTCTGGCGGCTTCCCCGGCGCATCGCGCATCCTGCAGGACATGGCCTCTGGCCCCGACCGCCTGCGCGTTGGCCTGCGGCCCGAAGGCCGGGCGCCGATGCGGGACGGGACCGAACTTTATGCAGGGTCCACGCTTGTCGGCACCATCACGTCCGGCGGTTACGGCCCTTCGGTCGCGGCCCCCATCGCGATGGGCTATGTCACGGCGTCCCATACGAAAATCGGCACCACGCTGGAGGCAGAGTTGCGCGGCAAGCGCCTGCCTGTCACCATCTGCCCCCTGCCCTTCCATCCGACCCACTACAAACGTTGAGGACTGACGATGAAATATACCAAGGATCATGAATGGTTGCGCGTTGACGGCGATCTGGTGGTGGTTGGCATCACCGAACACGCCGCGACCCAACTGGGCGATGTGGTCTTCGTCGAACTGCCAGAAATCGAGACCATGGTGGCCGAGGGCGACGAGGTCTGCGTGATCGAAAGCGTCAAAGCCGCGTCCGACATTCTGGCCCCGGTCGATGGCGAGATCGTCGCCGTCAACGAGGCGCTTGTCGACAATCCGGCCCTGGTGAACGAGGACCCGACGGGGGCCGCCTGGTTCTTCAAGATCAGGCTCGACGACCTCAGCGTGCTCGATGACTTTATGGATGAGGACGAATACAACGACCTGATCGGCTAACACCCCGAATTTTCTGCGAAAATTCCGAAATCCAAGCCGACGCCACGGGAATTTTGACGAATTCGTGGCGACAGGCCCGTTGCATCCGGAGACTGGCATGACATTCACCCCCACCGACTACAACCCTTATGATTTCGCCAACCGCCGCCACATCGGCCCCTCGCCCGAGGAAATGGCGCAGATGCTGGCCTCGGTCGGCACCCCGACGCTGGACAGCCTGATCGACGAAACCGTGCCCCGCTCGATCCGCCAGCGCGTGGCCCTGGGCTGGGCGCCCCTGTCCGAACAAGGGCTGCTGGCGCGGATGCGGGCGGTGGCGTCGCGCAACACGGTGATGACCAGCCTGATCGGGCAAGGCTATTACGGCACGGTCACGCCCCCGGCGATTCAGCGGAATATCCTCGAAAATCCAGCGTGGTACACCGCCTACACCCCCTATCAGCCCGAGATTGCCCAAGGCCGGCTGGAGGCGTTGCTGAACTATCAGACCATGGTCGCCGACCTGACCGGGCTGGATGTGGCCAATGCCAGCCTGCTGGACGAGGCGACTGCCGCCGCCGAAGCCATGACGATGGCAGAGCGCTGCGCCAAATCGAAAGCCCGCGCCTTCTTTGTCGATGAGAATTGCCACCCCCAAACCATCGGCGTGATCCGCACCCGCGCCCTGCCGCTGGAGATCGAGGTGATCGTGGGTGCCCCGGAAGCCCTTGATCCGACAAAGGTTTTCGGTGCGATCTTCCAATATCCGGGCACCTTTGGCCATGTCCGCGACTTCACCGCCGAGACGGCGGCCCTGCATGGCGCGGGGGCAATTTCCGTGATCGCGACCGATCTGCTGGCGCTGACCATGCTGAAGGAACCCGGTGCCATGAATGCCGACATCGCGGTCGGCTCCAGCCAGCGGTTTGGCGTGCCGATGGGCTATGGCGGGCCGCATGCGGCGTTCTTTGACTGCAAGGATGCGCTGAAGCGGCAGATGCCGGGGCGGATCGTCGGGGTGTCCATCGACAGCCGGGGCAACAAGGCCTACCGGCTGGCCCTGCAGACGCGCGAGCAGCATATCCGGCGCGAGAAGGCCACCTCGAACGTGTGCACGGCGCAGGCGCTTCTGGCCGTAATGGCTTCAATGTACGCGGTTTTTCATGGACCGAAGGGGCTGCGGGCGATTGGCGAGCGGGTGCATTTCATGGCCAACCGGCTGGCGCGCGCCTTGAAGGCGGCGGGGGCCAAGGTGCAGCCGAAGGCCTTTTTTGACACGATCACGGTCGAGGTTGGCGTGGGTCAGGCCGGGATTTTGGCGGCGGCGCGGGCGGAAGGGCTGAACTTCCGCAAGATCGGGTCGGACCGGGTGGGGATCAGCCTGGATGAGACCTCGGACGAGCAGGTGCTGCTTCGGGTTCTGCGCACCTTTGGCATTGACGGCGTGCCACCACACCGGGCGCAATTGTCGTTTCCGGAAAGCATGCTGCGCGAGACGAGCTACCTTAACCACCAGATTTTCCACATGAATCGCGCTGAGTCCGAGATGATGCGCTATATGCGCCGCCTGTCGGATCGCGACCTTGCGCTGGACCGGGCGATGATCCCGCTGGGGTCCTGCACGATGAAGCTGAATGCCGCGGCAGAGATGTTTGCCATCACCTGGCCCGAGTTCGCCAATATCCATCCGATGGTGCCGTTGGACCAAGCCGCAGGTTACACGGAAGCGGTTTCGGACCTGACGGAAAAGCTTTGTGAAATAACAGGTTACGATGCATTTTCGATGCAGCCCAACTCGGGCGCGCAGGGGGAATATGCCGGGTTGATGACCATTCTGGCCTATCACAGGGCCAAGGGCGATCATCATCGGAAGGTGTGCCTGATCCCCACCTCTGCCCATGGCACCAATCCGGCTTCGGCGCAGATGGCGGGGATGAAGGTGGTGGTGGTGAAATCCTCGCCCAATGGCGATGTGGACCTGGAAGATTTCCGCGCCAAGGCGGTGGAGGCGGGAGCCAATCTGGCGGCGTGTATGGTGACCTACCCCTCTACCCATGGTGTGTTTGAGGAGACGATCCGCGAGATATGCCAGATCACCCATGAATTTGGCGGGCAGGTCTATCTGGACGGGGCGAATATGAACGCGCTGGTCGGGCTGGTGAAACCTGGAGAAATTGGCAGCGATGTCAGTCACTTGAACCTGCACAAGACCTTTGCCATTCCGCATGGCGGTGGCGGGCCGGGGATGGGGCCGATTGGGGTCAAGGCGCATCTGGCGCCCTATTTGCCGGGGCACTCCCACACAGGCGGGCAGGAGGGGCCGGTGAGTGCGGCGCCCTATGGGTCAGCCTCTATCCTGCTGATTTCGTGGGCTTATTGCTTGATGATGGGGGGCGAGGGGCTGACGCAGGCGACCCGGGTGGCGATCTTGAATGCCAACTACATCGCGGCGCGGCTGAAGGGGGCCTATCCGGTTCTGTTCATGGGCAACAAGGGGCGGGTGGCGCATGAATGCATCCTTGATACCCGGCCTTTTGCCGAGGTGGGGGTGACCGTGGATGACATCGCCAAGCGGCTGATCGACAACGGGTTCCATGCGCCAACGATGAGCTGGCCGGTGGCGGGGACCTTGATGGTGGAGCCGACGGAAAGCGAGACCAAGGCCGAGATTGACAGGTTTATCAATGCCTTGCTGGCGATCCGGGCCGAGATTGCGGATGTGGAGCGGGGGGATATTTCGGCGGAGGATTCGCCGCTGCGCCATGCGCCGCACACGGTGGAGGATCTGGTGGCCGACTGGACGCGGAAGTATCCAAGGGAGCAGGGCTGCTTTCCGCCGGGGGCGTTCCGGGTGGACAAATATTGGCCTCCGGTCGGGCGGGTCGACAATGTCTGGGGGGACAGGAATTTGCAGTGCATCTGCCCACCGGTGGAGGCTTATGCCGAGGCTGCGGAGTAAGTCTTTGCGGGCGCTGCATTCATTGGCAAAAGCCGCCTTGCGGGGCGGCTTTTCTCTGTCGGGCTTTTGTAGGTTTTGCGTACGTCTTTTGGAGTTACGCGCGGGACGTGGCGGTGGCGTTAACCAATTACCGGCGAATCGGGGCCAGAGACGATTTTTCGACGAAAAATCTGACGCTCGGCGGACCCGGCTGGGGGGCTTCGCGCCCCCCAGACCCCCCGCGGGATATTTGCACCTGGATGAAGGGGCCGGTCAGTTCCCGGCCTTGATCACCTGCAAGAGCGGCATGACGTCGGCCATTTCCGGGCCGGTGTCGCGGCCGGTCAGGGCGCGGCGCAGCGGGCGGTAGAGGGTTTTGCCTTTGCGGCCGGTGGCGGCCTTGACCGTTTCGGTCCACTGGTGCCAGGTGTGTTCGGTCCAGGGGCGGGGCGGCAGCATGGCCACGGCGTCGTTGACGAAGGAGACGTCTTCCAGATCAATCAACGGCTCGGCCCCGTCGCGGAACAGGGTCCACCACATGTCGAGGTCGGAGAGGACGGTGATGTTTTCGCGCGTGACCTTCCAGAACACCTCGGCCAAGGGCGCGGGGACGCCAAGGGCGAGGATGCGGTCCTGGACGGCTTCGAACGGCAGGGTCTGGTTGTAGGCGCGGGTCAGCGGCAGGAGGTCATCGGAGTCGAGCTTGGTGGGGGCGGCGCCGAAGGAGGTGACGTCGAAGCCTTCGATCAGGGCCTGCATCGAGGCGGCCAGCTCGACCGGTTTGGAGGAGCCGAGGCGGGCCATCAGCGACAGGAGGGCCATGGGCTGGATGCCTTGGGCGCGCAGGTCACGCAGGGCAAGGACGCCAAGGCGCTTGGACAGTTCCTCGCCCTTCGGACCCGTCAGAAGGGAGTGATGGGCGAAGGAGGGCGGGGTGCCGCCCATCGCCTTCATGATCTGGATTTGCGTGGCGGTGTTGGTGACGTGATCGGCGCCGCGCACGATGTTGGTGACGCCCATGTCGATGTCATCGACCGAGGAGGCGAAGGTGTAGAGGATCTGGCCATCGGCGCGGATCAGGACCGGGTCGGAGACGGAGGCGGCGTCGATCGAGATGGGCCCCAAGATGCCGTCGTTCCATTCGATGCGTTCAAGGTCGAGCTTGAAGCGCCAGTAACCCTCGCGGCCCTCGGCACGGAAGGCGGCCTTTTCCGCCTCGGTCAGGTGCAGGGAGGTGCGGTCGTAGACGGGCGGTTTGCCCATGTTCAACTGCTTCTTGCGCTTGAGGTCGAGTTCCACCGGGGTCTCGAAACATTCGTAGAAGCGGCCGGCGGCTTTCAGCTGTTCGGCGGCCTCGCGGTAGCGGTCAAAGCGCAGGGATTGCTGTTCGATGCGGTCCCAGTGCAGGCCCAGCCAGTCGAGGTCCTGCTTCAGCCCGTCGATGTATTCCGGCTTGGAGCGTTCCTGATCGGTGTCATCGAGGCGCAGGATGAAGGTGCCGCCGGACTGTTTGGCGATCAGGTAGTTCATCAGGGCGGTGCGCAGGTTGCCCACGTGGATGTAGCCGGTGGGCGAAGGGGCGAAGCGGGTGACAGTCGGGCGTTGGGTCATGGGAGCCTCCAGAGACGGTTCTTCCCTGTCACGGGTGGCGCGAAATGTCCAGTTGGGGTGCGCGGGGCGCGGCATGGCGCCCGGGCTTTGGCGCTTCTTTCTGCAAGGCGGCGCATTCGGGGTTGCCGGTCTGCGCCGCTGGGCTAAGGTTCGGCCATGACACGTGCACCTGCCAGCAGCATTGCCCCGGATGGGGACCTGATCCTTGAGCTGGCGAAAGCCGCGATCGACGCCCTGCCCGCCCCCTATCGGGGGGCCGCCGCCGAGGTGGCGCTGCGCATCGAGGATTTCGCCGATCCCGAGTTGCTGGGGGCGCTGCAGATCACCGATCCCTACGAGCTGACCGGGCTGTATGACGGGGTGCCGCTGACCGAGAAATCGCTGTCGGATCCGACGCCGCAGCATGACCAGATCTTTCTGTACCGCCGCCCGATCCTTGAGGAATGGATCGACCGCGGCGATGTGTCCTTGGCCGAACTGGTGACCCATGTGCTGGTGCACGAGATGGCGCATCATTTCGGCTGGTCGGACGCGGAGATTGCCCGGGTTGATCCGTGGTGGGAATAGACGATCCGGCTTGCGGGTTTCCTCTTGGCCCCGGGGGCGGTTACTGGGTATCTAGAGGCGCATAGACCCGTTCAGGAAGGCCACCCCAAGGTGAAGGCGATACCTCTGCACGCGACCCTGTCAAAGTTGGGCCAGTCCAAGTTGGGCCAGTCCAAGTTGGACCCGTCAAAGTTGCGCCCGTTTGGGACCCGGTTTGGTCTGGCGGACCTTGGTCTGGCGGGCCTGGCGCTGGCGGGCCTGTGTGCCCTGGGGGCGGGGCCGGTGGCGGCCGGTCCGGTGGCGGATGCGGCCGTGGCGATCGAGAGCAAGCTGTCGAACGGGGATGCGCCGGGGGCGCTGTCGGCGGCGGGGGATCTTTATGGTCAGGTCTGGGCGCAGAACATGGCGATCGGCTTCACGCAGGGCCTGCTGGTGGTGCAATATGCCACGGGCTATGGCGTCTATAACCCGCGCCCGACCAATGTCTTCAAGAAGGGCGAGCCGATCCTGATTTATTGCGAGCCTTACGGCTTTGACTATGGATCGCCGGGTCAGGGGTTGTATTCGGTCAACCTGTTCGTCGATCTGCAGGTGCTGGACGCCTCTGGCAACCAGTTGGCCAATGCGCCGGGGGCGACGGAATACAACATGCCGTCGCGCCATCAGAACCGCGAGGTGCCGGTCAACATCACCTATACGCTCGACGGGTTGAAACCGGGGCATTACACGCTGGTGACGACGCTGCGCGACAAGAACTCGCAGAAATCGGGCAGTTTTCAGACCTCTATCGAAATCTCACCGTAAAGGCGCGCCATGCCCACCGAAGGCTTGCAAACCCCCGTTGTCACCCTGACGCTGAACCCGGCGCTGGACATGTCAAGCGAGGTGCCCTCGCTGATCCCCGATCAGAAGCTGCGCTGCACCGAGCCTTTGCTGGATCCGGGTGGCGGCGGTTTGAATGTCAGCCGGGCGATCGCGGCCCTGGGCGGGGAATCGCTGGCGCTGGTGGCGTTGGGCGGGCTGACGGGCGACCGGCTGGCCGGGCTGATCCGGGGCGAGGGCGTGCCGTTTCTGGCGCTGACCGCCCCGGGAGAGACGCGGCAATCGCTTACGGTGACCGAACAGTCCACCGGGCGGCAATACCGCTTCATGTTGCCCGGGCCGCATTGGAGCGAGCAGGATCAGGAGCGGGTCTTCACCCTGCTGCGCGCCTCGGCCCGGCCCGGTGCCTATGGCGTCATCTCGGGCAGTCAGCCGCCGGGGGTGCCGGTGGACTTTCCGGCGCGGCTGGCGCGGGCCATGCCGGGGCTGAACGTGGTGCTGGACACCTCGGGTCCGGCGCTGGTCGAGGCGGTGGCGCATCCGATCCCGGGGTTGGCGATCCTGCGGATGGATGGCGACGAGGCCGAAACGCTGGCGGGCAGCCAATTGATCACCCGCAGCGATTCCGCGGATTTCGCGGCGGCGCTGGTGGAAAAGGGGGTCGCCAAATGCGTGATCCTGGCAAGGGGCGCAGATGGCTCGGTGCTGGTGGACAAGGACCGCCGGATCTTTGCCAAGGCGGCCAAGGTGAAGGTGAAAAGCACGGTCGGCGCGGGCGACAGCTTTGTGGCCGGTCTGGTGCTGAGCCTGGCCCGCGGCGAGACGCCGGAAGCGGCGCTGGCGATGGGCACCGCCGCCGCCTCGTCGGCGGTGACGACGGATGCCACGCAACTCTGCAAGCGCGAGGATGTCATGCGGCTGTTGCCGGAATGCGTGATCTCGCTGGTGTGACGCTCGGCGGACCCGGCCGCGGGTGGGCTGCCGCCCCCCCGCACCCCCCCGCCTCAAGGGGAGGCACGCCCCCCCTTGAGAATCCCCTGTGGATATTTGCGAACAGATGAAAGGGGCAGAAGGGTGCCTTGCATTTGCTCCTTGCCAAATACTCCCGCCGGAGGCCTCGGCCGGGGTCAGGCGCGCGGCAGAAAGAGGATGACCCCGGCCCCGGCCATGGCGAGGGCGGCGCCCATCAGGTCGGCGCGGTCGGGTGGGGTTTTCTCGACGAGCCAGAGCCAGAGGAGCGAGGCCGCGATATAGATGCCGCCATAGGCGGCGTAGCTGCGGCCCGCATGGCTGGGCGGGGTCAGCGCCAGCGCATAGGCGAACATGGCCAGCGACAGGGCGCCGGGCATCAGCCAGAGCGCCGAGGCGCCGCGCCACCAGCTCCACACCGCAAAGCAGCCGGCGATTTCGGCAAAGGCGGCGAGGGCGTAGAGCAGCAGGCTCATGACGGGTCGCGCCACCGGTTGGCGATGGGGTACCTGCGGTCCAGCCAGAAGGCTTTCTTGGTAAGGCGGGTGCCGGGGGCCGACTGGAAGCGTTTGTATTCGCTGATGTAGAGCAGGTGTTCGATGCGTTTGACCGTGGCGAGGTCGTAGCCTTTGGCGCTGACTTCGGCGACCGACAGGTCATCCTCGACCAGCCCGTGCAGGATGGCGTCGAGGGTGGCGTAGGGCGGCAGCGAATCCTCGTCCTTCTGGTTGTCGCGCAGTTCGGCTGATGGGGGCTTGTCGATCACGCGGGGGGCGATGACCACGCCGGCCGGGGCCAGCATCCACGGGCGGTGGTTGGCGTTGCGCCAGCGGCAGGTTTCGAAGACGCGGGTCTTGTAGAGGTCTTTCAGCGGATTGTAGCCGCCGTTCATGTCGCCGTAGATGGTGCAGTAGCCCACGGCCATTTCCGACTTGTTGCCGGTGGTCAGCAGCATTTCGCCGAACTTGTTGGACAGCGCCATGAGGAGGAGGCCGCGCAGGCGGGATTGAATGTTTTCCTCGGTGATGCCGGGGTCGGTGCCTGCAAAGAGGGGGCCAAGCGCTTCGGCCACGGCGGCTTGCGGGGCGGAGATCGGCACGGTGTCGAGGCGCAGGCCAAGGGCGCGGGCGACGGCTTCGGCGTCTTCCAGCGAGTGGGGCGAGGTGAAGCGCGAGGGCAGCATGACGCAGCGGACGTTTTGCGGACCGAGCGCGTCGGCGGCGATGGCGGCGACTAGGGCGCTGTCGACGCCACCGGAGAGGCCGAGCAGGACCTTGGGGAAGCCGGTCTTGCGGCAGTAGTCCTGCAAGGACAGGACCATGGCGTGGTAATCGGCCTCGTGCGGGTCTGGCAGCAGGGACAGGCGGGCGGGTTTGGCGCGCCAGCCGTCGCGGGTTTCGATGAAGTCGAGATGCTCGATACAGGCGTCGAACTGCGGCAGTTGGCAGGCCAGTTCCCCGCCGGCGTTCAGCGCGAAGGAGGCGCCGTCAAAGACCTGATCATCCTGCCCGCCGATCATGTTGAGGTAGACCAGCGGCAGGCCGGTTTCCACGACGCGGTTCAGCATCAGCTGCATGCGCACCTCGGGCTTGCCGCGGTGGTAGGGCGAGCCGTTGGGGACGAAGAGGATCTCGGCCCCGGTTTCGGCCAGGGTTTCGCAGACATCGGTGTGCCAGGCGTCCTCGCAGATCGGGATGCCAAGGCGGACCGGGCCGATCGGCACCGGGCCGTGGATGTCGGCGGGGGCGAAGAGGCGCTTTTCGTCGAAGACGCCGTCATTGGGCAATTCGTGCTTCAGCACGGTGGCGGCGATCTGGCCGCCCTTGAGGATGTGGTAGGCGTTGTAAAGCCGCCCGTCCCGCAAGGCGGGGCCGCCGATGCCCAAGGCCGGCCCCTCGGCGCAGGCGCGGGCCAGCTTGGCGAGGCTGGCCAGGGCCGCCTCGGCAAAGGCGCGCTTCATGATCAGGTCTTGCGTCTGGTAGCCGGTGATGAACATCTCTGTCAGGGCCACAAAATCCGCCCCCGCCGCCTTGCCCTGCGCCCAGGCGGACAGCGCCAGAGCGGCATTGGCGTCCAGCGCGCCAACCGTGGGGTTGGCTTGCACCATCGTCAGGCGAAAGGTCGCGGCCATCTGTCTCTCCTTGTTCGGGACGGTTCTAGCAGGTTGTTCGGCGGGGAAAAGCCCGCGCGGCCGCGCCGCCCCCTCTGTTTGGCTTGTCAGGGCGGGGGCTGGACGGCTAGGGTTCGGCGCAATGACGCTTTGGAGGACTTGATGGCATTGGGCAGCAGGATTGCGATTTTGGCTCTGTCAGGGATGCTGGCCACCGGACCGGTCTTTGCGCAAGAGGTTGTCACCAAGCAATATGACGACGGCTCGGTCTATGAAGGCACCTTCAAGAACGGGCGGCAGGATGGCACGGGCACCTACAAGCTGGCCAACGGGTTTGAGTACAGCGGCCAATGGGTCGATGGCGAGATCAAGGGCCAGGGCCGCGCGCAGTATCCCAACGGTTCGGTCTATGAGGGCAGCTTTGCCAAGGGCAAGCCCGAGGGCAAGGGCAAGATCACCTTTGCCGATGGCAGCACCTATGATGGCGACTGGGCCGATGGCGCGATGACCGGGCAAGGCACGGCAAGCTATGCCGACAAGTCGCGCTATGTCGGCGGCTTTGTCGGCGGCAAGCATCAGGGCAAGGGCCTGCTGACCGAGGCCGATGGCACCACCTATGACGGCGACTGGGTTGACGGGCAGAAGGACGGTCAGGGCAAGCTGACCTATGCCGATGGCACGGTCTACGAGGGCAGCTTCAAGGCGGGCAACCGCGAGGGTCAGGGCAAGCTGACGATGGTCGATGGCGTGACCTATGACGGCGCCTGGGCCGGCGGGCAGATCAACGGCACGGGCACCTTGAAGCAGGCCAATGGCGATCTGTATGCCGGGGCCTTCAAGGATGGCCAGCGCGACGGCAAGGGCAAGGTCACCTACAAGAACGGCGATGTCTATGACGGCGACTTCAAGGCCGATCAGCGCGACGGACAGGGCACCTTCACCGCCAAGGATGGCACCGTCTACACCGGCTCCTGGGTGGCCGGCCATATGGAGGGCAGCGGCGCGCTGACCTATCCGGACGGGTCAACCTATGTCGGCACCTTCAAGGCCGATCTGCCCGACGGGATGGGCAAGATCACCTACAAGGATGGCACGGGCTACGAGGGCGCCTGGCTGGCTGGTGCCATTCAGGGCAAGGGCAAGGCCAGCTATGCCAACGGCCAGACCTATGTCGGCGATTTTGTCGCGGGCAAGCCCGAGGGTCAGGGGGTGATGACCTATGCCGATGGCGCGAGCTACGACGGCGCCTGGAAAGCCGGCACGCGCGAGGGCGACGGGACGGCGAGCTATGCCGACGGCTCGGTCTACAAGGGGCATTTCACCGCCGGTGCGCGCGACGGCAAGGGCAGTCTGACGATGAAGGACGGGTTCAGCTATGTCGGCGACTGGAAAGCCGGGGTGATCGAGGGCCAAGGCCTTGCCACCTATCCCAAGGGCGAGATCTATGAGGGCGCTTTCGTGGCCGGCGAGCGCGAGGGTCAGGGCAAGCTGACCTACAAGAAGGGTCAGATCAGCGAGGGTGTCTGGAAGAAGGGCATGCTGGTGGCCCCGATCGGTGCCGATATGCAGACCGCCCCGGCTACGGGCACCGCGACACCGGCGCCCCCGGCGAACTGACCCGCCAAGGGCTTCGATTTTTCTACGAAAAATCAGGCCCTTGGCTGGCGGTTTGGCCTATGGCACAGGGTCTTCCGGCGGGGCAGCCGACGCAAGACCGCAGCGTCAGATCTTCATGTTGAAGCCAAGGTGCTTGGCCACCGTGAAGATGTCCTTGTCGCCCCGGCCGCACATGTTCATGACGATGATATGCTCTTTCGGCAGGGTTGGCGCGATCTTCATCACATGGGCCAAGGCGTGCGACGGCTCCAGCGCGGGGATGATGCCTTCCAGCTGACAGCACAGCTGGAAGGCCTCCAGCGCCTCGGCGTCGGTGATCGAGACATATTGCGCGCGGCCGATGTCGTGCAGCCAGGAATGCTCGGGCCCGATGCCCGGGTAGTCGAGACCGGCGGAAATCGAGAACCCTTCGAGGATCTGGCCGTCGGGGTCCTGCAGCAGATAGGTGCGGTTGCCATGCAGCACGCCGGGGCGTCCGCCGGTCAGGCTGGCACAATGCTGCATGCGGTCGTCGACGCCCTTGCCACCGGCTTCGACGCCGATGATGTTCACCGACGGATCGTCCAGGAAGGGATAGAACAGGCCCATGGCATTGGAGCCGCCGCCGATGGCCGCGATGACGGTGTCGGGCAGACGGCCCTCGCCCTCTTGTTCGGCCAGTTGCCAGCGGACTTCCTTGCCGATGATCGACTGGAAATCACGCACCATGGCTGGATAGGGATGCGGGCCGGCAACGGTGCCGATGCAGTAGAAGGTGTCACGCACATTGGTGACCCAATCGCGCAGGGCGTCGTTCATCGCATCCTTCAGCGTGCCGCGGCCCGAGGTGACGGGGATCACCTCTGCCCCCAGCAGGCGCATGCGGAAGACGTTGGGCGCCTGACGCTCCACATCATGGGCGCCCATGTAGACCACGCATTTCAGCCCGAATTTGGCGCAGACCGTCGCCGTGGCCACGCCATGCTGGCCCGCCCCCGTCTCGGCGATGATCCGGCTTTTGCCCATGCGGCGGGCGAGGATGATCTGGCCCAGCACGTTGTTGATCTTGTGCGCCCCGGTGTGGTTCAGCTCGTCGCGCTTCATGTAGACCTTGGCGCCGCCCAGATGCGCGGTCAGGCGGGGCGCGAAATACAGCGGCGAGGGACGGCCGACATAGTGCTTCCACAGATCGTCCATCTCGGCCCAGAAGGTCGGGTCGGTCTTGGCGAATTCGTAGCGTTCTTCCAGATCAAGGATCAGCGGCATCAGGGTTTCGGACACGAAACGCCCGCCGAACAGGCCAAAGCGGCCATGTTCATCGGGGCCGGTCATGAAGCTGTTGGGGTTGTCCTTGGCCATGGCGCATCTCCTCTGCTCGGGCCTGCCCTACGTAGCGCCTTGACCCGCCCGAGGAAAGGGGGGCCGTCAGCCCCCCTCGCCTGCGGCTTCACCCCCCGAGGATATTTGCACCTGGATGAAACGGGACAGCGGGCTCTTGCGCTTGCTCTTGCATTTGCTCCTTGCCCAAATACTCCCGCCGGAGGCACGCCCGAGCCGGTTGGCCGCAGGCCAGAGGCGAGACAAGACCCTTGCGCCGCAAGGCGCGCCTTTGGGTCAGCGGGTGGCGGCGAGGAAGGCGGTGATCAAGGCCGGGTCCTTGACGCCGGGTGCGGATTCGACGCCCGAGGAGACATCGACCTGCCGGGCATTGGTCAGGCGCACCGCCTCGGCCACATTCTGCGGCGTCAGGCCGCCGGCCAGCATCCAGGGCCGCAGCCAGCGGCGTTGTGCCACCAGACGCCAGTCGAAGGCCAGGCCGTTGCCGCCGGGCAGGGCGGCGTTGCGGGGCGGCTTGGCGTCGATCAGCAACTGGTCGGCCACCAGGGCGTAGTCCATGATGGCGGGCAGATCGCCCTCGTCCGCCACGCCCACCGCCTTCATCACCGGCAGGCCGTAGCGGGCGCGCACCTGTGCGACACGCTCGGGCGATTCATGGCCGTGCAGTTGGAACATGTCGAGCGGCATCGCCTCGACGATCGCATCCAGCATCTCATCCGGGGCATCGACGGTCAGCGCCACCTTGGCCAGGCCGACCGGGGCAGCGAGTGCGAGGGGGCGGGCCTGATCCACCGTCAGGTGGCGCGGCGACTTCGCAAAGAAGACAAAGCCGGCATAGGCCGCGCCAGAGGCCGCCACCGCCAGCACATCGGCCTCGGTCCGCAGACCGCAGATCTTGACACGGATCCCGGCCATCAGCGCGCCTTCGGCTTTTCCAGCAGCGCCAGCACCGGATCATCGGGTAGCGAGGTCTGGTCTTTCAGCGTGGCCAGTTCCCGTTCCAGCCGCGAGACGGCGCGGGTTTGCACGCGGGCGACCTTGCGGTGCTTGTGTTCGCGCAGCCATTCCCAGATGAAGCCAAGCGCCATGCCCACCACCGCCCCAAGGGCCAGAACCAGAAACAGCGGCACATCCATGCGCCACTGCCAGCCCAGAAGCGCCGCGATGTCATCGGGCAGAAGGCTGAGGGTGACAAAGCCACGATTGGCCAAGGCCACGGTCAGCAGGGCCAGCGTCAGGACAGCCAGCAGAAGATAACGCACGTAACGGCTCATGCCTGCACCTTTGGCAAGGGGGTTTGCTCCCTTATCCGCGCTGGGCGGCAGGCTTGCAAGCCAGTCCGCGTTTCAGGCCTTGCCGTTGAGCCGGTCGCGCAGAAGCTTGCCGGTCTTGAAGAACGGCACCTTCTTGTCTTCCACCTCGACCGCCTCACCCGTGCGGGGGTTGCGGCCGACGCGGGCGTCGCGCGCCTTGACCGAGAAGGCGCCAAACCCGCGCAACTCGACCCGGTCGCCGTTGGCCAGCGCGTCGATGATCTCTTCGAAGACCGTGTTGACGATTTTCTCAACGTGCTTCTGCGTCAAATGCGGATTCTCATCTGCAATCTTCTGGATCAGTTCCGAACGGATCATCCAATACCCCCCGTGTGGTCGCCCCAACCCTGTACCGGGCCGTTTGGTCGCCACTGTTGTTCACGTCACGGCGACTGTAGCGAAAATTCACGCCTGCACAAACGAAATTGATTTGCAAAAACAGCCGACAAGCAAAAGGCCCCCCGTTTCCGAGGGGCCTTTTCCGTTACCGCGAACGGTTATCTCAGTTGCGGTCGCCTTTCAGCGCTGCCCCGAGGATATCGCCCAGCGAGGCGCCCGAATCGGAGGAGCCATACTGTTCAACGGCTTCCTTCTCTTCAGCGATCTCACGCGCCTTGATCGACAGGCCCAGACGGCGGGTCTTGGGGTCGATGTTGGTGACGCGGACGTCGATCTTGTCACCGACCGAGAAGCGTTCCGGGCGTTGGTCGCCACGGTCACGCGACAGGTCCGAGCGGCGGATGAACGACTTGGCGCCGTTGTAATCCACCTCGATGCCACCCTCTTCGATCGCGGAGACCGCAACCGTGATGATGGAACCGCGCTTCACGCCATCGACGGCATCGGTGAAGGTGTCGTCGCCCAGAGCCTTGACCGAGAGAGAGATACGCTCTTTCTCGACGTCGACTTCGGTGACGGCGGCCTTGACGGTGTCGCCCTTGCGGTAGTTCGCAATGGCGTCTTCGCCGCGCTGATCCCACGACAGGTCGGACAGGTGAACCATGCCGTCGATGTCGCCGTCGAGGCCCACGAACAGACCGAATTCGGTGATGTTCTTGACTTCGCCTTCGATGGTCGACCCAACCGGGTGATTTTCAACGAAGACTTCCCACGGATTGCGCTGGGTCTGCTTGAGGCCCAGGGAAACGCGGCGCTTGGCGCTGTCGATTTCCAGAACCATGACTTCGACTTCTTGCGAAGTGGAGACGATCTTGCCGGGGTGCACGTTCTTCTTGGTCCAGGACATTTCCGAGACGTGAACGAGGCCTTCAACACCGGCTTCCAGCTCAACAAATGCGCCGTAATCGGTGATGTTGGTGACACGGCCCTTGTGGACCGAACCCAGCGGGTAGGCTTTCTCGACTGCATCCCACGGATCGGATTGCAGTTGCTTCATGCCCAGCGAGATACGGTGGGTTTCCTTGTTGATCTTGATGACCTGCACTTTGACGGTCTCACCGATCGCAAGGATTTCCGACGGGTGGTTGACCCGGCGCCACGCCATGTCGGTGACGTGCAGCAGACCGTCAACGCCGCCGAGGTCAACGAACGCACCGTATTCGGTGATGTTCTTGACGACGCCGTCAACCGTTTGGCCTTCGTGCAGGTTGCCGATGACTTCCGCACGCTGTTCAGCACGCGATTCTTCAAGGATCGCACGACGCGAGACAACGATGTTGCCGCGACGACGGTCCATCTTCAGGATCTGGAACGGCTGCTTCATGCCCATGAGCGGGCCAGCATCACGCACCGGACGGACGTCAACCTGCGAGCCCGGCAGGAACGCAACAGCGCCGCCCAGATCGACAGTGAAGCCACCCTTGACGCGGCCGAAGATCGCGCCGTCGACGCGGGTTTCGGTGGCGTAAGCTTTTTCCAGACGGTCCCAAGCTTCTTCGCGACGAGCCTTCTCACGCGAGATCTGGGCTTCGCCACGGGCATTCTCGACGCGGTCGAGATAGACCTCGACTTCATCACCAACCTTGATGTTGGGTTGTTCGCCGGGGTTCGCGAATTCTTTCAGATCGATGCGGCCTTCCATCTTGTAGCCGACGTCGATGATGGCTTGGCCCGCTTCAATTGCGATGACCTTGCCCTTAACAACCGTGCCCTCTTCGGGCGTGTCGATTTCAAAGCTTTCCTTCAACAGGGCTTCGAAGTCTTCCATAGTGTTTTTAGCGCACATGCAGTCGTATCCTTTTCACGTCTATGTCACTGGCCACGCGGTTGGCTCCGCCGGTCTTGCTCAACAGCGAAAGGGCCGCGCCATTGGCCCGACCCGTTCAATCGAGGGCGTCCTTAGTCCGAATCGGGGGATTCGGCAAGCACGATAGGGGCGTGGGCCCGGTCTGCGGGTCAACGCCGCCGCCAAACGCAAAAGGGCGGCCGAAGCCGCCCTTGAGACGCAGGTCAGACGACCTCAGGCGATGTCGCGCACCAGATCGGCGCGGGCCTTGCGGACCTTGGGCAGGCCGTTCAGCCAGTCGCCTTCCGCAGCGCGATAGCCGATCGGCATCAGCGTGACAGCGCGCAGACCCAGGGCCTTCAGGCCGAGGATGTCATCGACTTGCGCCGGATCAAAGCCTTCCATCGGGGTCGCGTCGACCTCTTCGAAGGCGGCGGCGGTCAGGGCCACGCCCAAGGCGATATAGGCCTGACGGGCGGCGTGTTCGTAGTTCACTTCGGCCGGGCGCGGCAGGTACATGCCCTTGAGCATGTTGTAATACTCGGCCACCGTTTCGATCGGCGCGCCACGATCGGCAGCGGTCTGGGCAACCACGGCGTCAATGCGGGCGTCGGTGTAGTTGTCCCAGGCTGCGAAGACGATCAGGTGGCTGGCGTCAACCACTTGACCTTGGCCAAAGGCCGCGGCCTGGATCTTGGCGCGCAGGTCCTTGTTGGACACGACCAGCACCTGGAAGGGTTGCAGGCCCGAAGAGGTCGGCGCCATGCGGATTGCTTCCAGGATCGCCTCGACCTTTTCGGCGGGGACGGCCTTGGCGGCGTCATACTTCTTGGTGGCATAACGCCATTGCAGTTTTTCCAGCAGCGGCGAGGTCGTGTTTTGGTCCAGCATGATCGTTCCTTTCAGGGTCCCGGTTTACCTTTGAAACCGAGTGTCATTTTCATACTGGTATACATAAGTAACTGGACGGCGAAGGCAAGCCCCTTCATAATGCCCAGACAATGGATCAGCCGGATTGCCCAGATCAGCGCCAACAACGGTGCCGCGTGATGAACGAGGTGCTGACGCGCGTCGGTGACCGTTGGTCGGTGCAGATCGTCTACGCCCTGTCGCGCGGCACGATGCGCTTCAACGCGATCAAGCGCGAACTTGGCATCTCGCAGCGGGTGCTGTCGGAAAGCCTTCGCGATCTGGAACGCGATGGGCTTGTGATCCGCAGGCATTTCGCCACCATCCCGCCCCGGGTGGAATACGAACTGACCGACCTTGGCCGCACCTTCCGCGAGCCGGTCATGGCCTTGGCGCAATGGGCCTTCGACCACCAGTCCTGCATCGAGGCCAACCGCCGCGCCTTTGTCGAACCGCCTGCGGTGCCGGGGGATTAGGCCTGCGGGCGGCGGCTGTGGACGCCGGGTCGCAGCGCAAGGCCGATGCCCTGCACCGCCCGCAATCCCCCTTGCGTCCGCGCCGATAGACGCGCAGGAGGCGCATCGCACGGAAGGTGGCGGCTGAGGAGGATCTTGCCGATGGAGGAACTGGTCGACTGCGTGATCGAAGATGACCGCTGGGAGGCTTTCGGGCTGGAGCCGCTTGCCACCCGCGCGGCCACGGCGACCCTGACGGCGCTGGATCTGCCGCTGACCGACTACTCGATCTGCATCATGGGCTGCGATGACGCCCGCATCGCCACCCTGAACGCCGAATTCCGCGGCAAGCCTGCGCCCACCAATGTGCTGTCCTGGCCCGCCGATGATCTGGCCCCCGAAGCGGAGGGGGACGAGCCCTATCTGCCGGGCGAAGGCGACCCTTTGGCACGCGAATCCCTGGGCGACATCGCGCTGGCCTATGAAACCTGCGACCGCGAGGCGCAGGAGGCGGAAAAGCCGCTGGCGGACCATGTGACGCATCTGGTGATCCACGGTCTGTTACATTGTCTGGGCTATGATCACGTTCGCGAGGGCGATGCCACGCGGATGGAGGGGCTTGAGGTGCAGATACTTGCATCCTTGGGCCTTCCTGACCCATATTGAACGCCAGCCCTCGGAAAGGGCCACTCTGGACATGAGGCAAATGGGCAGTAGCACCGACGGATCGGCCCCTTCTTCGCCGACCATGACTGACACCCCGAAATCCGAAGACGGCAAGCCTGCGCAACGCGGGCTCTTGGGCCGCCTGTTCAAACGCGCGCCGGTTGCGGCGCCGCCACAGGATACCCCCGCCCCGGTGGTGCAGGTGGTGGCGACCCACGGCATGTCAAACCTGCGCCGCCTGCGGGTGGATGACGTGGCGATCCCCAAGGTCGACATCATCGCCGTGCCGCTGGACATCGGCAAAGACGCGCTGGTCGAGGTGTTTCGCGAGCATGGGTTTTCCCGGCTGCCGGTCTACAAGGGCACGATGGACAGCCCGCAGGGCCTGATCCTGCTGAAGGATCTGGCGCTGCAGCATGGCTTCGGCCCCGGCGGGCGGTTTGCGATGCGCAAGCTGCTGCGACCGATCCTGTACGCGCCGCCGTCGATGCCGGTGGGCGTTCTGCTGCAGAAGATGCAGCGCGAACGGGTGCACATGGCGCTGGTGATCGACGAATATGGCGGTGTCGACGGTCTGGTGACCATCGAAGACCTGATCGAGACCGTCATCGGCGAGATCGAGGACGAGCATGACGAAGAGGAGGACATCCTCTGGAAGGAAGAAAAGCCCGGCGTGTTTCTGGCACAGGCCACCGCCCCGCTGGAAGAGTTTGAACCGGCCCTTGGCGTGACGCTGCGCACGACCGAGGAGGACCAGGAGATCGACACGCTTGGCGGCCTGGTGATGATCCGCACCGGGCGGATGCCGGCGCGGGGCGAGATCGTGCCGCATGAAAGCGGGGTGGAGTTCGAGGTGGTGGACGCCGACGCCCGCCGCATCAAGCGCATCCGTGTCCGCCTGCCGGGCGCCATCAGCGCGGCGGCGGCCGAGGAGGAGTCTGACAAGGCCAAGGCTGCCAAGCCGCCGGCCAAGGCTGTGTAATGCGGCGCAGTTTTCCGGGTTGGACACCGGCGCTGGCGGCCTTGGCTTTGGGCGTGGTGATGGCGGCGGGGCTGGCGCCCTTCGGGTTTTGGCAACTGACGCTGGCCGCATTGGTGCTGGCGCTGCGGCTGGTGCGGACGACCACGCCGGGCCAGACGGCCTGGATCGGCTGGCTGCTGGGCGCGGGCTACTTCGGGGCCGGGCTGAACTGGATCGTCGAGCCTTTCATGGTCGATGCCGCGACCGAGGGCTGGATGGCCCCCTTTGCGCTGGTCTTCATGGCCGCCGGACTTGCGCTGTTCTGGGCTTTGGGCTTCGGCCTTGGTGCGCGGTTTGCCCGGCGCGGGCCGGGGCTGGTCGCGGCCTGGACCGCGGTGGAGTTTCTGCGCGGCTATGCCCTGACCGGCTTTCCCTGGGCCCTGCCCGGCCATATCTGGGTCGATACGCCCATGGCGCAGGTCGATGCCCTGGTCGGGCCGTTCGGGCTGACCTTGCTGACGCTGGTGGTGGCCAGCCTCGTCTCGGGCCTGAGCGTGCGGGGGCTGGCCAGCGGCGCGGCCATGCTGGCCGCAGGTTGGCTTTACGGTCTCTGGGCGCTGGCGCAGCCCGATGCGGCGCCGCGCGGGCTGACCCTGCGTCTGGTGCAGCCCAATGCCGCGCAGGATGCCAAATGGGACCCCGACCACGCGCAGACCTTCTTTGACCGCCTGATGCACGCCACCGCCGCGGCACCCGGCGCGCTGGGCAAGCCCGATCTGGTGATCTGGCCGGAAACCGCCCTGCCCTTTCTGGTGGAAGATGACCCCACCCTGCCCGGCCTGATCGCCGCAGCGGCGCAAGGCACGCCGGTGGCGCTGGGCCTGCAGCGGGTCGAGTCACTGGGCGATGAGGTGCATGGCTTCAACAGCCTGCATGTCTTCGGACCCGGCGGCACGCTGCTGGCCGCCTATGACAAGCACCATCTGGTGCCCTTTGGCGAATATGTGCCGTTCGGCGATCTGGCCTATGAGTGGTTCGGCCTCAGGGCTTTCGCGGCGCGCACCGGCAATGCCTATACCGCCGGACCGGGGGCACGGGTGCTGGACCTTGGGGCCAGGCTGGGCAAGGTCCTGCCGCTGATCTGCTATGAAGCGGTGTTTCCGCAAGACCTGCGCGTGTCCGAGCGGGCCGACTGGATCTTGCAGATCACCAACGACGCGTGGTTTGGCACCTTCTCGGGGCCGTTCCAGCATGCCGCGCAAGCCCGGCTGCGCGCCATCGAACAGGGCCTGCCGCTGGTGCGTGATGGCAACACCGGCGTGACCGAGGTGATCGACGCCCGGGGCCGCATCACCGCCGCCCTGCCATTCGGCCGCGAAGGCTATCTGGACGCCGCCCTGCCCGGCGCCCTGCCGGCCCCGCCCTATGCCCGTTTCGGCGAAATTCCCGCGCTTTTGTGGCTGGCAAGCTGCGGCCTTCTGGCAATACGCCGACAATCCTCCCGGAACGCTTGACGCCCCAAGGCAATGGGTCTAGCCCTGCCCGCCATACTGCCACAACGGCTTCCTGGCGTGGCAGGGAACATCCAACGGAGCATTTCCCATGGCGCGCAAGTCCTACGTCTTCACCTCCGAGTCCGTGTCGGAGGGGCATCCTGATAAATTGTGTGATCGCGTGTCGGACGCGGTTCTGGACGCCTTCCTGACGGTCGAGCCGAATGCGCGCGTGGCCTGCGAAACCTTTGCCACCACCGGGCGGGTTGTGGTGGGCGGCGAAGTCGGTCTGTCCGACCCCAAGGCGCTGTCCGACATGATGGACCGGGTCGAGGATATTGTCCGCGGCTGTGTCAAGGACATCGGCTACGAACAAAAAGAGTTCCACTGGAACACTTTGGCCGTGCAAAACTACCTGCACAAGCAATCCGCCCATATCGCGCAAGGCGTGGACCGTGACGGTGCCGGCGATCAGGGCATCATGTTCGGCTATGCCTGCCGCGAGACGCCGGAGCTGATGCCGGCGCCGATCCAATACGCCCACGCCATCCTGCGCCGTCTGGCGGAGGTGCGCAAATCCGGCGCCGAACCGACCCTGCGCCCGGATGCCAAATCGCAACTGTCTCTGCGCTATGAAGACGGCGTGCCGGTCGAGGTGACCTCGATCGTGCTCTCGCACCAACATGAAAGCGTCGATCAGGACAGCGCCGCGATCCGTGCGATTGTCGAACCCTATATCCGCGAGGTCCTGCCCTCGGGCTGGATCACCGAGAAGACCGAATGGTGGGTCAACCCGACCGGCACCTTCGTCATCGGCGGGCCGGATGGGGATGCGGGCCTGACGGGCCGCAAGATCATCGTCGACACCTATGGTGGGGCGGCCCCGCATGGCGGCGGCGCGTTTTCGGGCAAGGACCCGACCAAGGTGGACCGCTCGGCCGCTTATGCCGCGCGCTATCTGGCCAAGAACGTCGTGGCGGCGGGTCTGGCGGATCGCTGCACGCTGCAGGTCAGCTATGCGATCGGCGTGGCCAAGCCCTTGTCGATCTATGTTGACACCCACGGCACCGGCAAAGTCGAAGAGGCGCAGATCGAACGCGCCGTGGCCGAAGTCATGGACCTGACCCCGCGCGGCATCCGCACCCATCTGGGGCTGAACAAGCCGATCTACGCCCGCACCTCGGCCTATGGCCACTTTGGGCGGGCCGCCACGGCGGATGGCGGCTTCTCGTGGGAGAAGACCGATCTGGTCGAGGCGCTGAAGAAAGCCGTCTGACACGCGGACAGGATGGGCCAATCAATGGCCCATCCTGTCGCCCTCAGGGCTTGTGCGCCTGCACGGTGAAGGGCGCGAATGACCCAAAGGACAGGGCGCTGACGATCCTGTCCTTGATCGGGTGCAGAACCTCCACCCCGATCCTTTCAGCCCCAAGCGGTGCCAGAAGGTCCGGATAGGTCCGCCGGCCTTCGATGTCGGTCAGGACCAGACGCCCGCCCGGCTTGAGAACCCGCAGCATTTCGGCCAGCGCGGTCTGACGCTGGGCAACCTCGGGCAGATTGTGCACCGCCCAGGCCGACAGGACGATGTCGAAGGTGGCGGGGGCAAACGGCAGCCTGCACATGTCGCCCGTCTCGACCGAGACGCGGTCGGACACACCTGCCAGCGCCGCATTGGCCCGCGTGGCGGCGGCGGTGTTGTGCGCCTGATCCTCGCTGCGCCACAGGTCAATGCCGGTGGCGTGGCCGGTGGTCAGGCGTTGGGCGGCACCGATCAGCATCAGGCCGCGGCCACAGCCGACATCCAGCACCGCCTCGTCCCCGCGCCACGGCAGCTTGCCCAGCGTCAGATCCCTGTCCCGCACCTTGCCGAAGCGGCTTTCGTGGATCATGAAACTGCCCATCCCCACCAGATAGACCGCAGCCAACCCCAACGCGGCCGCAAGCAGGCTGGCCCACACCCCGGGCGCGCGCCACAGGATCAGCAGGGTCACGGCTGCGGCGGCAGCACCGCCAAGGAAGAACCCGCGCATCAGCCCCGGGGCGTCCTGTCCGTAGTCTATCTGGTCCATCATGATCCTCCGCCGCGCCAGCTAGCAGCCCGCCCCGCCGGGTCAAGCCCGATTGACCTGCCTCAGCCTCTGGTCTAGGGCGAAGCGAAACCAACCCCGGTGCCCAGATGACCCAAACCGACGTTTCCGGCCTGACCCAGCTTGGGTCCGCCACCGTCCAGCCGCAAAGCCCCGATCAAGCCGTGCTGGAGCGCGTGCCGACCGGCCATGCCGGCACGCTGTATGTCGTGCGCTTTGCCGCCCCCGAATTCACTTCGCTGTGCCCGATGACCGGCCAGCCGGATTTCGCCCATATCGTGATCGACTACATCCCGCGCGCCTGGCTGGTGGAAAGCAAATCGCTGAAGCTGTACCTCGCCAGCTTCCGCAACCACGGCGCGTTTCACGAGGATTGCACGCTGGACATCGCCAAGAAGATCGTGGCCCTGCTTGACCCCGAATGGCTGCGCATCGGCGCCTATTGGTATCCGCGCGGCGGCATCCCGATCGACGTCTTCTGGCAGACCGGCGCGCCACCCGCAGGCGTCTGGATCCCCGATCAGGGCGTGGCCCCCTACCGGGGACGCGGCTGATGGACAGCGAAACCCCCGCCCGCCGCAACTTCTATGGCCGCATCCGGGGCAAGACCCTGCGCGCCAGCCAGAAGGACTACCTGGCCGAGGATCTGGGCCCGCTGACCCTGCAGGGCGTCACGCGCGAGGACAACCCCGCCCGCGGCCCCGTCCCGCTGGAACCCTGGCGCGAAGGCCGCCCCCTGTGGCTGGAGGTCGGCTTCGGCGGCGGGGAACATCTGGTCCATATGGCCCAAACCAACCCGCAGGCCGCGCTGATCGGGGCGGAACCCTTCGTCAACGGCATCGCCATGCTGCTGGGCAAGATCCGCAAGGCCGAGGTCACCAACCTGCGCCTGCACCCCGGCGACGTGCGTGACCTGTTCGAGGTGCTGCCGCAAGCCAGCCTTGCGAAAGTCTTCCTCAACTACCCCGACCCCTGGCCCAAGGCCCGCCACCACCGCCGCCGCTTCGTGACGCCGGAATACCTGACCGCCCTGGCCCGCATCACCGCCCCCGGTGCAGAATTCCGCGTCGCCACCGACATCCCCGACTACGTCCGCCAGACGCTGGAGGAAGTCCCGAACTGCGGCTTCGCGCTGATCACCCAGGGCGGCACGCCATGGGACGACTGGCTCTCGACCCGCTATGAGCAAAAGGCCCTGCGCGAGGGCCGGGTGCCCCACTACCTGACCTTCCGCCGCACCTGACCGAGGGTCCAAAGGCGCGCGTTCCGCGCAAGTCTTTCATCTCGCCTCTGGCCTGCGGCCAACCGGCTCGGGTCAAGGGCCTCCGGCGGGAGTATTTGGCAAGGCGCAAATGCAAGGGCGCGCCTCTTTCATTTGCTCCTTTGGAAATACTCCACGGGGAGGTCCGGAGGGGTGTGAAACCCCTCCGGCGCCCGATGCAGCAGACCGGCCTGCGAAGGATGGACCCCTGCCCTTGCTTGCGCTATCAGACGGCGCAAACAGGAGGAGAGCCCCATGTCCGCTCACGGCACCGCCCAACCGATGACCGCCCACAAGTCCGGCCCGCTGAAGGGTGTGGCCGAGGTGCCGGGCGACAAGTCGATCTCGCATCGGGCGTTGATCTTCGGGGCGATGGCGCTGGGTGAGACCAGGATCACCGGGCTGCTGGAAGGGCAGGACGTGCTGGACACCGCCAAGGCGATGCGGGCCTTTGGCGCGACTGTGGTGCAGCATGGGCCGGGGGCCTGGTCGGTTCAGGGTGTGGGCGTCGGCGGCTTTCAGGAGCCGGCCGATGTGATCGACTGCGGCAATTCCGGCACCGGGGTGCGGCTGATCATGGGCACCATGGCGACCTCGGCCCTGACCGCGACCTTCACCGGCGACGCGTCCTTGCGCAAGCGGCCGATGGGGCGGGTCACCGAACCGCTGTCGGAATTCGGCACGCGCGCCTATGGCCGCAAGGGTGGGCGCTTGCCGATGACGGTGGTGGGCGCCGCTGATGCCAAGGGCATCCGGCACACACTGAAAGTCGCCTCGGCGCAGGTCAAGTCAGCGATCCTTCTGGCCGGTCTCAATGCCAGCGGCGAAACGGTCGTGATCGAAAAGGAACCGACCCGCGACCATTCCGAACGGATGCTGCTGGGCTTTGGCGCGCAGTTGCATGTCGAGAAGGCGGCGGAGGGCAATGTCATCACGCTGATCGGCCGCCCCAGCTTGCGGCCGCAGACCGTGGCCGTGCCGCGCGATCCGTCCTCGGCCGCTTTCCCGGTCTGTGCGGCGCTGATCGTCGAAGGTTCTGACATTCTGGTGCCCGGCGTCAGCCAGAACCTGACGCGCAATGGCCTTTACCTCACGCTGGTCGAGATGGGCGCCCAGATCGCATTCCAGAACCCGCGCACCGAAGGCGGCGAACCGGTCGCCGATCTGCGCGTGCGCTTCAGCGACGCCATGACGGGCATCGAGGTGCCACCCGAACGCGCGCCTTCGATGATCGACGAATACCCGATCCTGTCCGTCGTCGCCGCTTTCGCCACCGGCAAGACCGTGATGCGCGGTGTCAAAGAGCTGCGGGTCAAGGAATCCGACCGGATCGACGCCATGGCGCGCGGGCTGGAGGCCTGCGGCGTCAAGGTTGAAGAAGACGAGGATACCTTGATCGTCCACGGCATGGGTCCCGGCGGCATGCCGGGTGGTGCCACCGCCAAGACCCATATCGACCACCGCATCGCCATGTCCTTCCTTGTCGCGGGCATGGCCAGCCGGAAGCCGATCTCGGTCGATGACGCCTCGCCCATCGTCACCTCGTTCCCGATCTTTGAGGGGCTGATGACGGGTCTGGGCGCGACCCTGTCGCAGGGCTGAGCGGTCGGGATCTGCGGCATTGACGCAAGGCCCGTAGCGTGATGCGATGGGCCAGCATTCAAGGGGACCTGCATGAAGACCGTGACCTGGGCCCTGCCATTGGCCGTCGTGGCCGCCTATGGCGTGCTGTTGGGCTATTTCGCGCCGCACCTGTCGGCCCAAAGCGGCGGTGCCATTCCCTTTGACCTGCGCCCGCAGGGCTATACCCTGGCCGAGGCCAAGGCCTATCTGTCCGCCCTGACGCCCGAGGGGACCGCGCTCTACCTTGGGCCGATCCGGCTGAACGACACGGTGATCCCCATCCTGTTGACGGCCACGCTGTGCCTGCCGCTGCGCCGCCTTGGCTCGCTGTGGTTTCTGCCTGCGCTGGCCTATGGCCTGTTCGATCTGGCCGAGAATATCGCCGTCGCCCGCCTGCTGCGCGCTGGGGTTGATGTCGAGGCGGGGGCGGTGGCGCTGGCCTCGGGCTTCACGCAGGCAAAGTTCGCGGCCTTGGCCGTGGCGGCGCTGGTGGCGCTGTATGGCCTGTGGCACGGACGGCGGCGCTGAGGCGACGCCCATCTGGGGGCTTTGGCGTCACAGGGCTTTGGCGTCACAGGGCTTTGGTGCCGATATGCTGGGCCACCATGACCAGATAGCCGTCCGGGTCCTGTACCAGAAACTCGCGCTGGCCGCCCAGGCAATCGCCCCAGTCGCGCCACTTCTCGCGCAGCGCCACATAGAACGGATGCCCCGCCTCGGCAAAGACGGCATGGGCTGCGGTGACATCCGCCACAAAGACCTGCAGCACCGCGCCGCGGCCAAAGGGGGCCTCCATCGCGCCGGTCTCCCAGTCGCCGTCGCGCTGATAGATCATCACCTGCGCGCCATCCGGGTGCTGCAGCATCGCCAGCTTTTGCGCCGGGCGCTGGAACAGGGGCGCAAACCCCAGCATCCCGGTCCACCAGCCGCTGGATGCCGCAAAATCCTGCACCATCATCTCGGCCACCAGTGGATTCCATGATTTTGGCCGAGATCCAAGCCCCATCGTCGCCTCCTGTTTGACACCGGGCCAAGGCTAGGGGAGAAGGCCGCAAACGGAAAGGGCGACCATGATTTTCACAGTTGCGATTGACGGGCCGGCGGCGGCGGGCAAGGGCACGATCAGCCGGGCGCTGGCGGATCATTTCGGCTTTGCCCATCTGGACACCGGCCTGTTGTACCGTGCCGTGGGTGCCAAGGGCGGCGATCCGGTGCTGGCCGCGCAAACCCTGACGCCCGCAGACCTCGCCCGCCCCGACCTGCGCAGCCTTGAGGCCGGCAAAGCCGCCAGCCATGTCGCGGTGATCCCCGCCGTCCGCGCCGCCCTGACCGCGTTTCAGCGTGACTTTGCCCGCCGCGCCGGGGGGGCGGTGCTGGACGGCCGCGACATCGGCACTGTGATCTGCCCGCAGGCCGAGGTGAAGCTGTACGTCACCGCCTCTGCCGAGGTCCGCGCCCACCGCCGCTGGCTGGAGGTGGGGGGCGACGCCACCCGGGTTCTGGCCGAAGTGCGCGAGCGCGACGACCGCGACATGAACCGCGCCGAAGCCCCCCTGAAGCCCGCCGCCGATGCCGTGGTTCTGGACACCTCGACCATGACCATCGACCAGGCCGTGGCGCAGGCCATCGCCACGGTCACCTCCCGCAGACGTGACGGCGCGGGGGATTGACCGCTGCCAGGAAACCCTGCACTCCGGATCCACGGGGCACGGGGAAACTCCATTCGCTGTCGTCGGTGCGGCCGGACATTATCTGGTTGCCAGACAGCTTGGCGGCTGACCCCGAGCTTGCAATTTTCAGACCCCGACGGATAGGATAATGCCAGCTTTGCATGCAACATTCGGAACCGAGACTGACGTGGCAGTGGTTGAAGAAACGCCCGAACCCGGTTTCACCACGTTGCAGACCTTGATGTGGCCCAACTTCGACCTCTGCACCGATATCGCCGTGGCGCTGCGCCTGCATGGCCGGGCGGCCCTGTCGGCCGACCACCACGCGATCAGCTTTGCCGATGGCGGAGAGGCCAGCTTTGACACCGCCTTCAACCTGTTCCCGCTGCCCAAATGGCAAGACCGCTGCGGCCTGACCGACCTTTGGCTGCGGCTGGAGGGGCGGGGCGTCTTCAAGCTGACCATCGCCTGCGTCACCCTGCACGGCGCCTGGGATTTCCTGACGGGCATCGTCGAATTCGAGGATGACGGCAGCGCGATGATCGACCTAAGCGCCGGTCTGTCGGCCTGCAAGGACGCCGTGCTGGTCTTCAGCCTGATCGCCCGGGGCGAGGCCGCGCTGACCGGTGCTGCGTGGCAGACCCGGCAGCCCCCGCTGCGCGACCCCAGGATCGTGCTGGGCATCACCACCTTCAAGCGCGAGGCGGCGGTGCAATCCACCGTGGCCAAGTTCCAAAGCTTTGCCACCCAATGGCCGCACGGCGACCGCCTGCACATGGTCGTGGTCGACAATGGCCAGACCGTCACGCTGCCGCCCTCGGCCAACGTCACCCTCGTGCCCAACCGCAACCTTGGCGGCTCGGGCGGGTTTGCCCGCTGCCTGCGCGAGGCGCGTCGGATGGGGGCCAGCCACGCGCTGTTCATGGACGATGACGCCTCGGTTGACATGCTGGCGATCGAGCGGGTCTGGGCGATGCTGGCCTATGCCACCGACACCGCCACCACGATCATCGGCGGCCTGACCCAAGCCGCCGCCCCAACCCGCGTCTGGGAAAGCGGTGCGGTCTTTCACCAGACCTGCCGGTCCTTCTTCCGCGATCTGGACCTGACCCACCTGCCCTCTGCCATGCATATGGAGTTTCACTCGGCCCACCCGCTGCCGCGTGACTATTATGGTGGCTTCTGGTTCTTCGCCTTCGCGCTGGACCATGCCGCCCACTGGCCCTTCCCCTTCTTCGTGCGCGGCGATGACATCAACTTCTCGCTGGCCAATGACTTCTCCTTTGTCACCCTGCCCGGCGTCGTCAGCTTTCAGGACCAGGATTTTTCCGACAAGGAAAGCTCTCTGACGCTGTATCTGGACCTGCGAAATCACCTTATCCAACATTTGACCCTGCCCAAGCTGGAACTCAGCCTGCGCAAGTTCGCCTCGATCCCGGCCTTCTTCCTCGTGCGCGCCATGGTCCAGATTCACATGGACACGCTGTTGACGCTGAACATGGCGATGGAAGACGTCATGCGCGGCCCGGCCTTCTTCGCCGCCAATGCCGACATGTCCGAACGCCGCGCCAAGATCACCAGCCTGCGCCAGCATGAACTCTGGCGCCCGCTGGAGGGCGAGCCGCCCAAGCCCGAAATCCGCTTCGATCCGCATTCACGCACCGCACGGGTCTTCATGAAGCTGATGCTGAACGGTCTGCTTCTGCCGGGCTTCCGCCGATACGGCAACCATCAGGTCCTGCGCCGCAACCAGCGCGGCGACATGCGGCTGGCCTGGGGCGCGGCCCGGATCAGCTACATTGACGCGCAGACCAAACAGATCATGACCGTGCAGCACAACAAGCCCGCCATGCTGCGGCTGGGTCTGCGCAGCCTTGTCAACGTGGCGCGGCTGACCTTGGGCTACCGGACATTCAAGGCGAAATGGCGCGCGGGCTTCGCCGATCTGACCAGCGAAAGCTTCTGGGAAACCCAGTTCGCTGCCGATCCCAAGCCGGTGAAAAGCGGGGGGCCTCAGCCCCCCTTGGCCTCGTCCGCCTCATAGGCCTCGATGATGCGGCCCACCAGCGGGTGGCGCACCACGTCCTTCGACGTGAAGTAGTTGAAGCTGACGCCCTTCACACCCTTCAGGATGCGCTCCGCCTCTGCCAAACCTGACGAGGTGCCCCGCGGCAAGTCAATCTGCGTGCGGTCGCCGGTGATCACCATCCGGCTGCCCTCGCCCAACCGGGTCAGGAACATCTTCATCTGCATGGATGTGGCGTTCTGCGCCTCGTCCAGCACCACGAAAGCGTTCGACAGGGTCCGGCCGCGCATGAAGGCCAAGGGCGCAATCTCGATCCGCTTTTCCGCCATCATCTTTTCCAGCTGCTTGGCGGGCAGGAAATCGTTCAACGCGTCGTACAGCGGCTGCATGTAGGGGTCGATCTTCTCCTTCATGTCGCCGGGCAGAAAGCCCAGCCGCTCGCCCGCTTCCACCGCAGGCCGCGACAGGATGATCTTTTCGACAGCGCCCGAGATGAACATCGTCACCCCCACCGCGACCGCCAGATAAGTCTTGCCGGTGCCCGCAGGCCCGATGCCAAAGCCCATCTCATGGCTGAACAGATTGGCGACATAGGCCTTCTGCGCCTCGGTCCGCGCCTCGACACCCTTCTTGCGGGTGCGCAGTTCCATCGCCCCGGTCTGGAACATCTCGATCTGGTCGCCCAAGGACTTCGGCGCCTCGCTCGCCGGGCGTCCCATGCGGATCGAGCCGTCGATGTCGCCCGCCGTCACATGCTTGCCCGCCTCCAGCCGCGCGTAAAGCCCGCGCAGCACGGCGGCGGCCTGTTCGCGGGCGGACCTGTCGCCGATCACCGCCAGCCTGTTGCCCCGGCGCAGCACATGAACCCCGGTCTGGTGCTCCACTTGCGCAAGGTTGCGGTCAAATTCACCGCACAGCTCGATCAACAGGCGATTGTCGGGGAATTCCATCAGTGTTTCCACCATGTCTTCCGGACGGGTCGGGGGGGTCAGCGCACTGATGCCCAATGGGCTCTCCTTCTGGTGCTAGAGTCAGTCGAAGCTGTCAGGTCATACGCAACACGTGGGGCCTTGCCCAAAGTGTGGAGCCAGCGGGCCGAACTGTCCAGTGCGGATTTGGCCCCCGCGATCACAGTTGCTGAAGGATGTGACACGGCGATGACAAAAGCGGCAGGTGCTGGCGCAATATCAAAGGGGCCGCAGCAGGCTGCGACCCCCATATCTTGCGTTTGGCAGGATCAGTGCGTTGGAACCCAGTCGGGGAACGTGTGGTTGTGGGCGCGGTAATCGCCCAGCACCGTGCCCGGCGGATACAGGTTGTTGCACACCGGCAGACCCGATTTCGGATCATACCGGCGGCCGGAATAGCCCTCGACCCCGTCATCCATGATCCAGCCCTGACAGCCATCCGGGTCATAGGCAATCGCCGCCTGCCCGTCGGTCAAGGGGCCGGCGTCAATCCCGGTGTCGTGGTTGGAGGCGATCACCGTGTCGGGGCTTTGGTGATAAGGCACCAGCCCGGCGGTGCCTTCGCAAGCGGTCAGCGCGGCAAAGGCCAGCAAGGCCGTAAGGTGAACGAGGCGCATCAGTTATTCCCCCACGTGTAGCAGACCACTTCAACCCGACGGTTCTTCTGCATGCCTTCGGCCGTGGCATTGGTGGCAATCGGCTGGCGCTCGCCATAGCCGATCTCGCGTTCCACCACCGCCCCGACCGAGCGGGCGACATCCGCCACCGATTTCGCGCGGCGCTGCGACAGGCCCATGTTGTATTCATCCGAGGCGCGGCTGTCGGTATGGCCATAGATGGCATAGCCGAAGGCCCCCGCGTTCTGGAAGAACGCCGTCAGCCGCCGCCGTCCCTCGCCCGTCAACTGGGCCGAGTCCGTGGCGAAAAGCTGGTCGGTGTTTTCGGTCAGGCAGGTGTTCTTGGCCAGACAGACCGGCTTGCCGGTCTTGGGATCGACGCGGTCCAGCATATAGCCTTCCAGCCCGCCATCCGCCCACCAATGCATGCAGCCGTCATCGTCAACCCACAGCCCCCAGACGATCTTGCCCGCAATCTGCGGCGGCGGCTGCACCACGGGCGTCTGCGCAAACGCAAGAGTTGCGCCGAAAACCCCGGCTGCCAAAGCCCCCGCCCCGATCGCCATCCTCAAAGCGCTGGAAATATGTTCCAAAGCCAAGGCCTCCTCTGAATGTCAAAAGCCCGTACCAAATGCCGGGACTTCACAAAGAATTGCCCCTGCACCGGAAACAAGTAAAGAAGAATCAAAGTAAGCGCGTTTTCCCCAAAAACGCCGTTGCCGCTTTGGAACCAGATCCGGCATGACGGACTTATTGGCAATCGCCCGGAAACAAGTCACGGCAAAACCGGAAGATCGCGCCAAAGGCCGCGCAGCGGGTTTGGCAAGATTGCCGCATAACACGCGGCCCTGTCAGGGAAAAAAGAATCAGCCCACCGGCACCGCCGCCAGCGAATTGCTGGAGGCCGCCGTGATCCGCACCCGCACCAGATCCCCCACCGCTGCGCCCTCATGCGCCACGTGCACGGCCATCAGATGTTCGGATTTGCCCACCATCTGCCCCGGCATCCGCCCCGGCTTTTCGTACAAGACCGTGGTCTGCCGCCCCACCATCGCCTCTTGCGCCGCGCGCTGCTGGCGGGTGATCAGCGCCTGCAGGTCATGCAGGCGGGCATCGGTCACCTCGGCGTGCAATTCCGGCTTCTCTGCGGCGGGCGTGCCCGGACGGGGCGAGTATTTGAAGGTATAGGCCATGCCATAGCCAACCTGCCGCACCAATTCCAGCGTCGCCTCGAAGTCGGCATCGGTTTCACCCGGAAATCCCACGATGAAATCCGAGGTCACCAGAATATCCGGCCGCGCCGCACGGAACCGCTCGATCAACCGCAGGTAGCTTTCCGCGGTATGCTTGCGGTTCATCGCCTTCAGAATGCGGTCCGATCCCGATTGCACCGGCAAATGCAGATAGGGCATCAGTTTCGGCTGTAGCCCATGCGCCGCAATCAGCGCGTCTTCCATGTCATTGGGATGGCTGGTCATATAGCGGATCCGCTCCAACCCGTCGATCTTGGCCAAGGCGTCGATCAACTGCGCCAGCCCGACATCGGCGCCCGCGCGCAGCCCGTGATAGGCGTTGACGTTCTGGCCCAGCAGGGTCACCTCCCGCACGCCCCGCTCCACCAGACCGCGCGCCTCGTCCAGCACGCGGTCCACCGGGCGGCTCATCTCGGCGCCGCGGGTATAAGGCACCACGCAGAAGGCGCAGAACTTGTCGCAGCCCTCTTGCACGGTCAGGAAGGCGGTGGGCCCGCGACGGCCCTTGCGCTCCGGCAACAGGTCGAACTTGTCTTCCAGCGGAAAGTCGGTGTCCACCATCCGGCCCTGCCCGCGCGCCAGCTCTGGCAAACGGTGATAGGCCTGCGGTCCCACGACCAGATCCACCATCGGCATCCGCCGGATCACCTCGGCCCCCTCGGCCTGCGCGATGCAGCCTGCCACGCCAATCTTCATATCCGGCCGCGCCACCTTCAGCCCGCGCATGCGGCCAAGGTCGGAATACAGCTTCTCGCCGGCCTTCTCGCGGATATGGCAGGTGTTCAGCAGGACCAGATCGGCCTCTTCCATCACCTCTGTCGTCTCATACCCTTCGGGCGCCATGGCTTCCGCCATCCGCTCGCTGTCATAGACGTTCATCTGACAGCCGTAGGTCTTGATGAAAAGCTTCTTGGGGTCCGACATGTCAGCGCATCCTTGGCAAGCCAAAGCCCTTACCGCAAGCAACCCGCCTTGGCAACTTCGACAAGGAAACCTTGCGTTATCCCCCCACCTGTTAGACCTTGGCCCAAAGGCCGGATCGGTGACCCATGCACTACGCTTCTCTTGACGATTTCCTGCAAACCGGCAAGGCGGCGCTGGCCAAGGGCCCCGTGGCGCTGGTCATGGCCGAAGACGCGGTCGAGGTGTCTTCGACCGTGCGCCATCACCTTGCCGCAGGCTTCCCCCAGCTTTTGCTGCTGACGGACCCCGAAGTGCCGCTTGACCCGGACCTGGACGCCAAGGTCCACCGCATCGACTATGACGCCCTGATCGAACAGGCCATGATGCAGGCCGTCAACCGCCTGATCGAGGCGGCGCCCGACATCTGGCTGTTCTACTGTTACAACGCCGAATACCTGTTCTTCCCCTTCTGCGAAAGCCGCAACATCCGCGAGGCGCTGGCCTTCCAGACCGAAGAGCGTCGCGACGCCCTGCTGTCCTATGTCGTGGATCTTTACGCCGATGATCTTGAGGCGTTTCCCAACGCCGTCTCGCTGGAACGCGCCCATCTGGACCGCTCGGGCTACTATGCCCTCGGGCGGCCCGACCCGGCCCATCACAACCACCCCAAGGAACGCCAGCTGGATTTCTTCGGCGGCCTGCGCTGGCGCTTTGAAGAGCATGTCCCCGCTGCCCGCCGCAAGATCGACCGCATCGCGCTGTTTCGCGCCAAGCCCGGCCTGACCCTGCGCCCCGATTTCACCTTCTCGGACGAGGAATACAACACCTACGCCTGCAAATGGCACCACAACATCACCACCGCCATCGTCAGCTTCCGCACCGCCAAGGCGCTGAAAAGCAACGCCGGCTCCAAGTTTCAGATCCAGACCTTCGCCTGGCACAACTCGGTCCCCTTCGCCTGGCACAGCCAGCAACTGATGGACCTTGGCCTGATGGAGCCGGGGCAGTGGTTTTAGCGCCGCCACCCGTCACAAACCCGCCCGTTACAAATCCGCCGCCAGCCTTGCGCCAACCCGGGCGCGCACCGCAGGCTCCTCGGCCGCAATCGCCGTGCAGACCGCCCGCAGATCGCGCCGCGCCGCGTGCAACTGATCCACCAGCGAAATCACAAGGCCCAGCGCATCGTCATCCAGCTCAAACTCTTCGGCCAGATCACACAGCAGTTCGATCCGGGCCAGGTCGATGCGCCGATAGGCCG
Organism: Stagnihabitans sp.; assembly: GCF_964946895.1. Taxonomy (NCBI): domain Bacteria; kingdom Pseudomonadati; phylum Pseudomonadota; class Alphaproteobacteria; order Rhodobacterales; family Paracoccaceae; genus Stagnihabitans; species Stagnihabitans sp. The sequence continues at coordinate 10,800 of NZ_CBBQHX010000016.1, read as the reverse complement.
GGCGCGCGTCCTTGATCAGCGGCAGCACAATGCGCGCCGCGACGAACCGGGTCAGGCGCGGTGCGGTCAGCCGTGGCACCGCCGCCAGCACTTCGGTCTCGCTGTAAAACTCGGTCACGGTCACGTCGGTCATGACGGATCCTCCTCCAGCATGCCCTTGCGCGGGTCATAGGGATGGCTCTTGCGCCAGCCCTCCATGAAGCTGCGCAGGGTGTCATCCACCACCGGCGGCGCAACGATGCGCAACTCCACCAGCTGATCGCCCGCCTCGGCCTTGGCCCGCGCCACGCCGCGCCCGCGCAGGCGCAACACCCGCCCCGAACTGGCGCCCGCCGGCACCGAAAGCGAAACCGTGCCGTCAATCGTCGGCACGCTGACCTTGCCGCCCAGCACCGCCTCGTCCAGCGTGATGGGCAAGGCCACGTGGATATCATCCCCCTCGCGCCGGAACACTGGATGGCTCAGCACGCTCAGCGTGATCAGCGCATCGCCCGCCGCACCGCCCCCCGGACCCGCCATGCCCTTGCCGCGCAGCCGCAGCGTCAGGCCATCGGTGGCGCCTTTGGGGATCTGCACCTCCACCTGACCGACATCGGGCAGGTTGATCTTCTTCTTGGCGCCATGCACCGCGTCCAGAAACCCGACCTCCAGCGCGAAATTCAGGTCATGCCCCGGCATGGTGAACCCTTCTTCTCCGAAAGGAGGAAACCCGCGCCCCCCCCGCTGACGCAGCATCTCGGCAAAGATATCCGCCGGATCACCGCCGCCAGCCTGCGGCCCGCGCTGATAGGTGTTGCCCGGCTGATCGGCAAAATCGCGGTAATAGCGCCGCTGCGGCTTTTCCTGCCCCGAGGCGTCAATTTCCCCGGCATCAAAGCGCGCCCGCGTGGCCGGGTCCTTCAGCAGGTCATAGGCCGCCGAAATCGCCTTGAACTTCGCCTCCGCCTTGGGATCGTCGGGGTTAAGGTCGGGATGGCTGATCTTGACCAGCTTGCGATGCGCCGCCTTGATCTCGGCCGCCGTGGCGGTCTTGGTCAGTCCAAGCACGGCATAGGGATCGGTCATGGCAGTCCTCGGCATCGGTGAACCTCTGCGCACCCTGCGCAGAACCCCCGCGCTCTGCCTTGACCTATATCACCCCGGCCCGGTTTCCACCACCGGCCGCCACCATTGACCGCCGCCATTGACCGCAAACCGCCCCGGCGGCAAAGCTAAGCCAGCCCGCAAAGGAACCCCGCCCGTCATGGCCCACAAACCCGTCGCGAAGACCTGAGACATGGACACCAACCTCGCCGCCCAGTTCCTCCTCGACCCCGAGGTTGTCTTCCTCAACCACGGCTCCTACGGCGCCTGCCCCAAGCCCGTGTTCCAAACCTACCAAGACTGGCAACTGAAGCTCGAACGCCAGCCGGTCGCCTTCCTTGACCCCAAGCGCGGCCTCTCGCAGCACATGCACGCCGCGCGCGCCGCCCTTGCGGCCGAACTCGGCACCCATGCCGACACGATCGCAGGCCTGACCAACGCCACCACCGCCCTCAACATCGCGGCCCAATCCCTCGCCCTGCACCCCGGCGACGAGATCCTGACGACCGACCACGAATACGCCGCGCTCGAAAAGACCTGGGCCCATGTCTGCGCCAGAACCGGGGCCAGGGTCGTCCCCGTCACCATCCCGCTGCCCCTGACCTCGGCTGACAGCTTCACCCAAACCCTCACCCAAGCCATCACCCCCAGAACCCGCGTCCTTTTCCTCTCTCACATCACCTCCGCCACCGCCCTCACCTTCCCCATCGCCCAGATCATCGCCAAGGCCCGCAGCCTTGGCATCTGGACCTTGATCGACGGCGCCCACACCCCGGGCCATATCCCGCTGAACCTTGATGCGCTGGGGGCTGATTTCTACGCCGGCAACTGCCACAAATGGCTGATGGCCCCGAAAGGCTCGGCCTTCCTCTATGCCCGGCCCGACTGTCAGTCCCTGATCACCCCCCTCGTCATCAGCCACGGCTGGGACCCCGGCGCGCGGGGTCAGGACCCCGGCCCCTTCCATGCCACCGCCTTCATCGACAGCCTTGAAATGCAAGGCACCCGTGACCCCGCCGCCTTCCTGACCGTGCCCAGCGCCATCGCCTTCCGCGCGGCCCATCACTGGGACGCCATCACCCGCCACTGTCAGGCGCTGGTTCAGGACACCGCCCGCCGCATGGCCCGCCTGACCGGCCTGCCGCCCTTGGCCGCACCCGAATTCTGCGCCCCCATGATGGCAGCCATGCCGATCCCCGCCTGCGACACGCAGGCGCTGAAATCCCGCCTGATCGACCACTGGCAGATCGAAATCCCCTGCTACACGTGGAAATCCCACTGCATCCTCCGCGTCTCGGCCCAGGCCTATACCACGCAAGCCCAACTGGACCTCCTGCTTCACGCCGTAGCCACCGAACTGGGCCTTTAACCCCGGTTGACGCAAAGCCACCCCCTGCGCCATGCTCACCCAAACGGAGGGCATTATGCGGGCATTCCTCGTCCTCGCCAATTTCATTGACCGCGCGACCGAGGCGATTGGCCGCTCGGTCGGCTGGCTGATCCTTGTGGCCGTCCTTGTCAGCGCCGCCAACGCGCTGGTGCGCAAGGTGTTCAGCGTCTCCTCCAACGCCTTCCTCGAACTGCAGTGGTATCTGTACGGTGCCGCCTTCCTGCTCGCCTCGGCCCAAACCCTGAAACAGAACGAGCATATCCGCATCGACATCCTTTACGGCGCCCTGTCCCGCCGCACCCAACACTGGATCGACCTCCTCGGCCACCTGTTCTTCCTGATGCCCTTCGTCCTTCTGATGGACGCCTACCTTGTCCCCTATGTCCTGCTGTCCTACCACTCCGGCGAGGTGTCCTCGAACGCCGGTGGTCTGATCCTGTGGCCCGCCAAAGCCCTGCTGCTGGCCGGTTTCGTGCTGCTGACCCTGCAAGGCGCTTGCGAACTCCTCAAGAAGATCGCCATCCTGCGCGGGGCCATGCCCGACCCCACCCCTTTCATCTCCGCCCACAAGGCCGCCGAACTTGAAGGCGAAAAACTGGCCGAGGCGTTGGAGCGCCCATGATCGACCTTTTCGCGCAGAACATGGCGCCCATCATGTTCGCCTCGCTGATCGTCTTCCTCTTGGCCGGCTACCCCGTGGCCTTCTCGCTGGCCGCCAATGGCCTGATGTTCTTCGTGATCGGCGTCGTCCTCGCCCCCCTGTCGGACGGCGCCATCCACCTCGACTGGCCGCTGCTTTACGCCCTGCCCGAACGCTTCTGGGGCGTCATGCAGAATGACACCCTCTTGGCCATCCCCTTCTTCACCTTCATGGGCATCGTGCTGGAACGCTCCGGCATGGCCGAGGACCTTCTGGAAACCGTAGGCCAGCTTTTCGGCCCGATCCGTGGCGGTCTCGCCTATGCCGTCATCCTCGTCGGCGCCCTCCTCGCCGCCACCACCGGGGTCGTTGCGGCCTCGGTCATCGCCATGGGCCTGATCTCGCTGCCCATCATGCTGCGCTATGGCTACGACCGACGCCTTGCCGCAGGCGTCATCGCCGCCTCCGGCACGCTGGCCCAGATCATCCCGCCGTCCCTCGTGCTGATCGTGCTGGCAGACCAGCTCGGCCGCTCGGTCGGTGACATGTACAAGGGCGCCCTCGTCCCCGGCCTTGTCCTGACCGGGCTTTACGCCCTCTACATCCTGCTGGTGACGCTGATCAAACCGACATGGGCCCCCGCCCTGCCGAAAGAGGCGCGCACCCTTGGCCATGGCGTCACCTCCCTTCTGGCAACCCTCGCCCTCAGCGCCGCCGTGGCCTACGGCGCCACCCTCGCCCTCACCCCCAGCCAAGGCGACAACGCCGCCATCCTCGGCGCCAGCATCGCCACACTCGTCATCTACGCCGCAGCCCTGCTCGACCGCGCCCTCAAGCTGAACCTGATGTCCCGCCTTGCAGCCCAGGTCATCATCGTCCTGATCCCGCCGCTGGCCCTGATCTTCCTCGTCCTCGGCACCATCTTCCTCGGCATCGCAACACCCACCGAGGGCGGCGCCATGGGCGCCGTAGGCTCCCTCCTCCTCGCCGCCCTCAAACGCCGCCTGACCCTTGCCGTCCTGCAACAGGCGCTGGCCTCCACCACCCGCCTGTCGTCCTTCGTCATGTTCATCCTGATCGGCGCGCGGGTGTTCTCGCTGACCTTCTACGGCGTCAACGGCCACATCTGGGTGGAGCACCTGCTCACCTCGCTTCCCGGCGGCCAGCTTGGCTTCCTGATCGCCGTCTCCGCCCTCGTCTTCGTCCTCGCCTTCTTCCTCGACTTCTTCGAACTGGCCTTCATCCTCGTCCCCCTCCTCGCCCCGGCAGCCGAGAAGCTGGGCATCGACCTGATCTGGTTCGGCGTCATCCTTGGCGTGAACATGCAGACCTCCTTCATGCACCCGCCCTTCGGCTTCTCGCTGTTCTACCTGCGCTCCGTCGCCCCCAAACAGCCCTACAAAGACCGCGTCACCGGCCGGATGATGGAGCCCGTGACGACCGGCCAGATCTACTGGGGGGCCATGCCCTTCGTGATCATTCAGGTCGCGATGATCTTCCTCGTGATCGCCTTCCCCGCCATGGTGATGCGCTACAAGGGCCCGGTGGTCGATGCCGCCACGATCCAGATCACCATGCCCAAACTGCAACCGAACGGCCTTGGCAAACCGTCCTTCGGCCTCAACCCGCCGAAAATCCCCGCGCCCTGACGGCTCAGCGCGCAGCCCCGCGTGTAGCTACAAAAGCACTCCGCAAAACCGACAAAGACCCGACAGGTCACAACACGCCGAATGCCCCGAAAACCGCGGCCTGTCCGGCGATCTTCCCAGAAGGCCCGCCACAGCGCACCTTGTGGCAACCCCGCCTTAACCGCATGAAAAAGGCCGCCCCCGCAGCGCGGAAACGGCCCCCCCTTGCGCGGCGGAAACGCTTACAGCTTGCCGGCCTGCTGCTGCATCATCATGAACGTATCATAATTGTACTCTGCGATCTGATCCCACAGATAGCCGTCTTTCAGGAACGCCTGCTGGCTGTCATGGATCTTCTTGAACGCCGCATTGCTGGCCGACATCTCGGCGTAAACCGCCTGCGCGGAATCAAACGCCGCCGACATGATCTCGGCGCTGAAGGGCCGAAGCTGCGCCCCCGCCGCCACCAGCCGCTTCAACGCCGCCGGGTTCTTGTAATCATAGTTCGCCAGCATATCGACATTCGCCGCAGCACTGGCCGTGGCAAGGATCGACTGGTAAGCCTTTGGCAAACCATCATAAGCCGCCTTGTTGAACATGGCCGACACGGTCGGCCCGCCCTCCCAGAAACCCGGATAATAGTAATACGGCGCCACCTTCACGAAGCCCAGCTTTTCGTCGTCATAGGGTCCGACAAACTCTGCCGCATCAATCGTGCCCTTCTCAAGGCTGGGGTAAATATCCCCCGCCGCCAGCTGCTGCGGCACCACGCCCAAGGGGCTCAGCACCTTGCCGCCAAAGCCGCCGATCCGCATCTTCAGACCCTTCAGGTCATCCAGCGTCTTGATTTCCTTGCGATACCAGCCGCCCATCTGCACGCCGGTATTGCCCGCCGGGAAGGCGTGCAGGCCATTGGCATTGAAGAACTCGTTGGTCAGCGCGATGCCGTCGCCATAGTAGTACCAGGCATTCATCTGCCGCGCATTCAGGCTGAACGGCACCGCCGTCGCCAGTGCCCAGGTCGGGTCCTTGCCCCAATAATAGTAGGTCGTGGTGTGGCACGCCTCCACCGTTCCCGCCGCCGTCGCATCGGCGGCCTGCAGGCCCGGCACCAGCTCTCCCGCCGCAAACACCTGAATGGTAAACGCCCCATCCGTCGCCGCGGCCACCGCATTGGCCAAGGTCACCGCCCCCCCATAGATGGTATCCAGCGATTTCGGAAACGACGAGGTCATGCGCCACGTCACCTTCGGCGCGGTTTGCGCCACCACGGGCGCGGCCAGCAAAGCCGCCCCCGCCGCCCCTATGCCACCCACCGTGGCCTGACCCAGAAAAGACCGTCGATCCATGCAATCCTCCATGCGATGATGCCAAATGCGCGGGCGCTGTCCTCACCGAGGGCGCCTCTTTTGCACAAAAGACTACACTTTGGATTTCACCTGTCCAGTTTTACCGACAGCTCAGATCTGCGCCATCTCCGCCACCAGCGCGGCATGGTCGCGCGCGATCAGTCCGGCATAGGCTTCCAGCTTTTCGGGCGTGAAATGGCCGTCCTCCGCCAGCAGGTTGACGGTGCCGTAGACCGGGCCATCCTCTTGAAAGATCGGGATATTGATGCAGGACCCAAGGCCCAGCGAGGTGATCAGCGCATGGTCGAAGAAGTGCTTGGCGAACTCGGGCACGGTATTGGCCACGAAGACCTTGCGCGCCCCGATGCACTGATCATACCAGCCATCCCGCGTCAAAGGCTTGGTGCCTGACACCGGATAGGCAACCGGATCCGAAGAGTAGGACCGCCGCGCCAGCCCCGCCGCCTCGTCCTGCACGGTTACCGTGAACAACAGCGTGCCCAAGGCAGCGCAATCGGCGTGAAGCTTGGCAAAGGTGTCATACATGTTTCGCTCCGTTCAAGGGTGGGACATGGCGTGGACAAGGGCCGCCACAATATCGGACCGGGTGATCAGCCCCTGCAGCACGCCCGCCTCGGACACCACCAATAGCGCAGGCTGGTGGCCCTGCGCCAGCGGAGGCAGCAAATCCGCCAAACGCGCCTCAGGCGGCTGCACGACGGCCTCCTGCAGCAAATGCCGCCCCGTCAACCCCTGCGCCCCCGGCCGCAAAATCGCCTGAACCGAGATCAGGCCCATCACCCGGCCAAGGCCATCGACCACCGGCAGACTGCGAAAACCGTGCTGCACGAACAGGGCCGACAGCGCTCGCCAATCCGCTTCGGGTCCGACGGTCACCGGCTCGGGGGTCATGATGTCGGCAGCGCTCAGCCCGGCCGATTGGTCAACGGCAGTTTCCTCAGCCGTTTCAATCAGATGCGCCAGATCCTCCACGCCCAGAATCTCACCCAGCCGCAGCCGGTCCAGCGCTTGGGCCAAGGCCCGGGGCGGCGGAACCAACCGCAATTCGGGTGCCGGAGGGGCGGCGGCGGCGCTGCGGAACGGATAGGTCCGCGCCGTTGCCCGGTGAAACAGCACGCCAAACCCGACCAGCAGGGCAGAGCCCAGCAGCACCGTCACCCCGATATAGGCCAGCCCCGGCATATGCTCGGGCGAGGCTGCCAGCACCGTCGCCACCGCCACCGCGCCGCCCGGCGGATGCAGGGCGCGGGCAAAGGCCATACCCGCCACGGCCAGAAACGCGGCCAGCGCCACGGCCACCAAAGGCGGAAGCCCGATTTGCAGCACGACCACCGCACAGACCGCCGCAAGCCCATTGCCCACAACCACCGACCAAGGCTGGGCCAAGGGGCTGGGAGGCGTGCAGAAGATCAGCACGGCCGAGGCGCCAAAGGGCGCAATCAGCAGGGGATGCGCCAGAAAGCCCGCATCTGGCTGGTCGATCAAGCGGCCCGTAAGCCACAGAACAACATGGGTAAAAAGCAAACCCAACAGCACGCCGGCAGCCCCGCGCAGCGCATCGCGCGGGTGCGGCTTGGGCAAGGCGGGGGCCATGGCGGGCAGGATCAGGCTGGCGAGTTGCGGCACGTCGTCCTCACGATTTTGCGGTGCCATCCCAACGGCCGGTGGACAGGATGGCCCATCCTTCGGCTGGTTCCGGCGCCGGGGGCGGGGTTGCGCCCGGTTCCCAGACCATCAGCAGGACGTGATCGGGGGCCGTCTCGCCCACCTCGGCCATGGCCTGCCACAGAAGACCGAAGCCCTCCATCAGCAAACCCTCGACATAGAAGGGAATTTCCTCGGCGTCGAGCATTTCGGCGGCGTCATCCTGCACCTGCCAGCCATCCTCGACCTCAGCCGCCCAAAGCACCTCGCCCTCGATCCCGGGGTGGCGGGTGGCAAGGCGGGCAAGCGGGGCCAGAAAGGCATCGAAGGCAGGTGTGCGGGTCATGGCGCAAGGCATGGCTGATGGGCGCAGAACTGGCAAGGGGGCACTTCCCTTCGGCAGCAAAGCTTCCCATATCAAAGGCAGATCAGGGAGGCTTGGGATGGAATTCGTATTGCTGTTGATCGTGGGCGCCGCGGCAGGTTTTCTGGCAACGCGGATGATGCGGCTGCAGACCGACATCCCGACCACGATCGCCATCGGCGTCGGCGTCGGCGGGGCCATCATCGGCGGTCTGGTGATCCGCGCGCTGGTCGAGCTGACCGGCTGGATGGCAGGCTTCGTCGGCGCGGTGCTGGGGGCTTTGGTCCTGATCTGGCTGTGGAAAACCTACATCGCGCGGCGTTAACCCAAGCGTTTTCCGGCGTCCTTCAGGCGGAACCCGCGCGCGCCGGTCCCCTCCCACAGGATCTGTCCCTGCCATAACGCGAAAAGCATGGCGGCACGCTCGGGATCATGGGTATGGGCTGCCAGAAGTGCCTCGATCCGCGCCCGCCAGACGGCGGCACGCAGGCGCAGGCTGGCGTGGCGCAGGCTGGCCGCCAGCAGGGCGGGCATCGGCAGCACGCTGCCGCGTTCACCCAAGGCCTTCAGCAGCGCCTGCGGCCCTTTGTCGGCGGCCACCACCTCGGCCTGAACCGACTCCGCCAGGGCGTCCAGTTCATCCCAGCCCCAGGCCAATGCCGCCTCCACCATCGCGGGCAGGGCCCCATAGCGCTGCACCAGCGAGGCCCCCGCCAGGCCTGTGGCCCGCGCCACGGACGAAAACGCAACGGCCTTCTCTCCCTCGGCGGCAATCATCCGCAGGATGGCGGAAAAGACGGCGGAATCTGGAAGTGTTCTGGGGCGAGCCATGGTCCCAAGGTAAACCCGGGTTCGGAAATAGCAAGTTCGATGCTGCACACTGGCCCTGTGCGCCGGCGGGTTTCGCCCCCTTCAACCTTTCCATAGGGTGTTTTCAGCAGGGTAACGGCGCAAGACGCCGCTGCCCTTTGCTCTTTACCCAAATACTCCCCGCAGAGCGCCGCCCGAGCCGGTTGGCGGCACGCCAGAGGCGAGATCAAGGCAATGCGCTGAAAGCGCTCAACTTTCTTACAACAGGAGGCCCGGATCGGTGCCAAGGTCAAGGTTGGGGAAGACGGTCGATTGCAGTCCCGCCGCCTCGACGCCGAACATGGCGCGCAGGGCCCAGGCCGGATAGGCGCGCACATCGCCGGTCGGCAGCAAATCGCGCTGGGACAACAGCTTACCATCGGCAAGGCCGGGCCACTGGCCGAAGATTTGCCCGCCCTTCAGCGCACCGCCCGCCAGAACGGCCAGACCTCCGGTGCCGTGATCGGTGCCGCCCGTGCCATTCTCGCGCGCGGTGCGGCCGAATTCGGTCATCGCCACCACCAGCGTGGTGCTCCAGGCCTTGCCCAGACCGGCCTTCATCGCCAGCAGGACGGCGGACAGGTTGTTCAACTGCGTCCCCATCAGGTGGGCCTGCTGGTGGTGGGTGTCCCAACCGCCGAATGAGAAGCTGGCGATGCGCGACGGCCCCATCAACCGCTCGGCCACGTAGCTGCCCAATTGATCATAGCCCAGATTGTTGCCCTTCGGTGCCTGCTCGCCAGTCATCGAGTTGGTCAGGTGTTGCGCTTCGGTGAAGGGCTGCGCGAACAGGGGGTCCGCCGCGTTCACCGCGGTCAGCAGGTCCTGCGCCTGCTGCGACAGGGGGCTGACGTTGACGGGAAACCAGTGATCCGTCTCATGGGCACCATCCAGAACCAGCAAGCGCTGTTCCCCGACCGACACGGCTGTCTCAGAGGTGGCGCCGGGCATCAGGAACAGCGCGCGGTTCAGCCAGCCGTCGTGGCCCGGGGTCAGACCGCCATCCTCGCCACCCGAGCCATTTTCCAGCGCGTCCTGCCCGACAAAGTGGCTGCGGCCTTGCCGATAGGGCGTGGCCACCGCATGGGCGAAGGCAAGCTCCTTGGCCTGCCACAGCGGCATCAGATCCGCGGCCGCCGGGTGCAGCGTGAAGAAATCGGTCAGCGCCGGCCCGGTCGTCGCCGCCAGCGTCGGGCGCAGGGCGGCGAAATCAGGGTCACCGGTCGGGCGCACCACATCCAGCCCATCCATGGCGCCGCGCAGGATGATCACCACCAGCCGGTTGTCGCCCGGTGCGGCAGCAAAGGTCACCGGCGTCAGCAAGGGCGAGGCTGCCACCGAACAGCCAATCAGAAAGGCACGGCGGGAAAGGAGCAAATCACGCATCTGTCTTACCTCCGGCTGAATTCGGGCGAGGCGATCAGCACGGCCAATCCCTCCCAGCGTTGCTCTGCCCCGGCGACGGCGCGGCGCAAAAGCGGCGTCGCCATATCCCCCAGGGCGAAATCGGTCACGGCCGAAGGGTCCACCCGGGCGCCGGTGGCGCGCGCCAGATCAACGGCCCAGTCAATGCGCGAGGCGATCATCGGCGGAGTCATCCAGCCCGCCGCGATTTCGGGCCAACCATCGGGCCGCAGCGGCTTGAAGGGCTCCTGCCCCATCTTGGTCAGATAGTCCCGAACATTCATCGTCTGCTTGTTGAAGCCGAGCATGTCGGTCTCCATCCCGTCCATCCCCATCAGACGCAGCGACGCCACCGCATATTCCTGCGGTGTGCGCACCTTCTGGCGGTTGGGATCTGCGGCAGATGGATGCTGCAGCAGGGTCCTGTA
>NZ_CBBQHX010000015.1:0-112662 GCF_964946895.1 Stagnihabitans sp. | reverse complement strand
TCACGCCACACCCGGCCCGAACACGCGCCCGCTGCCAACACGCACCGCGTCAGCCGCCAGCCGGCCCATGTCATCTCCGGCTGACCAAACGCGCCTGCAAAACCGCCGCCAGATCCTCCCTCGCCCGTCGACAAGGCGCATCGGGGCATGAGGATCATCGGCGGCACCTGGCGCGGCCTGCATCTGGCCGAGGTTGGCGCGGGCGACCCAAGGGCCCATCTGCGCCCCACCACCGACCGCGTGCGCGAGTCGATCTTCAACCTCCTTGTCAACGGCCGCCACGGCGACCTTGTCAGCGGCACCACCGCGCTCGACCTTTTCGCAGGCACCGGCGCGCTGGGGCTAGAGGCCCTGTCGCGCGGCGCCACCGCCGTAACCTTGGTGGACGATGGCAAGGCGGCGCAAAGCCTGATCGCCCAGAACATCGCCAAGATGCGCGTGGCGGCCCAGGTCACCGTCCTGCCGCGCGACGCCACCAAACTGCCCGCCGCCGCAGCGCCGTTCAGCCTGATCTTCCTCGACCCGCCCTATGGCAAGGGCTTGGGCCAGGCCGCCCTGGACAGCGCGCAAGCCCAGGGCTGGATCGCCCCCCGCGCCACGATCCTGTGGGAGGAAGGCAGCCCCCCCACCCTGCCGCAGGGCTTTGCCCTTCTCGACCAAAGGCGTTATGGCGACACATGGGTAACCTTGCTGGAAGCAGAACCATGAGACCGGATGGCGTGATCTTCGACTGTGACGGCGTTCTGGTCGATTCCGAGGCGATTGCCTTTGACCAACTGGAAGCCGACCTTGGCCTTTACGCCCCCCATCTGACCCGCGCCCAGATGGAGACTGACCTGCTTGGCCTGACCCTTGCCGGCGTGGCGCGCAAAGCCATCGCCCTTGGCGCCAATTTGCCCGAGGACTGGATCGAAGACTTCTACGCCCGCCTCTACGCCAAACTGGAACAAGGCGCTCCCCTTGTTCCCGGCGTTCTCGACGTGCTTGATGCGTTGGATGCCGCAGGGATCCCCTACGCCATCGGCTCCAACGGCAGTCCCCGCAAGATGGAGATCACCCTTGGCCAACATCCCGGCCTGATCCCGCGCTTTCAGGGCCGAATCTTCTCGGGCCAAGAGACGCCACGCCCCAAGCCCTATCCTGACCTGTTCCTCAAGGCCGCCGCGTCGATGAATGTCAGCCCCGCCACCTGCGTAGTTGTTGAAGACTCCCCGACCGGAGCCCGCGCCGCCCGCGCCGCTGGCATGCGCTGCATGGGCTATGCCCCGCATGGCACCGCCGCCCTTCAGGCCGAAGGCGCCGTGACCTTCGCGCATATGACCGATCTGCCCTCCCTTCTGAACCTGTTGTAACGCCTGATTCGGAAACAACAGGTTAATGACGGCGGAAGCGACCGCTGTAACTACAAAAAAATGACGCAAAACCTACGCCGCCCCGACGCGCCGCAGACGGCACCCGCCGGGCAAATTCGGCAGATGAATGCTGCGTTCTCAACCCCTTAGGATGATCTCCGCCCCGCGCCAGCCCATCATCATCGAGGGCGCATTGGTATTGCCCGCAATCAGGTTCGGAAAGGCCGAGGCGTCGCAGACCCGCAGCCCCTCAACCCCCCGCACGCGCAGGGTTTCATCCAGCACCGACTCGCCCTCTGGCCCCATCCGGCAGGTGCACGACGGGTGATAGACCGTCCCCGAGCGCTGCCGGAAATCGTCAATCATCGCCGCGTCGCTTTGAATATCCGGCCCCGGCCGCAGTTCCTCTGCGATCCAGCGCGCCATCGAGGGCTGCGCCGCGATCTTGCGCAGATATTTCACTGCCAGCAGCATTTCATCGACATCCGACTGGGTGGAAAAGGCATTGGCGACGATTTCGGGATGCTGAAGCGGGTCCGGCGTCTTGATCCTGATCTGGCCCCGGCTGGTCGGCCGGCAGTTCGAAAGCCCGATCGACAGGCCCTGAAACGGGTCGGGCGTCAGCAGCGGCCGCTCTCCATTCCTGGGGATCAGTGTCGAAAAAGCCTGAAAATACAATTGCATGTTCGGCCGCGCCTGATCCGGAGAGGTGCGGAAGAACCCGCCCCCATGATTGATCGACTTGGCCAGCGGCCCGCCCCGCGTCAACAGATATTGCAGCCCGACAAAGGCCTTGCCCCACCAGGGGCGCAGGATGCCGTTGTAGGTCGCGACCTTCATTCTCCAGGTATAATTGATGCCCTGATGGTCGTTCAGATTGGCCCCGACATGCGGGTTGTCGACCAGAACCGGCAGGCCAAGGCCCTGCAACAGCGCCCCCGGACCGATGCCCGAAAGCTGCAGAAGCTGCGGAGAGTTGATCGCCCCGCCTGACAGGATCACCTCGCGCGCCTTCAGCTGCAGCGTCTGCCCGTCGCGCCGGTATTCGACACCAACTGTCCGTTTTCCTTCAAACAAAATGCGGGTGACCTGCGCCTTGGTAATAACTTCTAAAGTCTTTCGGCGCATAGCTGGCCGCAAGAAGGCGCGCGCCGCCGAATTCCGTCGCCCGCCCTTGATCGTCATCTGATAGGTGCCAACGCCCTCCTGCTCGGCACCGTTGAAATCGCGGTTATGCGGCAAGCCCGCCTCACCGCAGGCCGCGATATAATCGTCCAACAACCAGTGCAGCCCGCGCCGGTTTTCCGAAATGAACAATGGGCCGCCCCGGCCCCGCCAAGTGTCTGATCCCGCTTCATTATCTTCCATCGCCCGGTACGCGGGCAAGACATCATCCCAACCCCAACCCGCAGCCGCGGCCCCCCATTCGTCGTAATCCGCCCGGTGCCCCCGGATATAGACCATCGCATTGATCGAGGAGGACCCCCCCAGCAGCTTGCCCCGCGGCCAATGGTCAGATTGCCCCGCCAAACCCGGATCAGGCTCGGTCCGATACATCCAGTTCACCGCTGGATCGTAGAATAATTTTCCATATCCCAAAGGCAGTTGCACATAGGGCAGCTGGTCCGTGCCCCCCGCTTCCAGCACGACAACCCGATGTTGCCCGGACGCCGTCAACCGGTTGGCCAACACGGACCCGGCCGAGCCCGCGCCTACGATGATATAGTCAAGATCCATGTCCGCCTCATGCCATTGCCGCGAAGCTAGCGGACCCATCGCGCCGGAAGTGTCAGGTTTGCGACGGCAAATGTCGCACTCAGTCTCTGGACATCGTCGGAAGGCCTCGTTAGCGATAGTACAGGCCCGCCAGCGGCCCAGGAACGCTCCAAATGACCCCGATCCGTTTCGTGCTGCGTCACCCGACGCTCCGGCTGATTGCCGTGGCCTTGTTGCTGTTGGGGGCGCACAATGCCTCGGTCTACCCCTACCAATCCCTGATCGCGATCGAGCGGATCGGGATGAGCAAACCCGCCTTTTCGCTGCTGTTGGTGATGGCGTCGCTGATAGCGGTGACCTCCTCGGTGCTGTTCGGCGTCTTGGGCGACCAGTTCGGTCACCGCCGACGGATTGCCTTGGGCACGGCGCTGTGCAGCACCCTGGGCATCGGCATGATGCTGGCGTTCCCCGGCGTTTGGGCGCTGATCCTGTGCCAAGGCGTGCTTTTGCCTTTGGCTTCAAGCATGTACGGCCAGTTGTTCGCCCTCGCACGGCTCGCCAGCGCCGACGAGGGGCGCCAGCGTGACGCCGTTCTGGGCGCGATCCGCTCGGCCATGTCCTTCTCGTTCCTTGCGATGCTGATCTTCTGGACCTTCGCCTTCGGCTTTGGCCTGTCAGAACTGGCGGTTTATGTCAGCGGCGGCGTGGCCAGCCTTGGCATGTCCCTGCTGGTCTGGTTCGGTTGGCCCAAGGATGGCCAGACGGTTTGGGCCGATCCGCGCTCTGGCATGCGGCTGCGCGATGCTTTGGCCGAGATTGCCAAGCCATACGTCGCCACCCGGGTCTGCCTGATCGGGGCGATCGCCTCAGCCGGGAACCTTTACATGGTCTTGGTTTCCTTGGTTTTTGATGCCTCTCCGATCCGGGGGCCAGCCGATGTGGCGCTGTATGTCGGCCTTGTCGCCGGGTTTGAGGTTCCTGCCATGCTGATCATGCCGCGCATCGCGCACCGGATGCGGCGCTCCACCGTCATTGCCATTGGGGCTGCGATTTACGCCTGCCACCTCTTGGCGTTGCCGCTGTTGTCGGACACGCCGTTCCTCTGGGTCATGACGGTGTTCGCGGGCTTTGGCGGCGCGGTGATCATCACGATTCCAATCCCCTATTATCAGGACCTGTTGCGCGACCGGCCGGGAACCGCCTCGGCGATGCTGGCCGTGCAAAAACTGGTGGCAGATGTGCTGACGGCAGCGGTTTTCGCCATCGGCAGCCAGTTTGGCGGGTTCGAGACCGTGGCGATCTTGGGGGCGTCCATCAGCCTGTGTGGGGCGCTTGGCCTGTACTTCGCCGACCGCCACGCCTGGTTCGCGGCGAGGGTGTAGATGGCGGCAGCCCCGTTCCGCGCCATCCTGACCGATCCGGCGCTGCGCATGGTGACAGGGCTGATGATGCTGCAAGGGGCGCTGGTCTGCTCGTTCGGGCCCTATGTCTCGGTCCTCGCAGTGCGTCGCTTTGGCTTGGGAAATCAAGGCTTTGCCACGATGATGGTGCTGTCGACGCTCGTGTCGGTGACGGCGGCCCTTTATGCGGGCATCCGGGCCGACCAGACCGCCAACCGCCGCAGCATCGCCTTGGGGGCAGCGGGACTGGTCATGGCGGGGGCGGCGGCGATGACCATCCTGCCGTCAACGCCAAGCTTCCTTCTGGCGCAGGTCTTGCTGTTTCCGGCCAACACCTTGTTCGGCCAGCTCTTTGCCCAAGCCCGTCTGGCGGCCGCCCACTATGATCCGGCGTTGCGCGATGGCATCCAGACCACGATCCGTGCGCTGTTCGCCTTGCCCTTTCTGATCGTCCTGCCGCTGTGGTCCTATGCCGTTGATCATGGCGCGCCGATCCAGACGATTTACCCGGTCGCCTTGGCCCTGGGTGTGCTGATGTTTGGCCTGATCTGGCGATTCTGGCCCAGCCGGGCAGCGATGGCGGGCCGCGATGCGCCCTCGGGCCTGACACTGCGCGCCGCCCTGGCAGAGGTTGCCGTGCCGCGTCTGGCCCTGCGCATCCTAGCGCTTGGCGCGGTTTCGGCGGGCGGCACGGTCTACTGGTCGCTGATGGGGCTGGTTCTGACACCGGCCGATGGGGTTGGTGGCGACGCAGCCCTTTACGCCGGCCTCGCCGCCGGGCTGGAGGTGCCCTTCATGCTGGCCGTGCCCCTGGTGCTGCACATTCCGCGCAACACCTTGATTTTGATCGGAACCTGCATCTACACGCTTCACCTCATCGGTCTGCCTTTGCTGGCGGGCACACCCTGGCTTTGGCTTTTGCTGATCCCGGCGGCGGCGGGGGGGGGCCTGACCCTGACCCTGCCGCTTGCCTATCTGCAAGACCAGATGAAAGCCCGCCCCGGCACCGGAGCCGCCCTGATGGCCCTGATGAAAGTCGCCGGAGACGGCACGGCCGCCTGCACCTTCGCCTTGGGCACCGCTTTGGGCGGCTATACGTTGGCCGCGATCCTGGGCGCTTCGGTCACGGTCATCGGGGCGGTGGTGCTGGTTCTGGCCGACGGTCAGGCCGTCAGCGCCACCAGCAGCCCCAGGTAAAAACCGATCTCGCTGCACTGCTGCACGGCCCCCAGACAGTCGCCGGTATAGCCCCCCAGACGCGGCTCGTACCAGCGCCGCATCGCAATGTGGCCAAGCAACAGGCCAGCCAAGCCCGTGATAACACTCGCCAAAGGCACCACGAAGGCAAGGGGCAACAGGGCGACGGCGGTCGTGATCAGGGCCACCGACACGGCATGCCGGTCAATGCCCCCCGCCACGGCACTGCCCGCACCCCTGTAGCGCACATAGTCCGAGGTTGACATCACCCACAGCATCGAGGCCCGGCTCGCCGCATGGCCCGCGATCAGCGCGAAGGCCACCGCGTCTTCGGGCAGCGCCTGCAATGCCGCGATCCGCCCCCCCACGATCAGGCCCAGCCCCAGCACGCCATAGGTGCCAATCCGGCTGTCGCGCATGATCTCCAGCACGCGCTCTTTCGGACGCACGCCGCCCAGCCCGTCACAGGCATCCGCGAAACCGTCTTCATGCAGGCCGCCGGTCACCACAATGCCCGCCGCCACCGCCAATAGTATCCCCAGCAAAGGCGACAACAACCAGCAGGCCAGCCCATAGATCGCGGCGCTGATCCCGCCAACCACAATCCCCACGCCGGGATACCAGCGTGGCGATTGCCGCATGGCCTCGGCGGAATAGGGGGCGGTGACCTTCAGTCGGGTCAGGAATTGCAGGGCCAGCAGGAAGGCGGGGATTTCGGTGTTGAAGAACCCCACTACGTCCATTTCGCCACCGGAGGCAGGCTCATCAGCACGGCATTGGCATCGTGCCCGGTCTCCAACCCGAATTTGGTACCACGGTCGTAGACAAGGTTGTATTCGGCATAAAGCCCGCGGTGGATCAACTGCGTTTCGCGATCGGCCTCGCTGAAAGCCGTGGTCATGCGCGCGCGGATCAGTGGCAGGAAGGCGGGCAGGAAGGCGCTGCCAACCGCTTGGGTGAAGGCAAAATCGGCCTCCCAGTCGCCGGTGGACAGGTCATCGTAGAAGATGCCGCCCACGCCCCGCGCCCGGCCGCGGTGCGGCACGAAGAAGTACTCATCCGCCCAAGCCTTGAACCGCCCATAGTAGGTCGCATCATGCGCGTCACAAGCCTTGCGCAGCGTATCGTGGAAATAGGCGGTGTCCCCGGCGTATTCGATGCAAGGATTCAGGTCGGTGCCACCGCCGAACCAGGCCGCTTGCGGGGTCCAGAACATCCGCGTGTTCAAATGCACCGCCGGCGCATGGGGGTTCTGCATATGGGCCACCAGACTGACACCCGAGGCCCAGAACCGCGCATCCGTGTCCATCCCCGGCACACCACGCGCAGCCATCGCCTTTTGCGCCCGTTCCCCCAGCACGCCATGCACTTCCGAGACATTGACGCCGATCTTTTCGAACACCCGGCCGCCCCGAATGACACTCATCAACCCGCCGCCGCCATCGGGGCGCGTTGTCGGCGTCACCTCGAACCGGCCCGCCGGGGCAGATCCGCCACGTTCATCTTCAATCGCTTCGAAGGCCGCAACGATATCGTCGCGGACACTGCGAAACCAAGCCGCAGCACGCGCCTTGCGGTCATCGAAAGCTTCTGTCATCGCCGTCTCCCAGACTTTTGATCATTGCTAGCAGGAAGCAAGCCCGCGCTCAACGCGGCTGCTGTTCCATATCGGGGGCAATGGGCCTATTCTTCGACGATCACAGGAGGTGACGATGAAACCCTATCTGGCCGCCCCGTTTCTGATGGCGCTGGTCGCCTGCGGCACGCCGCAGCAGCAATGCATCGGGCAGGTGTCGCACGACATGACGGTGCTGGACAGGCTGATTGCCGAAACGCAGGGCAACATCGCGCGCGGCTATGGCTATGCAACGACCGTCGTCGACATGCCGGATTTTGTGATCTGCAGCCCGGGTGGGCGCGACAAGCCGCCCACGGCCAGGCCCGAGATGTGCTTTCGCGATCAACCGACCACGGTCAGCAAACCCGTGGCGCTGGACCTGACGGCAGAGGCGGCCAAGCTGGCCTCGATGCAAAAGCGCCGGGCCGAAATGGCAAAGGCACTGGCCCCGGAAATTGCCGCCTGTCAGGCGCGCTACCCCGAGTAACTACTTGCCCCGGATCGGATAAGCCGCGCGCGACACCCGAAACGCGCCGTCCCCGCCAATCTCTTCGACCTGCCGGAACAGCGCCTTCAGCACCGGTTCATACGGCAGGTGCCGGTTGGCCACCATGTAAAGCACGCCGTCCGGCAACAGGCCTTTGTGCGCCGCCCGGATGAACGCCGCGCCAAGCGCCGGATCCGGCGCACGCGCGGTGTGGAACGGCGGGTTCATCACCACGGCATTCCACGGACGTTCGGGCCGGAAACTGGTGGCATCGGCCCAGTAAAACTCGGCTCGCGGGTTGGTGACGTTGATCCGGGCGCAATCAAGCGCGACCTTCTCGGCCTCTACCACATCCAGCCGCTTGACGCCGGGACGTTGCAGGATGGCACGCGACAGGTATCCCCAGCCCGCGCCCAGATCGGCCACCCGCGCGGGCAGATCGGCCGGCAAAGCCGCCGCCAGAAGCTGCGAGCCACGGTCAGGACCATCTGCGGAAAAAACGCCGGGGCGGGTGATGAAACCCTCCACGGGAAGATCGGCTGCAGCCCAATCCGCCGGCACTGGCGCCACCTGGAATGCCGCGAACTTGCCATGCGCCTTTGAGATCACCTCACCACAGACAAACCCCGCCGCGCGCAGATCTTTCAGGGCAGGCTCAAAGCCATCGGTCTTTTGCCCATCAATCGCAATCGTCCCCTTGGGTCCGACCAGGGCCACCGCCTCTGACACCATCACCAAAGCCTCGGCGCGCGAGCGCGGCAGACAGATCAGCGCGGCGGAAAAGGCTTTGCCTTCAACCCGGTACCCTTGTGCCAGAAAGTGGTCGTGATCCGGGCGAAAGCCGGTCAGCACCACTGTCCGCGACATCGGCAGGGCCGAAAGGTCAGCCCCAGCCCGTGGCCGCATGACCGCAATATCGCCCGCAGGCGGCAAAATCCATGCGCCGGAGTCCAGCGCCAGTTCCAGTCGAGCCGCTTCCATGATCGCCTTGCGGCTATTCCTTTTCCATCGTGCATTGCAGCGGGTGCTGATGACGGCGCGCGAAGTCCATCACCTGTGCCACCTTGGTCTCTGCCACCTCAAACGAGAAAACGCCGACGACCGCCAGCCCTTTCTTGTGCACGGTCAGCATGATTTCAAAGGCCTGCGCGTGGTTGAGGCCAAAGAACCGCTCCAGCACATGGACGACGAATTCCATCGGCGTGTAGTCGTCGTTCAAGAGCATGACTTTGTACAGCGGCGGCCGTTCGGTCTTGGTCTTGGTTTTGGTCAGAATAGACGTATCCTGACCCGGCCCTTTCGGTCCGTCAGACATCATGTCAGGAAAAGCGGTCAAGACAAAACTCCGAAACCAGAACGGGGTTCACAGCCCCTGCCAGTGCAATATAGACCTTTTTGCGGGCCATGAAAGGCCCTGACGCCACAAGGGGACCTTTGACGCGATGATCACCACGATTGGCTTCGATGCGGACGACACCCTGTGGCAGAACGAAACCTTCTTTCGCCTGACGCAGGACCGTTTTGCCGCCCTTTTGCGTGACGCCGACCCGGTGCACCTGTCTGAACGGCTGGAGGCGGCCGAGCGGCGCAACCTGGGTCACTATGGCTTCGGCATCAAGGGCTTCATGCTGTCGATGATCGAAACCGCCATCGAGGTGACCGAGGGCCGCGTTCAGGCTTCGGTCATTGCCGAGATCATGGCTGCGGGGCGCGAGATGTTGCGCCACCCCGTCGACCTTCTGCCCCACGCGCGAGAGGCCGTGACGGCCTTGGCGGCGGATCACCGCGTGGTGCTGATCACCAAGGGCGATCTTTTGGATCAAGAGCGCAAGCTGGCGCAATCGGGACTGGGCGAGTTGTTCCACGGCGTCGAAATCGTGTCGAACAAGACGCCCGAGGTCTATCGCACGGCCTTCGCCCGGCATGGCGCCGGCGCAGATCAGGCGATGATGGTCGGCAACTCGCTGAAATCGGACGTCCTGCCGGCATTGGAGGCCGGGGCTTGGGGGGTCTATGTGCCGCATGCCCTGACTTGGGCGCTGGAACATGCCGAGCCGCCGACCCAGGCCCCGCGTTATCGCAGCATCAGGGATCTGTCGGCCTTGCCGGCCTTGGTGGAACAGCTTCAGCGCCTACCATAAATTGTGTGCATCTTTGGTCACGCCCACCATATCTTCGGGCCAGACGAAAGAGACACAGTGAGGAACCTCTCTGAAACATATGGAAACAAAGGGGTTTTCCCACTTGGCCGGCCGTGTTAGTCTTTCGCCAACGATAATGGCGAAATCCCGGAGTAACCGGGATCGCGGGCAGTGACGAGGCAGACAAGGTGGTACGAGCTTTCGCGGACGGCGTCCGCAATCTCTTTTTCACGTTGGTCATTGGCCTCTTGGCCAATATCATCCTGGGCTTCCCTGCTGCGGCAGGCCCGCAGGCGCTTTACCTGATGGATGCCCGCACCGGCGAAACGCTGTACCAATCCAACGCGGATATGGAACTGCCACCGGCCTCGTTGACCAAGATGATGACACTTTACATCACCTTCCAAGAGATCGAAGCGGGCCATGTGACGCTTGACACCATGGTCACAGTGTCCAAGAACGCGGCCAATCAGGCCCCCTCGCGTTTGGGTCTGCAAGAGGGGCAGAAGATCGCGCTGCGCTATCTGATCCGGGCAGCGGCGGTGAAGTCGGCCAACGATGCTGCGGCAGCGATTGGCGATTTCTTCGCCGGATCGCCCGAGAAGTGGGGCGCCCGGATGACGGCAACGGCCCGCAAGCTGGGCATGAACCATTCGACCTTCAAGAATGCCAATGGATTGCCTGCCAAGGGGCATGTCTCGACCGCACATGACATGTCGATCCTCGGGCGGCACCTGTTCTATGATTTCCCCCAATATTACAACATCTTCTCGCGCCGCACGACGGACGCGGGCATGGCGACGGTGGCCAATACCAACCGCAAGTTCCTCGACGCTTACGACGGTGCGGATGGGATCAAGACCGGCTTCACGGGACAGGCGGGCTTCAACCTGACGGCCAGCGCCGAGCGGAACGGCGTGCGCCTGATCGGCACCATCCTGGGCGGTACATCCACCGCGATGCGCAACCAGAAGATGGCACAACTGCTCGACATGGGGTTTGCCAAGGCCAAACCCGGGGTTGCAACGGTCAAGCCGGTTCCGGCTGACCCAGAGGTCGCCCCGCCGGCAGATGCGGCCGTGATGGCCGATGCAACGGACGAGGCGCTGCCCGAAGTCGCCGATGGTTCGGCCAAGACTGTCCGGGTCAACGTGTCGATGGCAACCTCGCCCCGTCCGATGCCCCGTCCGGGGACAGACACGGGTACGGTTGCGGTGACCGGGATCGAGGATGCTGTGGCGATGGCCGCACAGCCCGACGATGCGACACAGGCCCCGGCTGTTGGGGTCACCGTCAAGGCCAGTGCGCCGGCGCAACCCCTGCAACTGGCGGCGGAAACGGCCCAACCGCCAAAGAAGAACGCGCCGATCTACACCGACCAGAACGCGAAACTCGCCTCGGTTCCGGCCAAACCGCAGGTGGTGACGCGAGTCTCCACCTCGGGCGGTGAGACCTGGGGCATCAATCTGGGTCGCTATCCCAACAGCATCGCGGCGGAAAAGGCCTTGATCCAGATCCAGCTGGCCGAAAACGCCACTTTGGGCAACGGATTGCGCAAAGTCGTTGCCCGGTCCAGCGGCTATGACGCCGTGGTGATGGGTCTTGACCGTGACACTGCCGACCTCGCCTGCCGTCGCCTGCAAGCGCGGGCGGTGCAGTGCTTCACGATCGGGCAATGATGACCTATGTCCTGCCTCCCCCCGGCCCGGTCAGCCTTCCTGTGCAGGGCAGTGCGGACCGTTTCCCGGTTCGGCGCGTCTTCTGCGTCGGTCGCAATTATGCCGACCATGGCATCGAGATGGGTGGCGATCCGGCCAAAGAGCCGCCATTCTTCTTCACCAAGCCCGCCGATGCGATTGTTGAATCCGGGTCTGCCATCCCCTACCCACCCGCGACGCGGGATTTCCACTATGAAGGCGAGCTGGTAGTGGCCTTGGGCAAGGGCGGTAGCGACATCGCCGAGGCGGATGCCCTGACGCATGTCTGGGGCTATGCCGCTGGCAATGACCTGACACGACGCGATCTGCAGGCCGACGCCAAGGCGGCGCGGCGGCCTTGGGATATGGCGAAAGGGTTTGATCTGTCAGCTGTCGTGGGGCTGATCCATCCGGGGCAAAGCCTGCCGGATGCCCGCCTGACGCTGACGGTCGATGGCGCCGTGCGGCAGGAAACCCGGCTGTCGATGATGATCTGGGACGTGCCGGGCATCATCGCCTATCTGTCACGGCTTGTCAGCCTCGCCCCCGGTGATCTGATCTTCACCGGCACCCCTGCAGGGGTTGGCGCCCTGCAGCGCGGTCAGACCTGCACCGTCAGCGTCGAGGGCCTAAGCCCGGCGACCGTCACCATTCTTTAGGCATCTGGCGCCAAGGGCGCAGGCTTGTCGTCGTAGTCCTTGGTCAGGATGCGGCTGGCATCACCCTGCGGATCCTCGAACTGCCGGGTCCGCATGGCCCAAACGAAGGCCACCAGACCGACGAAACCCAAGAACAGCGAGACGGGGATCAGGATCGCAAGGATCTGCATTATTTCAACCTCAGCGCATTCAGGGATACCGAGATTGAGGAAAGCGACATTGCAAGCGCCGCCGCAAGGGGGGTTGCGGCCCCCATCAGGGCCAGCGGCACAGCGATGACGTTATAAGCGGCGGAAATCTCGAAATTCTCCACCATCCGTTTGGTTGCCTGTCGGGACACCCGCGTGGCATCGGCAATCGCCGACAGATCGCGCCCCAGCAGAACGATGTCAGACGCGACCCGCGCCGCATCCAGCGCCTGCGCCGGCGAGATGCTGACGTGGGCTCCGGCAAGGGCGCCGGTGTCATTCAAGCCGTCCCCCACCATCAGAACCTTGTGGCCCTGATCCGCCAAGGCCCGCACCAACGCGGCCTTTTCGGCAGGCAAGGCACCGGCCACCCAGTCCGAAATGCCAACGCGGGCTGCGAAGGCAGAAACGGCCGCCGCGTTGTCACCCGACACCAGCTTGATCGCCTTGCCTTGGGCGCGCAGACCGGCAATCGCCGCCTCAGCTCCGGGACGGATCGTGTCGGTGAAGGTGAAGGCAACCGGGGCTTGACCCTCGACACCCAGATAGGTGGCGGTTTCAGGCACCGCTTCGACGCCCACCCAAGCCGCACGGCCAAGCCGCACCTTGCGGCCGTTCAACTGGCCTTCGATGCCATAGCCCGGCACCTCGCGCAGGTCGGTGACGGCGGCGGCCGGGACAGAAATGCGACCCGCCAGCGCTGCGGCCAAGGGATGCGAGGAGGCCTTGGCCAAGGCAAGCGCAACGGATTGGGCCTGCCCCGGAATGCCATCAAGGTTGGACGGATCCGGCATGCCAAGCGTCAGCGTGCCGGTCTTGTCGAAGACCACGACATCCACCTCGGCCAAACGCTCCAGCGCGGTGCCGTTCTTGATCAGAACGCCCTTGCGGAACAGCTTGCCAGACGCGGCGGTGACAACGGCGGGCACGGCCAGCCCTAGGGCGCAGGGGCAGGTGATGATCAGCACGGCGGCAGAGATGTTGATGGCAAAGCGCACATCGCCGCCGGTCTTCCACATCCAGAACCCGAAGGCGGAAAAGGACAGCAGGTGCACCATCGGCGAATAGAACCGCGC
Source organism: Stagnihabitans sp. (assembly GCF_964946895.1). Lineage (NCBI taxonomy): Bacteria > Pseudomonadati > Pseudomonadota > Alphaproteobacteria > Rhodobacterales > Paracoccaceae > Stagnihabitans > Stagnihabitans sp. The sequence goes on along the minus strand of NZ_CBBQHX010000015.1, from coordinate 99,131 downwards.
GGCGCGTTCGGCCAGCGTGGTGTATTTGTTGCGCGCACTTTCAGCCACTGCCACCAGATCCGCCATCCGGTGCAACGAGGAGTCCCGGCCCGCTGCCGTCACGCGCAGCGTCAGGGGGCCGGTCAGGTTGACCTCTCCGGCAGAGACCGCCAGGCCGGGGCCCGCAAAGACCGGCAGGCTTTCGCCCGTCAACAGACCACGATCGACTTCCGAGGATCCTTCGACCACCACGCCATCCACCGGCATCCGTCCACCCGGACGTACCAGCACCAGATCCCCCTTGGCGACCTGCGCAATGGGACGCAACGTCTCGACACCATCGTCCAGCACAACGGCGCGGGGCACTTCCAACGCAGCCAGTTCTTCGGCAGCAGAACGCGCCAAGGCACGGCTGCGGTGATCAAGGTAGCGACCCAAGAGCAGGAAGAACGACAGCATCACGGCGGCGTCGAAATAGGCCTTCTCGCCCGAGTGCATGGTTTCATAAAGCGAAATTGATGAGGCGAGGATCAGCGCCAGCGAGATCGGCACGTCCATCCCCAGTCGCCCGACCCGCAACGAGGCCCAGGCAGATTTGAAGAAGGGCTGGCCGCAGAAGATCACAGTCGGAATGGCGATGGTGGCGGATATCCAATGGAACATGTCGCGCGTCGCGGCCTCGGCCCCTGACCAGACGGCGACCGACAGCAGCATGATGTTCATCATCGAAAAGAAAGCCACCCCCAGCCGCATCAAAAGCTCGCGCCCTTGGCGGTCGGTTTCGGTCATCGACAGCATGCCGGGGTCAAGTTCATGCGCCTCGTAGCCCACGCCCTCCAGCACATGCGCCAAATCGGCGGCGGTGATCTCGGGCTCGGCCTCAACCGAGACGCGCTTGAGGGTAAGGTTCACCCGGGCGGAATGCACGCCGGGATAGGTGCGCAAGGCCCCCTCCACGGTCGAGATGCAGGCGGCGCAATGGGCGGACGGCAACGACAGCATCAGGCGCGCAGGTTCCGCGTGGCGCAACTCGGCCAGCCGTTCGGCCGCGGGGACGGCCACGCAGGCGGGGCAGGCAGCCAGTCCGCCATGACCTTCGTCTGATGCTTCGTAGGTCATGTCAGCTTCTCACGTAGAAGAACGTCCGGGCCTGGTACAAGGTGCCGTTCTGCGCATGGGCCACGATTTGCAGCATCCACTTGCCCACCGGCAGGCTGTTGGCCGAGACATAGGCGCCGTCGGCCCCTTGTGTCATCACAGGGTGCTGGTCATCCGCGGCTTCAGTCGGGCGGCCGACCAGCACGTCGATGTCTTTCAGGGTCACCGGCTTGCCATCGGCATCGCTGAACTCCAGCCGCAACTGGTCCTTGGCATGATCGTAGCCCTGTTTCAGATGCCAGTGCAGCGCCTCTTGCGCGGATTTCTCCTGATCGAAGGTCTGCGAAGCGACATAGCTGTCATCCACCTCAAGCCCCGGAAAGGTCGAGACGGCCTGATACGCCAGCCCGATGTTGACTGCGATGATCACGCCAAAGAAGCTGCAGGTCAAAGCCAGCATGTGCCAGCCGGTGAACGGGCGGACGGGTTTTTCTTCCAGGGTCTTGGTTGCGCTGGTCATCTCAATCATCCTTGCCATTGAAGACAGTGTCTTTGTAGACGCGTTCGGCTTTCGGGGTTTCGGGGCCTTGGGCGTCACTGATCCACAGGCGCAGCGGCATGTGGTGGGCGGTTGCGGCAATGGTATCTGCCTTGGCCGTCACGAACAGCTTCTGTTCCAGCGTCTCGTTGGCCTTGACCAGCACGCGCAGGTCCTCGGTGCCTTCCAGTGCCAGCGTGACATCGCCGCCGGCCGTGGCCGAGAAGGTGAACCAGCGGTCCTCGCCATGCTTGTTGCGCAGGCGCATGTCGAAGGTGTTGCGGATCGAGCCATCAGCCAGAATGACGAAAGGCGGATTGCGGACGGGCGAGATCGACACATCCAAATTGGCGCGCAGGAACAGGGCGACCGTCAGGCCAACGCCGATCCCGGCCCACAGAACGGTGTACAGGATCGTGCGCGGGCGGAAGATGTGGCGCCAGATCGAGATGTCTTGCTTGCCCGCCTTTTCGAGTGGCTCGTCGGTCAGCGCCAGGTAGCCGATCAGTCCGCGCGGCTTGCCGATCTTGTCCATCATGCTGTCACAGGCGTCGATGCACAGGCCGCAGGTGATGCAGGCCAGCTGCTGGCCGTTGCGGATGTCGATGCCCATCGGGCAGACGTTCACACAGGCCATGCAGTCGATGCAATCGCCGTTGCCGGCCACGGTCTGCTTGCCACGCGGCTCGCCGCGCCAGCTGCGATAGCCGATGGTGATGGTGTCTTCATCCATCATCGCGGCCTGAATACGCGGCCACGGGCAGGCATAGATGCAGATCTGTTCGCGGGCGAAGCCACCGAAGAAGAAGGTGGTGAAGGTCAGCACCGCCATGGTGATATAAGCCACCGGGCTTGCCGTGCCGTGGAGCAGGTTCTGCGCCAGGGTCGGCGCGTCGGTGAAATAGAAGACCCAGGCGCCGCCCGTGGCCAGACCGATCAGAAGCCAGATGGTCCATTTGACGGTGCGCTTCCAGATCTTCTCCAGATTGACCGACTGACGATGCAAACGGATGCGGGCGTTGCGGTCGCCTTCAACCCACCGCTCGACCAGAATGTACAGATCCGTCCAGACGGTTTGCGGACAAGCATAGCCACACCAGACCCGCCCCGCGGCCGAGGTGAACAGAAACAGCCCAAGCCCGGCCATGATCAACAGGCCCGCGACGAAGTAGAATTCGTTCGGCCATATTTCGATGACGAAGAAGAAGAAGCGGCGGTTGGCCAGATCCAGCAGCACCGCCTGATCAGGCATCTGCGGACCCCGGTCCCAGCGAATCAACGGGGTAAGATAATAGACACCCAGCATGACGGCCATCAGCCACCATTTGAGCGTGCGGAACGTGCCCTTCACCCGACGGGGGAATATGGGTTCGCGGGCCGCATAAAGTTTCGGTTCTTCAGTCGTGGACATTGATTCATTCCTGTTCGCCCTTCTGCTTCTGCACTGCAGCAAGCCGGGGCGCCTTGACTTAGGTCAAGCCTAGCATGGATTGGTCATTTGCCAGAAAAAACGGGGCGTGGCACATGGCCAGCCCCGTAAAGGTCAGGTCGGGAAAGAAGCAACCCGTCGCGCAGGGTTGGGAAGAAAAGAAGCACCGGCACCCCAGGAACCGCGCGAACAGGAGGGTGCCGGTGCCCATGACGCCCGAGGCTGTCGCAAGGACAGTGGCCCGGACGCCATAGCTCGGTGTTACTCGCCACCGCCGAGGCTGTGCACATAGACAGCCACGGCGCGGATTTGGTCTTCGCTCAGGCGCGGCTTGCTGCCGGCGGGGGCGAAGCCCCAGCTGGGCATGACACCCCCGCGACCATGCAGGACGGTTTGGGTCAGCGTGGCCTCGTCGCCGCCGTACAGCCAAATGGCGTCCGTCAGGTTCGGAGCCCCCATGTCACGGTTGCCCTTGCCGTCGGGATTATGGCAGGCCGCGCAGTTGTCGGTGAATATTTGCGCACCGGCGGTGGCCTTGGCGTCATCTGCCTTCTGGCCCGAAAGCTTCAGGACATAGTTGACAACCTGACCAACTTGCTCGTCCGTCAGCTTGGCGGTGGCAACGTCAGCCAAGGCGCCCGTGGCCTTGTCCGACCAGGCCGGCATGTAGATGCCCACGTTGCGCGCATCGGGGTCAACCGTGTTGCGGACACCATGCGTGATCGTGGCGTGAATCGCGTCAATCGTCCCACCATAGAGCCAGTCGTTGTCCAGCAGGTTCGGATAGCCCTTGCCCTGCACACCCGCAGCCCCTGCCCCGTGGCACGGCGCGCAGTTGTTGGCGAAGATCGACTTGCCGGCCTCCATCGCATAGGCCTTGAGGTTTGCATCACCTTCGATGGCGGTCAGGTCGGCGGCCACCAGCTTGGCTTTGATCGGCGCGTTCAGATCGTCAAACGCCTTGATGTCTTTCTCGACATCGGCCCGGGTCGACCAGCCCAGGACACCGGGTGTGGCGCCATGGATCATCGGCCAAGCCGGATACAGAACGGTGTATCCGATGGCGAAGACGATCGTGAGGTAGAAGATCCAGACCCACCACCGCGGCAGCGGGTTGTTCAGCTCTTCAATTCCATCCCAGGAGTGGCCGGTGGTGCCGACTTTGTCCTTGGGGTCTTCCTTGATTGGCTTGGCACACATCGCTCAGGCCTCCTTCGAAGGTCCGGGCACGGGCCCGGGTTTTTTGTCATTCTGGAAGATCAGGTTGGCCGCATCCTGATGGATCAGCTTGCTGCCGGGCCGGAAGGCCCAGGCGGCTGCGCCCACGAAGAACACGGTCAATGCCAGAAGCGCCCAACTGTCGGCCATCTGACGCAGGAATGTGTAAAGTTCCATGTTCCCCCCTTACCGCGACGCATCGGGCGTGAAGGTCGAGAAGTCGACCAGCGTGCCCAACATTTGCAGATAGGCCACCAGAGCATCCATCTCGGTCAGGCCGGATTGGCCGTCGAAGTTGGCGACGGTCACCTTGTTGCCATAGCGCTTGATCAGGCCGCTGCTGTCGCCATCCGGATTGGCTTGCGCCGCGAAGTCCGCCTTGGCGTTGGTGATGTCGTCATCCGTGTAGGGCACGCCGACCATGCGATGGGTCTTCATTTCGTCCGCGATATATTGCGGATCAATCGGCGTGGTGGCCAGGAAGGCGTATTTCGGCATCACGGATTCCGGCACGATCGCTTCGGGGTTCGACAGGTGGTCAACTTGCCACGAGTTCGAGTACTTGCCGCCGACGCGCGCCAGATCCGGCCCGGTCCGCTTGGATCCCCACTGGAACGGGTGGTCGTATTCCGACTCCGCCGCCAGCGAGTAGTGGCCATAGCGTTCAACCTCGTCCCGCATGGGGCGGATCATCTGGCTGTGACAGACATAGCACCCTTCACGGATGTAGATGTCACGCCCAGCCAGTTCCAGGGGTGTATAGGGCCGCATGCCCTGCACGTTCTCGATGGTGTTTTGCAGGTAGAACAGCGGTACGATCTGCACCAGACCGCCAATCGTCACGACCAGGAAGGACAGCACCAGAAGCAGGGTGGCGTTCTTTTCGATGATCTTGTGTTTGTCGAGAAAAGCCATGTTCCCAGCTCCTTATTCAGCCGGGACGCCGGCGTAGGCAGCGGCCCTTTGGGGCTGTGCACGCACCGTCATCCAGAGATTGTAGACCATGATCAGCGCGCCGGTCAGGTACATCGCCCCACCCAGTCCGCGAACCACATTCATCGGGAACTTGGCAGCCACCGTGTCGGCGAAGGCGTTCACCAGGAACCCGTTCGCATCCACTTCGCGCCACATCAGGCCTTCCATGATGCCCGATACCCACATCGAGGCCGCGTAAAGCACGATCCCGATCGTCGCCAGCCAGAAGTGCCAGCTGACCAGCTTGAGGCTGTACAACGTCTCGCGGTTCCACAGGCGGGGCGTCAGGAAGTAAAGCACCGAGAAGGTGATCATCCCGTTCCAGCCCAAGGCGCCCGAGTGCACGTGGCCGATGGTCCAGTCCGTATAGTGGCTCAGCGAGTTGACTTCCTTGATCGACATGACCGGACCTTCAAAGGTCGACATGCCGTAGAAGCCGATGGCAATCACCATCATCCGCACGACCGGATCCGTGCGCAGCTTGTCCCAGGCGCCCGACAGGGTCATCAGGCCGTTGATCATGCCACCCCACGACGGCATCCACAGCATGACAGAGAAGACCATGCCCAGCGTCGAAGCCCAATCTGGAAGCGCGGTGTAGTGCAGGTGGTGCGGACCAGCCCAGATATACAGGAAGATCAGCGCCCAGAAGTGGATGATCGACAGCTTGTAGCTGTAGACCGGACGTTCGACCTGCTTGGGCACGAAGTAGTACATCATGCCCAGGAAGCCTGCCGTCAGGAAGAAGCCCACGGCATTGTGGCCATACCACCACTGCACCATGGCGTCCTGCACGCCCGAGTAGACCGGCACCGACAAAGAGCCCAGGATCGAAACCGGGATGGCTGCGTTGTTCACAAGGTGCAGCATGGCCACCGTCACGATCATCGACAGGTAGAACCAGTTGGCCACGTAGATGTGCGGTTCACGACGCTTGACCAGCGTCCCGATGAAGACCAGCAGGAAGGCAACCCAGACCACGGTGATCCACAAGTCGATGTACCAGACGGTCTCGGCATATTCCTTGCCCTCGGTGCCGCCCAGAACGTAGGAAGACGCCGCCAGCACGATCATCAGCTGCCAGCCCCAGAACACGAACCAGCCCAGATTGCCGCCCCACAGCCGCGCGGCGCTGGTGCGCTGCACGACATAGAACGCGCTCATGATCAACGCGTTGCCCCCGAAGGCGAAGATCACCGCCGAGGTGTGCAAGGGCCGCAACCGGCCGAAGTTCAGGATGCCATCGGTGTAGTTGCCCAGGTCGAGCGACGGAAATGCCAGTTGGGAGGCGATGACGACCCCCACCAGAAAGCCCACAACACCCCAGAACGAAGTCGCAATGACCCCGGCCCGGATCACCCCGTCCTGATATTCGTTGGGGTTGGTCGTCTTGTCTTCGCCGACATGGCGCAACACATAGATGAAGGTGATCGTCGCAGCGATCGCCACTTCTATGGCGTTGACCATATAGGGAAGATCATGCGCATAATTGGCGGCGATGGCGGCAAGAAGCCCCACTGCCGCCAGCACGATCAATTTGGCGTAGTCCCACATTTTTCTTGTCCCTTCGTCCCTTGACCTCAATCGTTGTGCGACTCGACGCACCCCGAACAAGGTTTCTGACGGGTCTGGTTTTGCAGGTGCAGCGAGCCGACGCCTTGATCCATATCAACAGCACGTGATGAGCCGGATGATCCGGATCAATGCGCCACAGGGTGTGGACTGACATGGTAAGACATTCCCGAACTTCGGAGGCGAAGATGAGCTACAAATCCATACTGACCATCGTGACGAACCCCGCCACGGCCGAGGCCTCGATCCTCGCGGCGGCGCAATTGGCGATGGGCTTTGATGCGCATCTGGATGTGCTGGCCCTTGGGGTGGATCAGACGCAGGTGGGCTATTCCTACATTGGTGCTGGCGCAGTCCTGACCGAATTCTCGCTGGAACGCGCCGAGGCGGACGCCCGCGCAGCGGCCGATGCGGCAACCAAGGCCCTGTCAGAGGTGGATCCGGGCCTGCGCTTCAGCGTTGAAACCGTGGTGGCCGAAATGGGCAGCCTGACAGCGGTCGTGGGCAACGCGGCCAGCTTTGTCGATCTGGTGGTGCAGAACCGCCCCTACAGCGGCGGCCAGGGCTATCAGTCCGAGGCCGTGATCGAGGCCGCGCTGTTCGAAGGTCGCGCCCCGGTGCTGATCATCCCCGAAACGCTTCTGGGCAAGACTGACAAGTTGAAAAGCCTGCCAAATCCGCGCCGCATCCTGTTGGCATGGAACCAAAGCACCGAGGCGCTGGCCGCCGTCAAGCGCGCCTTGCCGTTGCTGAAACGCGCCGATCTGGTCGATGTGACCGTGGTTGATCCGCCGGCCCGCGGACCGGAACGGTCCGATCCGGGTGGACTTTTGTGCCAATACCTCGTCCGGCATGGCGTCAAGGCGCAGGTCTCGGTTCTGGCCAAGACCATGCCGAAGATTTCCGAGGTGCTGGCCCGGCATGCCCTGGAAGAGGGCTGCGATCTGATGGTCATGGGTGCCTATGGCCACTCGCGCCTGCGCGAAGCGGTTCTGGGAGGGGCGACGCGGGCCGCGCTGGAGAACGCGGTCATCCCGGTGCTGATGGCCCATTGACCTCAGGCCATTGTCGACTGAATGGCGCGGACCGCAAGGTTCGCGCCCTTTGCGTTGCGTTCAGGCCACCGGCGTCCAGATCACATCGTCGATCCGGGGCGCATGGGTGGCCAGCATGACAAGGCGGTCAAATCCCAAGGCAATCCCAGACGCTGCAGGCATATGGGCCAGCGCAGCAAGGAAATCCTCGTCCAAGGGATAGCGCTCGCCATAGACGCGCTCCTTTTCGTCCATCTCGGCCTGAAACCTCAGGCGTTGCTCCTCCGGGTTGGTCAGTTCGCCAAAACCGTTCGCCAGTTCAACGCCGCAGGCATAAAGCTCGAACCGCTCTGCCAGGCGCGCGTCATCCGGGGCCCGCCGCGCCAGGGCTGCTTCGGCGGCAGGGTAGCGGTCCAGGATCGTCGGACGTCCCAGCCCCAGGTGCGGCTCCACCTGCGCCACCAGCACGCGGGACAGAAGATCGGACCAGGTATCATCTTCCGCCACCCTCAAGCCGAGGGCCGGAAGCTGGGCGGCCAGTGCTGACCGATCCGTCGCACCATCGGGATGGAGCGTGGCAAGAAGATCGACCCCGGCATAGCGGGCCAAGGCCTCTACCAGGCCCAAGCGCTCTGGTTCGGCAAAAGGGTCGCAGATCAGATCACGGTGTCGCAGGTCCGTGGTCCCGGCGGCTTGGCAGGCCATTTGCATCAGATCCACGGCATCCTGCATCAACTGCGTGTAGTCCTCGCCCACGCGGTACCATTCCAGCATAGTGAACTCGGGCGAGTGGCGGACCCCGCGTTCGCGGTTGCGCCAGACATGCGTCAAGGCAAAGATTCGCGGCTCACCAGCCGCCAACAATTTCTTCATGGCGAATTCAGGTGAGGTGTGCAGATACATCGTGCGCGGTTCCCCATCGTTGCCGATGGCTTGGGTGACAAAGCCGTGCAGATGCGCCTCGTTGCCAGGGCTGATCTGCAGGGCGGCGGGGTCGATTTCCAGAAACTCCCGCGCGGCAAACCATTGGCGCAGACCGGATTGAATCCGGTTGCGGGCCAGAAGGGCGGGCCTGCGGTCGGTGTGACGGTCCCGCGCCCACCACGGCGCCCGATGCTGCGATTGGTTCATGCTGCTTCTCTCTGGCGATTTGCGGAAAATAGGGGTAAAGGCTGCGCCGATACGGCCTCTCCTTAGCGACCGGGGCCCAGGGAAACAAGGAATCCGTCACGTGAAGGTCATCGCATCCTCGCTCCGCAAGGGCAACATCGTCGAGTTGGACAACAAGCTTTATGTCGTCCTGAAGGCCGAAAGCTACCACCCCGGCAAAGGCACGCCGACGACTTCAGTCGACATGCGCCGCATTTCCGACGGTGTGAAGGTGGCCGAACGCTGGCGCACGACCGAGATGGTCGAGAAGGCCACTGTGGATGAGCGGGAATACGACTTCCTTTATGAAGACTCGGAAGGCTTCCACTTCATGGAACCGCTGAGCTACGATCAGATCACCGTGTCCGAAGAGGTCGTGGGCGAAGGCAAGGTTTTCCTGGGTGAGGGCGTGAAAGCCTACGTCCAGACCTTCGACGGTGTCGCCATCGCGATCACCCTGCCGCAAAAGGCCGTGGTGGAAATTGCCGAAACTGAACCGGTGACCAAGGGCCAGACCGCCTCCTCGTCCTACAAGCCCGCGATCTGCACGAACGGCCTTCGCGTGCTGGTGCCGCCGCATATTGGCGCCGGCACCAAGATCATCATCAACACCGAAGATTTCACCTATCAGGAACGCGCCAAGGACTGATACTTCTGTTCCGGATGAACAAAAGCCGGGGGCATCGAGCCCCCGGCTTTTGTGTTTTCACGGACGGCCGTGAAACGATTGCCTGCTGCAACGCTCCCGGGGCCAGCCCCGGACCCTGGAGTATTTCGCAAGGAGCAAATGCAAGAGATGCGCCCCGATCGGCGGCGGCACAGCTATTTTCTGCACGGCCCACCAATCGGCGCGACTTGCTCCTTGCCGCCATCGGGACTCCTCCCTGTACGGCACAAGCCAAGCTATAGATGCTAGGTTAAGAACTCGTTACCCGGCCCCATTTGCTCCTTTGAAAATACTCTCGGGGGGCGCGGGGGGCAGACGGCCCCCCGCCGTGGGACGGGAGACCGGGTAGGTGGAGGGGTGTCAGGCGGTTAGTTTCACTTCGCCCGTCACCGGCAGGAAGGCCGCGGCATTCGGGGCGAGGATCAGGCTGTTGCCCTTCAGCGCAGCGCCCAGCGACACGGCCGCGGGGGCCCCGACGCCTTCGGCGGTGAGGGTTTGGGGAGCTGGCGACAGGTTGAAGACGCAAAGTACCGCGTCGCCGTCAGCTTCGCGGGTGAAGGCGAGCAGGGGTTCGGGCAGGTCGTGGAAGACGGTCTTGCCTTCAAGCAGGGCATTGGAGGCTTTGCGGAAGGCCAACAACCCACGGTACGTCTCCAGCACGGAGCCGGCCACGCCCTTTTGGCTGGCCACATTGCGCGCCAGTTGCGGGGCTTTGACCGGCAGCCAGGGCTTACCGGTGCTGAAGCCGCCATTGGGCGAGGCATCCCAGACCATCGGCGTGCGGGTGTTGTCGCGGCCGATGGGTTCAGGCCAGAAGTTGATGCCTTGCGGATCGGTCAGTTCCTCAAGATCAAGCTGGGTGTCGGTCTGGCCGATTTCCTCGCCCTCCCAGAGGCAGATCGAGCCCTGGAAGCTCAGCAACAGGGCGCCGGCCTGCTTGGCCAAGGCGTCTTGGCTCACCCCATGTTTCGCCCAACGGGTGGCGTGGCGCACCACATCGTGGTTGGAAAACGCCCACATCGGCCAGCCGTTCGGAGCGCCGGTGAAGAAATCGGATATCCGGCTGCGGAAGAAGGCGGCGGAATAGTCGTAGCCCATCATCTCGAAGGAATAGCACTGGTGCAGGCGACCCGGCGCCGTGTATTGGCCCATCATGGCGATGGCGTGGTGCGCCTCGCCCATTTCGCCCACGGTGGAGGTGCCGGGGTAGTCGTCCATCACGCGGCGGATGCGCTCCATCCAGCCAAGGTTCTCGGGCTGGTTCTTGGAGAAGATGTGGTACTGCATGCCATAGGGGTTGCCCTCGGGCTCGGCCTTCACCCGGTAGTCGGCGGGGTCGTTGCGCAGCAGGGCGTCCTTGTAGAAGTAGTTCACCGTGTCGAAGCGGAAGCCATCGACACCGCGGTCCAGCCAGAAGCGCAGGACGCCTTCCATGTACTCGACCACGTCAGGATTGCGGAAATTCAGTTCTGGCTGTTCCACCAGGAACGAGTGCATGTAGTATTGCTTGCGCCGCGCATCCCATTGCCACGCCGGGCCACCGAAGACGGAGAGCCAATTGTTCGGCGGGGTGCCGTCGTGGTTGGGGTCTTCCCAGATGAACCAGTCGGCCTTCGGGTTGGTGCGGTCCTTGCGGCTTTCGGCAAAGAAGGGGTGCTTGTCCGAGCAGTGGTTCAGCACCTGGTCGATGATGACCTTCAGGCCCAAATCATGCGCCCGCGCCACGAGGGCGTCGAAATCCGCCAGCGTGCCGAAGACCGGGTCGACGTTCTTGTAGTCGGACACATCATAGCCCATGTCCTTCATCGGCGAGGTGAAGATGGGCGAAAGCCAGACCGCGTCGCAGCCCAGATCGGCGATATGGTCCAGCCGCCGGGTGATGCCCGGCAGGTCACCCACGCCGTCGCCGTTGTCGTCCTGAAACGACCGGGGATAGACCTGATAGGTCACCGAGCCGCGCCACCATTCCGCCATGTCCATCTCCCCTAATCCGGATTCGGACATAGCATAAGGCGGCGCGTCGGGTGATTCAAACCGCTTTCAGACCGGGAAAATATGCGTCTGCGCCGGATCGAAAGTCAGCCCCAACTCCGCGCCGATCGGGAAGACGGCATCGCGCGCCAGCGCGGCGATCAGTCGGTTGCCATCGCCCATGGTCAGCTCCACCACCGTCTCGGCACCCAGCCGCTCCGTCAGGGCGACACGGCCATGGAGCATGCCGCCCGCCTCGACCGGGGTCAGGTATTGCGGTCGTATGCCCAGCTTGGCCTTGCCGCCGACCGTGTAGCCCGGGGTCTTTGCGGCGATTTCCACCGGGTCGAGGGCGGCGTTGGAAACGAGGATCCTGTTGCCGCTGACGCCCTTCACGTCGACATCGAGGAAGTTCATCGAGGGCGAGCCGAGGAAGCCCGCCACGAACAGGTTGGCCGGGCTGTGGTACAGTTCCATGGGCGAACCGATCTGCTGCACAAGGCCGTCCTTCAGGACGACGATCTTGTCGGCCAGGGTCATCGCCTCGACCTGATCGTGGGTCACGTAGATCATCGTCGCGCCAAGCTGTTGGTGCAGCTTTCCAATCTCCAGTCGCATGTCCATGCGCAGCGCGGCGTCGAGGTTCGAGAGCGGTTCGTCGAACAGGAAAACCTGCGGTTTCCTGACAATCGCCCGACCGATCGCGACGCGCTGACGCTGACCGCCGGACAGCTGGCTGGGGCGGCGCTCCAGCAGATGTTCCATCTGCAGGATGCGGGCGGCCTCGGCGACCTTTTCGTCTTTCTCGGTCTTGGAGGCGCCGGCGATGGTCAGGCCAAAGGCCACGTTCTCGCGCACGGTCATGTGCGGGAAGATGGCGTAGCTTTGGAAGACCATGGCAACGCCGCGATCCTTGGGCGGCAACTCATTCACCCGTTTGCCGCCAATGGTCAGATCGCCCGAGGTGATATCCTCCAGCCCGGCAATCATCCGCAGCAGGGTGGATTTGCCGCAGCCCGAGGGGCCGACGAAGACGACAAACTCGCCGTCGTCGATGTCGATATCCACGCCCTTGATGACATGGGCGGTGCCGTAGCTTTTCTTGAGGCCCTTCAGGGTGATGGCGGCCATTTTCTACTCCGCGGCTTTGGCTAGGGGTTGAACGTGCAGTAGGCCATCGGGGCCGATGACGACGGGTTCGGGATCCATGACATAGCCGCCGAACTTGTCCTTGCCACCGTCGGCGAAACCAAGGATCACCAGACCCTCGGGCGTTTCGACGATGCGGGCGGCGTAGCGCTGGCAGGGCTCGGCGCCGTCAAAGAACGGGCCGGGGGCGAGCCGCCAAGGGCCGCGCGGATGGTCGGCGATGAGGTAGTGGTTGCCGGTGACCGGGCTTTCGGGGTTGGTGCGGCGATATTGTTCCGACCACTGGTGGCCAGAGGTGCAGAAGAGACAGTACCAGTTGTCGCCCCGCTTGAAGACCTGCGGCACCTCAAGTTGGCCCATGCCGCCGGTGAAGACGGGCGGACGCAGGGTCCAGGTGTAAAGGTCGGGCGAGGTGGCAAAGCCGATGGCGCCGCCGGCGTTGGGTTCCGGGATGCCGGGGGCCCGGGCGGTGAAGTACATCAACCAGCCGTCCGAGTCCGGGTCCTTCATCACCCAAGGGTCGCGCATGGCGCGGTCGTGCCAATGGCCGACCATGTGGTCTTTCTCGTAAGTGTCGGCATTGGGGCCAGTGATGTCGAGAGCAAGCCCATCACCCACACGCTGCCACGAATGCAGGTCGGTGGAGGTGGCGTGGCCGATGCGCTGATACAGCGATTTCTCGGCCAAGGTCGTGCCCGTGTAGAACAGGTGCCAATGGCCCTTGCCATCCTGCACCACCGAGCCGGTCCAGGTCGTGCTGTCATCCCAGGCCGGACCGTTCTTTTGCGGCGCGAACATGGTGCCCAGATGCGTCCAGTTCACCAGATCTTTCGAGGTCGCGTGGCCTTGGGTCACGTTCAGGTGGCGCAAATCAGGGTCGATCAGGCTGGTGGAGGCTTGCAGGAAGAAGCCGTGGTAGGTGTCGCCCTCTTTGGCGTACCAGCTGTCCCAGATCCATTTTCCGTCGATTGCGATGACCATGTGCGGGTTCCTTCTCCGACGGCCGGGGGCGCTGCCCCCGGACCCCCGGGATATTTGTGAACAGATGAATTGGGGGAAGGGGTCAGCCCTTCACGCCCGTTGATGCGATGGAGGCGATGAAGGCCTTTTGCAGGTAGAGGTAGAAGGCCAGAACCGGCAGGGTGATCATGCTGAGGTAGGCCATGACTTCACCCCAGACGACGTTGAGCTGGAAGAAGTATTGCAGGCCGACCATGACTGGGCGGTAGCCTTCCTCTTGCACGACCATCAGGGGCCAGAGGTACTGGTTGTACATGGCGAGGAACTTCAGGATCGCCGCCGTGGCCAAAACCGGGCCGGCCAGCGGCATCACGATGCGGCGGTAGATGGCGAACCAGCTGGCACCTTCGACGCGGGCGGCCTCGATCAGCTCTCCGGGCAGGTCTTTGAAGTATTGCACGAAAAGGTAGATCGTCAGGCCGTCGGCGATGAAGGGGATGATCTGGACATGATAGCTGTTCAGCCAGCCCCAGGTCAGCCCATCCATCCCGATCCACGGCAGCTTGGAGGCGATCAGCAGCAGTGGAATCGCGATGGTCTCGAACGGGACGATCAGGGTGGCGAGGATGATCGACAGGACCAGGTCACGGCCCTTCCAGTTCACGAAGACGAAGACGAAGGCGGCGGAGGAGCAGACCAACAGCGACAGCACCACCGTCACCCCGGTCACGATCACCGAATTCAGGATGAACAAACCAACCGGCGCCCGTTTGAAGGCGGCGGAGTAGTTGTTGAAGGAAATATCCCCCACCGGCAGGAAGGCCTTCAGGCTGGAGGTGTCCGCCAGCAGTTGCGCATCCGGCTTCAGCGAGGAGATCAGCATGAAGACCAGGGGGAAGATGAAGATGATGGCGATCAGGGTAAGAACCGCATAGCGCACCACCAGCCGCAGCCCGTGATTGTCAGAGGTTATCGTTGCCATCACACCTTCTCCCGCGTGAGCCAGCGTTGGATGAGCGATACCGACAGGACGATCACGAACAGGATGACCGAGATGGCGGAACCGCCCGAGATGTCCTGCTTGCCATAGCCGCGCTGGATGGCCTGGAAGACGATGGTCTGCGTGCTGTCCAAAGGTCCGCCCTTGGTCATCACGTCAATCTGCGCGAACAACCCGAAAGCTTGCATGGTGATCACCACCAGCACCAGAACGGCTGTGTTCCTGAGGCCCGGCCAGGTGATGTAGCGGAAGGTCTGCCACTTCGACGACCCCTCGATCGCCGCCGCCTCATAAAGCGTGGGCGAGATGGTTTGCAGGCCGGACAGCCAGATCACCATATGAAAACCCACCGCCTGCCAGACCGACATCGCAATGATGGCACCCAGCGAGGTTGAAGCGTTGCCCAGCCAGTCGATATGCGGAATCGCGCCGAAGCTGATCGCACTCAGCATGTTGTTCAACAGGCCCGATTGCCCGTCATAGATGAACCGCCACAAGAGCGAGACCACGACGATGGAAACCACGACCGGCATGAAATAGATCGTGCGGAACACATTGATGCCCCGCAGCCTTTGGTTGATCAGCAGCGCCAGACCAAGGGCCAGACCGCCCTGCACCGGGGCCACGACGATCACGAAGATGAAGGTGTTGATGATGGCCTTGATGAAGACCACATCGCGGGCCAGCACAAATGTCCGCCCCTCCCCCGAGGCGAAGGAGAACAGCTCTCGCATGCCATCCAGCTGCGGATAATCCTTGTTGTGGCGGGTATAGCTGCGCAATTCGGGCAGCTTGGGCTGGCCAGCGTCATCCAGCGTCACTTGACCGGCGTCATCCTTGACCGGGTCAAGATGCAGAACGCCCATGCCCAGAAGCTGGCTGTAATTGTCCAGCCCGGTGAATTCGGTCGGGTTGGGGGAGACAAGGCGCTGGTTGGTGAAGGACAGCGCAATTGCCGAGACGAAGGGCAGGATCACGAAGCAGAAGATCAGGAAGGCGGCAGGTCCTGCCATCAGCCATCCGGTTCCGTTCGATCTGGTGAATTTCGATGCCATCGCGGCCTCACTTTGGAAGCTGGAGGAGGGGGAAGCGGGTGGGGTTGGGGGCGGCGCGAACCGCCCCCGAAAGGTCACCCGAGGGGGGAGCAGCCCCCGGGTACCGTCGTTAGTGGGCGGCGTAGCCCTTGTTCTTGGCGATGTCAGCGTTGATTTCGTCGACAGCGGCGTCCAACGTGGCAGCCACGTCGGCACCGGCGGCGATATCGGTCGCGGCCTTCTCGAACACTTTGGATTCAACGACATAGCCCGGGGTGACCGGACGGACGAGGCCTTCCTTGTTCGAATAGTCGAAGAACACGGCCATCGGGCCGCCCGCTTTATAGTTGTCGACATTGGCGGCGGCAGTGGTCGTCGCCGGGATCAGGCCGATGCCGTTGGAGAAGTCAGCCAGATACTTGTCCTGCAGCGCAAACTCGATGAACTTGGACGCGCCATCGGGGTGGGCCGACTTGGCCGACACGCCGAACTGCCAGGACGCCGCACCAATCTTCGGGCCCTTGCCGAAGTCCGGCGCCGGCAGGAATACGGTGTCGGAATAGGCCTTCAGGGTGCCCAAAGCCGCCCAGTTGCCGTTCCACGAGAAGGCATACTCGCCCGTGTTGAACCCATTGTCGCGGTCAGCCGGATCTTGGGTGGCTTGCGCATAGCCGTCCTTGAACAGGTGCTGCCACCACTTGCCCCAAGCCTGTGCCGCGTCGCCGTTCAAAGCGCCCTCGGCCGTAGAATAGGAGGAACGGTCGATGATGTCGCCGCCGAACGATTGCAGGAAGGGCGAGAAGGCGTAGGGATACCATTCGCCTTTCCACGCCGTCCCAAGGTCAAGCGCGAACTTGAACTTGCCCGAATCCTTGGCTGCCTTCAGCGCGGCTTCGAACTCGTCACCGGTCCACGGCTTGTCCAGCGTGGGCGTACGCAGCTTCAGTTCGTCCAGGATCGACTTGCGCGACACCAGCGAGATGGCAGCGTCCCACAGGCCGATGGAATAGAGCTTGCCATTGTAGACGCCCTTGGTGCCGGGCAGGAAGTTGGCGATCTTGCTTTCGTCGATCTGCAGGGGCTGCATGAAGCCCGACCAGGCCCAGTTCGGCATGTTCGGCCCGTCGACGTCCAGAATGTCGGGCAGGTTGCCGGCCAGCGCACCCGCAGTGACGCTGTCATTGTAGGCGGCTTGCGGGAAGGATTGCAGCTCGACCTTCCAGTCGGTCTGGCTGGCATTGAAGTCGGTGATGATCTGGTTGATGATCTTGCTTTCGACCTCGTTGCCCGCGCCATGGTACCACATGGTCAGGGTTTCGGTGGCCGAGGCGATGCCGCCCCAGCCGATCAGTGCGATGGTCGCGACGGACCACTTGAGATGTTTCATGGGTCACTCCTCCTTGACGGATTTCAGTTGAGATACGTTTGCGGGCCGCAGTTCTGTGACTGAATCCCGCCAGTAGACCGGCCCCGCAACCAGCGTGGGGCCTTTGTCTTCCCGGGTTTCCCCGGAAATCAGCGCCATCAGACGCTGCGCTGCGCGCACGCCCATGGCGGTATAGGGAAGGTCCACCGTGGTGAGCGGCGGATACAGCGTCTCGGCGATGACACGGTAATTGTCGTATCCAGCGACCGAAACCTCGGTCGGCACCTTGCGACCCATCGAGCGCAGGATGCCATAGACGCGCAATGCCATCTTGTCGTTGCCACAGCAAAAGACGGTCGGCGGGTGGGCCATGCGCAGCATGCGGTCGATCGCCTCCCACAGCAATTGGGTTTCCCCCTCGCGCCCCTCAAGATCGCAATTCTCGACCAGCGCCGCATCATAGGCGATGCCAGCCTCGGTGAGCGCGGACCGATAGCCGTCACGGCGCAGCGGTCCGGCGGCGATTTCGGGCCGCAGGGTCAGATAGCCGATCCGGCGATGGCCCGCCGCGATCAGTCTGGCCACCAGATCATGCTGGCCGCGCCGGTCATCGGGCAGAATGGCGGGCGTGCCGCGATCATCAAAGCAATTGGCCAGCACCATCGGCGTCCCATCGGAAATCACGGGAAGCGAAACCTTCTGGTGATACTCGGCCACGCAGATCAGCCCCTCCACCCGATGCCGCAGGAAGGTGTCGATCAGCGGCGCGGCCTTCTCCACCACGCCGCCGGTATCGGCGATCATCAGCGTCATGCCGGAATTGGCGAGGGATTTCTGGATGCCCTGCACGATGAATAGTTCCGGCAGGCCCGCCGGCTGGTTCGGCTCTGGTGACATCGAGATGGCGCCGGTGATCAGCCCGATCAGCCCCGACCTTTGGCTGCGCATCATCCTTGCGGCGTTGGACGGCACATAATCCAGTTGCGCCATCGCCGACTCAACCGCCTCGCGCGTGGCTTTTCCCACCGGGGCGTCGCCGTTCAGCACACGGCTGACCGTTTTGGCCGAGACGCCCGCAATGCGAGCGACATCGTAAATCGTAGCCATCTCCCCCCCTCGGCGCCATGGCGCCCGACATGTTCGGTTATGACACCGGTGTCATGTCATCGGTGTCATAGAGGAATCCGCGGCGATTCGTCAACAGTTTCGTGAATGGTAGAGGTCAGGGCGAAACCGGGTTTACCCCGCCTCCTGGCTTTTGACGCCCCTTAACACCTCTTTCATTCGTGTTTAACGCCGGTCCCTCCTAGCCTGAACCGGCGCAACCGAAGGACTGCGCTGCATTTTTGAAATGGAGACTGTCATGACTCGTTTCGTCGTCGATCTGGGCGATGTTGCCCTGTCCAAGGAAGCTCAGGCGGCGCTCAACGCCGATATCCAGAAGGTCGCTCTGAGCCACATCGCCAACCTGCACACCGAAAAGCCCTATGTCCTGCGCTTCCCGCGCGACTGGTGGGGCTTCATCCTGCGGCAGGATTTCGAGGCGCTGCTGGAGGGCGAAAAAGCGCTCGGCCGTGGCCTGCTGCAAACCGCAGGTCGCATGTGATGGGATCGGGCGGCACACCCCCCGCCGCCCGGTCTGACCAATACGCCTGCCCGTCGGCCCCCGCAGAACCGGGCGCCGGACTGCTGGGTGTGCTGGGGCCGGACGGACGCATCGCCAACCTGCGGCTTCTGATGCAGGTCGACGCAGAATTTCTTCAGGCCGCAAGGGCCAAAGGCGCACCCGAGGCACGGATGCGCTTCACCAGCCCTTGTCAAACCAAAGGCTGCAGCCAGTGGACAGGCCACAGCTGCGGCGTGATCGAACGCGTGATGAGTTCCATGGCAGAACAGGGCATTGCTCCCCAACAGGCCCTGCAACCCTGCCCCATCCGCGCCACCTGCCGCTGGTACGACCAAGCCGGTCCCGAGGCTTGCATCGCCTGCGCGCTGGTGATCACCGATACGCGCGAGGCCGCCTGAAGAAACGGGGCGGCCGTCATCCCCCGGCCGCCCCAACCTTTATTCAATGCAAATGGGGTGCAGGTCCCGCCGCCCCCATTTGCTCCTTTGGAAATACTCCACGGGGGTCCGGGGGTGTGAAACCCCCGGACGCCAGCCAAGATTTCAGCCGTCGATCCGGATGCGCGCGTTGGAAGGATCGAACGGACTGTCCTCCACCACCACCGCATCCCAAAGCTCGCGGTTGATCCGCACCTTCAGCCTGGTTCCCACGTCCGCCAGATCCGGCCGCACATAGCCCATGCCGATCTGTTTGCCGAAGGCCACCGAATAGCCACCCGAGGTCAGACGGCCAATCTTCTCGCCATTCAGCAGCAGCGCTTCCTTGCCCCAAGGATCGGTGTCCGAAGGCCCGTCGATCAGAAGGGTGCAGCACTTGGACCGCACCCCGATGGCCAACATGGCCTCCTTGCCCTGGAAGTCCTTCTTCAGGTCCACAAACCGGTCCAAAGCTGCCTCCAAAGGCGATGCATCACGTCCCAGCTCGTTGCCAAACGCCCGGTAGGATTTCTCCTGCCGCAGCCAGTTCTGCGCCCGTGCGCCGACCAGCTTCATCCCATGCTTCTCACCGGCCTTCAGCAGTTGCTCCCAAAGGTAGCGTTGCATCTCGATCGGGTGATGCAGTTCCCAGCCGAGTTCGCCGGTGTAAGCCACGCGGATCGCATTAACCGGGCACATCCCCAACTCGATCTTGCGGGCCGATAGCCAGGGGAAGCGCTTGTTTGACAAGGCGGTTTCCGGCTCGGCATCCTTGATCAGTTCCGCCAGGATCTTGCGCGAATTCGGTCCGGCCAGCGCAAAGACCCCCCACTGTGTCGTCACGTCATGGATGTCGATATAGCCGCCACCCTTGCCCATGAAGTCCTCGGCGCACTTCTTCAGGTAATCGGCGTCGTAGGCCGTCCAGGCCCCGGCGCTGACCAGATAGTAGTCATTCTCGCCATTGCGAACGATCGTATATTCCGTCCGCGTCGTCCCTTGCGGCGTCAGCGCATAGGTCAGGTTGATGCGGCCAACCTTCGGCAGCGTGTTGCAGGTGAACCAATCGAGGAACGCCGTCGCCCCCGGTCCGCGCACGATGTGCTTGGTGAAGGCGGTGGCATCGATCAACCCGGCCGTCTCGCGGATCGCCTTGGCCTCGTCCACCGCATACTGCCACCAGGCCCCGCGTCGGAAGCTGCGCGCGTTGTGGTCGAAATCTGCCGGCGCATCCTTCGGCCCGTAATAAATCGGCCGCTCCCAGCCATTCACCTGACCGAACTGCGCCCCCAAAGCCTTCTGACGGTCATAGACCGGCGCGGTGCGCAGCGGGCGGCAAGCTTCACGCTCTTCATCGGGGTGGTGCAGGATGAAGACGTGGTTGTAGCACTCCTCATTCTTGCGCGCCGCGTATTCGGTGGTCATCCAAGACCCGTAACGCTTGGGGTCCAAGGAAGCCATGTCGATCTCGGCCTCCCCATTGACCATCATTTGCGCAAGGTAATAACCGGTGCCGCCCGCCGCCGTGATGCCGAACGAGAAGCCCTCCGCCAGCCACATGTTGCGCAAACCCGGAGCAGGCCCGACCAGCGGGTTGCCATCCGGCGTGTAGCAGATCGGGCCGTTGTAATCGTCCTTCAGCCCCACGGTTTCCGACGACGGCAACCGGTGGATCATCGACATGTATTCCGCTTCGATCCGCTCCAGATCCAAGGGGAACAGGTCAGCCCGGAAGGCCTCCGGCACATCATACAGGAACCGCGCCGGGGCGTTCATCTCATAGGGCCCCAGAATCCAGCCGCCACGCTCCTCGCGGACATACCACTTGGCATCCGCATCGCGCAGGACCGGGTGCTGCGGATGGGTCTTGCGATATTCCACCAGCATCGGGTCCGGTTCGGTCACGATATACTGGTGTTCCACCGGGATTGCCGGGATCTTGATGCCCAGAAGTTTCGCCGTGCGCTGCGCATGGTTGCCCGTCGCGGTGACGACATGTTCTGCGTGAATCTCGAACTTCTCGTCCGAGGGCACCAGCCGCCCGCCCACTTCATGCATCCGCGTGGCCGAGACGATCCACTCAGACCCGGTCCAGCGATAGCCATCGACCTGAATCTTCCGCTCGATCGTGGCACCCAACTGCCGCGCGCCTTTGGCCATGGCCTGCGTCACGTCAGCCGGGTTGATGTAGCCATCCTGCGGGTGGTAAAGGGCACCGATCAGATCATCGGTCCGCACCAGCGGCCAGCGGTCCTTGATCTCTTTCGGGCTGAGGAATTCGTGGTACACGCCCGCGGTTTCA
Organism: Stagnihabitans sp.; assembly: GCF_964946895.1. Classification (NCBI taxonomy): domain Bacteria; kingdom Pseudomonadati; phylum Pseudomonadota; class Alphaproteobacteria; order Rhodobacterales; family Paracoccaceae; genus Stagnihabitans; species Stagnihabitans sp. Next base: position 77,647 of record NZ_CBBQHX010000015.1, on the reverse strand, counting down.
GCCACCGACGAATACAGCATGTATTCGTCCATCCGCTCTTGGCGCTGCGCCATCCGCAGGTTTCCGACGACATAGAAGCCCGGATTCAAGCCCGTCTCAGCCTCCAGCCCCTTGTAGAAATCGACCGAGTATTTGTGGATATGGGTGGTGGCGTAGCCCATGTTGAACAAGGGCAGCAGCCCCGCCGCATGCCAGGTCGAACCCGAGGTCAGCTCGTCCCGCTCCACCAGCATGGTATCCCAGCCGGCTTTGGCAAGGTGATAGGCAATGCCGTTGCCTACGGCGCCGCCGCCGACGACCAGCGCTTTGACGTGAGTTTTCATGGGGACCGACTCCGCAAATAGGTTTGGCCCCTTATGTGCCGCATCCGGCCCCAAACGGGCAATACGCCCCGACACTTGTTGGCCGAAAACGACATGATGCGCGAAATGCGGCAGAGCGGGTCAGTCGAGGTGGAAAATCTCCGGCATTTCCGCCCACCATTCGCCGGGTTTGCGCGTCTCCAATGGCGCCTGACAGGGCATGCAGACCGCCCACCACTTCTGTGTGGTCGGGTCCGCCGCCATCTTCGCCATGTCGGCGGCATAGTTCGTGCCATGGTATTCGTAATAAGAGAACATCAGATTCTCTGGCTCTTTCAGATAGATCGAGTAGTTGCAGATGTTGCATTCCGTGATCATCCGCAGCACATCCGGCCAGACGGCCGCATGCAACCGGATATACTCCGCCTTCTTCTCGGGGTTGACCCCGACCACCATGCCGTAGCGCTGCATCCCGCTCTCCCTAATGCCGCCGCACCTTGCCAAACACGGCCGCGAGGGCAAACAAACCCGCCGCCGCCGTCACGATCGAAGGCCCTGCGGGGGTGTCCTGCCACAAGGACAGCGCCAGCCCGGCACAGCACGCCAACGCCCCGATGCCAGAGGCCAAGGCCGCCATCTGCTCGGGCCCCCGCGACAAGGCCCGCGCGGCCGCCGCCGGAATAACCAGCATGGCGGCAATCAGCAGGGCCCCCACCACCTTCAAGGCAACCGCCACCACCACGGCCAAGGCCAGCGTCAGGATCAGACGCTCGCGGTCGGGATTGATGCCGTCGGCCTGCGCCAGATCGGCATTCACCGTCGCAGTCAAAAGCCGATCCCACCGCCAGAACACCAGCCCCAGCACCGCCACCGCCCCGCCCCAGATATAGGCCAGATCGCCCGTGGTCACCGCCAGGATGTCCCCGAACAGATAGGCCTCCAGACTGGTGTGCACACCATGCACAAAGCTGATCGCGACCAACCCCAAAGCCAGTGCGCCATGCGACAGAACCCCCAGCGTGGTATCCACGGCCCAGCCCCTCGCGGCCAAAGTCGCCACGGTCACCGCCATCACAACCGCCACGGCCAAGGTTCCCAAGGGCACCGGCAGATCGGTCGCCAAAGCCAAGGCCACCCCAAGGATTGCGGCATGCGCCGTCGCATCCCCAAAATAGGCCATCCTGCGCCACAGAACAAAAGAGCCCAGCGGCCCCGTCGCAAGCGACACGCCAAACCCGGCCAGCCCGGCCCGGACCAGAAAATCATCCAGCATGGTTGTGGCCCTTGTGGTCAACATGGTGGTCATGATGATGGTCATGCACCGCATCATGGCTGTGGTCATGCCGATGCTGGTACAGCGCCAGCGCCCCTTGCGTGCCCAGACCGAACAGCGCCCGGTACTCCGGCGCCGCCGACACCACGCGAGGTGTGCCCTGACAGCAGATGTGGTGGTTGAGGCAGATCACCCGGTCACTGGCCGCCATGACCACATGCAGGTCATGGCTGACCATCAGCACCGCCGCGCCCGTGTCCTGCCGAACCTCCTCGATCAGCCGATAAAACGCCGCCTCGCCGGGTTGATCCAGGCCCTGCGTCGGCTCGTCCAGCACCAGCAGACCCGGTTGGCCCAACAGCGCCCGCGCCAGCATCACCCGCTGCAACTGCCCGCCCGACAGGCCGGACACCGGCTTCAGGCCGCTGGCCTCCATCCCCACGCGGTAGAGGGCCGCTTCCGCTTCGGCATTGCCAACCCTATGGGGCAGCGACAGAAACCGGCGCACCGACAAGGGCAGGCTCGGATCAATCGACAGCTTCTGCGGCACATAGCCAATCTTCAGGCCCGGCGCCCGCGTCACCCGGCCCGCATCCGGCGCCACCATCCCCAGCAAGGCCCGCAACAGGGTGCTTTTGCCAGACCCGTTCGGCCCCAGAATGGTGACGATCTCGCCAGGCTCTATCGCCATCGAGACGCCGCTCAGCACCTCGGCACCGCCCAGACGGACGGTCAAATCCTTGGCCGCAAGCAGCATCAGGCCACCCCCCGCACCGGCGCGACCCTGTCACCATCCGCCTCAGGCGCGGCCAGCGCGCAGCCCGGACAGAGCCCCATCGCCTCCACCGTCGCCCGCTCCACCGTGAAGCCCACGGCGGTTGCAGCCTCCGCCAAGGCGGCCCCCACGGCCCGCCCCGGCGCTTCGGCCACCGCATGACAGGCGCGGCAGATCAGGAAGACCGGGGCATGGACCTCGCCGGGATGCATGCAGGCGGTGAAGGCGTTCAGGCGGCGGATGCGATGTGCAAGCCCTTGTTCCTCAAGGAACTCCAGCGCGCGATAGGCGACAGGGGGTTGGTTGCCATAGCCCTCGGCCGCCAGCCGTTCCAAGACGTCATAGGCACCCAAGGCCCGATGGGCCTCCAGCAAGATCTGCAGCGTCCGCCGCCGGACGGGCGTCATTCGCCCGCCCCCTTCCGCCATCCGCGCCTCGGCCAGGGCCATCACGTCACCCGCGCAGCGCGTGTGGTCGTGCGGGGCGAAGGCAAGATCGGGCTGCGTACAGCCGGGGCAATCATGGGTCTGCATCGGGCACCCGCTTGACATGTTATGATATAACATCCTACAGAAGCCCCCGCCGCCGCGAAAGGTGCAAAATGCGTCTTCTCCTCGCCTTCCTGCTTCTGACCACCCCGGCCCTTGCCGAGGCTCCCAAGGTTGAAACCGACATCCCCCCGGTGGCGGCCCTTGTGGCACAGGTGATGGGCCCGCTGGGCAGCCCCGGCATGCTGCTGGACAAGGGCGGTGACGAGCATGACCTGCAACTGCGCCCCAGTCAGATGCGCGATCTGACCGCCGCGCAGCTGCTGATCTGGGTTGGCCCCGAACTGACCCCCGGTCTGGACGAAGCGCGCGCCTCGGTCGCCGGTCTGCAAAGTCTGGCACTGCTGGACGATGCGGCCACCCATCGGTTGGACTATGCAGACGGCGGCGTGAACCCGCATGCCTGGCTGGACCCGGCCAATGCCAGCGTCTGGCTGAGCCTGATTGCCGACCGTCTGGCCACGCTGGACCCGGCCGATGCTGCCGTCTACCGGGCCAATGCTGCGGCGGCGCAGGCGCAGATTGCCATGCTGCAGGCAAGTCTGTCCGTCAAACTCGCGCCGCTTCAGAAACCCTTCGTCACCCATCACGACGCCTACAGCTATTTCGCGGAAAGCTTCCACCTACCTTATCTGGGGGGGCTGGCCGCTGGCGATGCGGCGCCCCCCGGCGCGGCCCGCCTGTCCGAACTGCGTGCGAAGGTGGCCAGCGGCGCCATTGCCTGCGCCTTTCCCGAGGCGCAGCATGACCCCGCGCTGATCACCAACCTCGCCCAGGGTACGAACCTGTTCATCGGGCCGGCGCTGGATCCGGTGGGGTCGACGCTTGGCGCGGGCCCCGGGGCCTATGCCGCTTTGATGACAGACCTGACCGATGCGCTCTTGACCTGCGCCAATAGCCCTTGACCATGGGGGCGTCCTCGGCCACCAATTTTGGCGCAGGTCAGGGAGACGAAAATGCCAGATGCCACCATCACCACCTTCGGCACCACCGCGTCGGGGGTTGAGGTCAAGCGCATCACCCTGACCAGCGGCGATCTGTCGGCCTCGGTCATCACCAAGGGCGCCACGCTGCAATCGGTGCGGCTGAACGGGGTAAGTCACGACCTGACCCTGGGGTCTGACCTTCTGGCGGATTACGAGGGTAAGATGCGCCACCACGGCTCCCTCGTGGCGCCGGTGGTCAACCGTTTCACCGATGGCCGGGCGGTGATCGGCGGCAAGGCCTTTGCGTTTGAGAAAAATCAGGGTGGCATCCATACCCTGCATTGCGGTGCAGCGGGAACGCAGCACAAGATCTGGAATGTGGTCGAGGCGGATGCCAACAGCGTCACCTTGGCGCTGGACCTGCCCGATGGCGAGGGCAACTTTCCCGGCAGCCGTCCGGTGCAGGCCCGCTTTTCCGTCCATCCGGGCCATGTGCTGCGGCTGGAGGTGACGGCGACGACCGATGCGCTGACGCTGTTCAACGCCGCAAACCACAGCTACTGGAACATGGACGGCTCGGAAAACTGGGCGGGGCACAGCCTGCAGGTGGCGGCGGCAAGTTATCTGCCCACCACGGAAACCTTTGCGCCGACTGGAGAAATTGCCGATGTGACCGGCACCCAGATGGACTTCCGCCGGGGCCGCAAGATCACCCAGGCCGACACCGCGCTGGACCACAACTTCTGCCTGTCGGGGGGGCGGCAGGCGCTGCGGGATGTGTTGTGGCTGACCGGGGAAAAGGGGCTGACGATGACCATCGCCACGACCGAGCCCGGCATCCAGATCTATGACGGCCGCGCCGCAATACGCCCGGGCCGTGGCCCCTACGAGGGTCTGGCGATCGAGGCGCAGAACTGGCCGGACGCGCCGAACCATCCCGGCTTTCCGTCCATCGAACTGAAGCCGGGGGAGACGTACCGGCAGGTGACCGAATGGCGCTTCACAAAGTCCTGACGGTTTCGGCCAAGGGCTTGCGGGCGCTGGATTAATCGGCGGAGTTCGGGGCAAGGTCACGGTCGTGCCGGCGTCGTTTTTCCGTCATTTTTGCGTAACTACACGCGGCGCTACAGGACTTCGTTAACCTTGACGGGCCGAATCACCGGGCGGTTTTCACGCCACAGTGCAGGCCCAAAGGCGCATGGCGTGAAGAGCGCCGAACAGCGGTCTGTCAGGCCCGGACACCCCGCCGGAGCGTCGGGGCGCTGCGATGGGACGGCGCAGCGCCCGGTCTTTGGCTTAGGCGCCGAGGGTTTCGGCAAACAGCTCTTCCAGCCGGCGCCAATGCCGTTCAGCCCCGGTGGCGTCATAGACCGCGTGGTCGGGGACGCACCAGCCGTGCTGGCAGCCGACGAAATTCTCGATCATGTGGTTCAGTTCCGCTTCGCGCAGGGACTGGGCCAGTTTGGCAGATTGCTCAGGTGGGAAGCTGCGGTCGACCCCGGCCACGCCGACATAGACCCGGGCCTTGATCGATGCGGCACGGCTGTGCGGGCTGTCGGGCGCATCGGTGGCAAGGTTGCCGCCGTGCAGGCTGGCCACCGCCTTGATGCGGTCAGGATAAGCCGCCGCCGCGTTCAGCGCCCGGCCGCCGCCCATGCAATAGCCCACGGTGGCCACGGCGCCGGTGGCGCCCTCGGCCGCCAGCAGGTCAAGGAAAGACGCGGTGTCGCGCACCGTCATGTCCTGCGGCGTTGCCCCCATCAGGCCCATCAACTGGCCCCGGGTCACCTCATTGCCAAAGGCGGTCAGAGGGTCGAACGGCCCATAAGCCCCGGCGCGGTAGAACAAATCGGGCAAGACCACCACATGACCCAGCGCCGCCATCCGCGCCGCCATGCCCTGCATCGCCGGCCGTGGCCCGAAGGCGTCCATGTAAAGAATGACGCCCGTGGTCGAGGGCTTGTCGGGGTGAAACACCCAGACCGGGGCCGTCCCATCCGCCGTCACAACCTGCTTGATCTGCCCGCTCATGGTATCCTCCGCTGAAGCTGCCGGGTAGGTAGCCTGTCTGGCGGCACAATCAAAGGCTCAGCCGTCGAGGCCCGCGACACCTGCGCCGCGAAACCACTTCACAATCGCGTCACGCTCGGCCGGTTCGATGCCCGACAGGTTCGCGGGCGGCATGGCGTGGGTCAGGCCCGCCTGTTCGTAGATCCGCCGCGCCTCACGCGCGATGTCGGCGGGGGTTTCCAGAACGACACCCTTGGGGGCGTAGTTGATCCCGTCATAGGCCGGTTCACGGGCGTGGCACATCGAACAGCGGCCCTGGATGATGGTCACCACAGTGTCAAAACCGGTGGAGGAGGCATAGATCAGCGCGGGGCCTTGCAGCTTGGCATCCTCGGCCGGGTGAGACATCGTGGCGGTGGAGAGCCAGGCGATGATCAGGAACAAGACGCCGGTCACCGCCCATGTCCAGTGCGGGCTGCCCTTCTTGGCGTGGCGGGTGTTGAACCAGTGGCGGATGGTGACGCCCATCAGGAAGACCAGAGACGCGATGATCCAGTTGTATGGGGTCGCGAAGATCAGCGGGTAGTGGTTGGACAGCATCAGGAAGATGACCGGCAGCGTCAGGTAGTTGTTGTGGGTGGAGCGCTGCTTGGCGATCTTGCCGTATTTGGCATCCGGCGTGCGACCGGCCTTGAGATCCGCCACCACGATCCGCTGGTTAGGCATGATCACGAAAAACACGTTGCCCGACATGATTGAGGCGGTGAAGGCCCCCAGATGCAGCAGGGCGGCGCGGCCGCTGAAGACATGGACGTAGAAGTAGCTCATCGCCACCAGCACAAGGAACAGGGCCACCATCACCGCCGTCTGGTTGGCGTTGACGAAGACCTTGCAGATGGTGGTGTAGGCGACCCAGCCGAAGGCCAGCGAGGCGAGGGAGATGGCCACCGCCTGCCAGACCGTCAGGTCCATCACGGCAGGGTCGATCAGGAAGAACTGCGCGCCCATGTAGTAGACCAGCACCAGCATGGCAAAGCCCGACAGCCAGGTGGTGTAGCTTTCCCATTTGAACCAGATCAGATGGTCCGGCAGGGCTGCGGGGGCGACCAGATACTTCTGGATGTGATAAAAGCCGCCGCCATGGACCTGCCACTCTTCGCCATTGGCCCCCGGCGGCAGGGGCACATCGCGGCGCAGGCCAAGGTCAAGGGCGATGAAATAGAAGCTGGAGCCGATCCAGGCCATCGCCGTGATGACATGCAGCCAGCGCACGGCAATCATCACCCAATCCCACAGCACTACCCAGTCATACATCGCGGTTCCCTCGTGTTTTCAAGAACCTATACCGGGGCGCACTCTTCTGTTAATCCGTCAAATGCCGGATCACTTTCAACTTTGGCAAAAGAACCGGCGAAACCGCCCGAAGGACCGCCTGCCCCATGTCCTATGTCAACAATTTACGCATGTTCGTCAGGGTCTATGAACTGTCGTCAATGTCGGCGGCGGCGCGGGATCAGCGGACCTCGCCTGCCGTGGCCTCGGCGCGAATCTCGGAGCTGGAGAAGCATCTGGGGGTGCGGCTGTTCAACCGCACGACCCGCAGCCTGCAGCCGACGGAAAATGGCCGGATCTTCTTTGACGGCGCCAAGAAGGTGCTGGAGGCGATTGACGAGGCCGAGGCCTCGGTGATGGAAACCGCGCAGAACCCGCGGGGGGTGGTGTTCGTGGCGGCGCCTTTGGGCATCGGGCGGCGGTTCATCGCGCCGCATGTGCCGGCCTTCAAGGACCAGTACCCGGCGATTGACGTGCGCCTGCGCCTGTCGGACCGGGTGATCGACCTGACGGCCGAGGGGCTGGATGTGGCGTTTCATCTGGGCATTCTTGAGGATTCCACCCTCAAGGTGCGTCTGATCGCCGATTGCCCGCGGCTTTTGTGCGCGGCACCGGACTATATCGCCCGCCGGGGCATGCCCACCGACGGTGAGGCGCTGCTGCGCGACCGGCATGATTGCCTGAACCTGCGCTTTCCCGGGGCCAAGGAGTTCCAGTGGACCCTGCAAACCGCCGAGGGCCCGCGCCGCTATGAAATCACCGGGCCTTTCGAGTCCGATGATGGCGATGTGCTGACCGGCTGGGCGCTGGACGGGCGCGGCATCGTTCTGAAACCGGCTTTCGAGATTGCCGATCACCTGCGCAGCGGGCGGTTGGTTCCGGTCGCCACCGCCACCCCGCCGCTGCCAACGCAGCTGTCGCTGCTGAGCCAGCAGCGCAGCGCCAAGGACAGCAAGGTGCGCCTGTTCACCGATTTCATGGTGGCCCGGATCAAAGAGGCGATCAAACGCGCCTGAACGCCGCAGGGCATCGGGACAAAGCATTTCTTGCCAGACTCGGCCCCGCGGCCCTAGACTTGGGCATTGTTTCCGTATTTGCGCAGGTCCGCCATGTCGCGCCTTGTCCTTGCCGTTCTTGCCGTTCTGCTTGGGTCTTGCGGTGCCGCCCTGGCCAATTGCAACCCGCCGCCGCCCGGCATGTCCTTTGACCAGTGGAGCTATGTCTGCTCCAACGAGATCGACAATGCCTACCAGATCTATGGCGGTGGCATGGATTACGACTACTTTGTCGAAAGCCTGTACGGGCTTTACGTCAACCCGCCGCAGCAGGGTGGCTATTACAACGGCGGCGTCACACCGATGGCGGCCTGTTCCCCTGACGGGGCGACGCAGTGCAACTCGTCGGGCTGGCTTTACACCTGCACCAACGGCCAATGGCTGACCGGTTCGGTCAAGTGCGGCGGTTAGGGGTCAGCTGCCGCGATAGGTGGAATAGCCGAAGGCCGACAGCAGCAGCGGCACGTGGTAATGCGCGCCCTCGTCGCTGATGCCGAAGCGGATCGGCACCTGATCCAGAAACAGCGTCTCGCCCGCGACCTGCCCGGTGGCGCGCAGATAGTCGCCGGCACAGAACACCAGTTCATACCCGCCGGCGCGGTAGTCCTTGCCCTTGAGCAGCGGCGCATCGCTGCGGCCATCGGCATTGGTCACGGTTTGCGCGATCAGCGTGTGGCTGTTGCCCGTCACCCGGTACAGCATGATCTTCACCCCCGCCGCAGGCACGCCGCGCGCAGTATCCAGAACATGTGTGGTCAGCCAGCCATCCGCCATCATCGCCTCCATTTTCCGCAGCTTGCCGCAATCGGCGGACCGCCGCACCCCCATGCCGGGGCAAATCACTTTCCGGCTTTATTTGATACCGGACCCTGTCTATCCCGCATAGTCTGAGCCTGTCAGCCCAAGGTGTTCCATGCAACGTTACCCCCGAGATTTCCGTGGCCACGGCCAAACCCCGCCCGATGCCGCCTGGCCGGGTGGCGCGAAAGTCGCCATTTCGTTGGTCCTGAACTACGAAGAGGGCGGCGAGAACAACATCCTGCACGGCGATGGCCAGTCCGAGGCGTTCCTGTCCGACATCGCCGGGGCGGCCCCGTGGCCCGGTCAGCGCCATTGGAACATGGAATCAATCTATGATTACGGCGCCCGCGCCGGGTTCTGGCGGTTGCACCGGCTGTTTACCGGCATGGAGATTCCGGTGACGATCTATGGCGTCTCGACCGCCTTGGCGCGCAACCCCGAGCAGGTGGCGGCGATGAAGGCGGCGGGCTGGGAGATTGCCAGCCACGGGCTGAAATGGGTCGATCACCGCGACATGGCCCCGGAGGAGGAGCGTCGCCAGATCGCGGAATCGATCCGCCTGCATACCGAAGTGGTGGGGGAGCCGCCGCGCGGCTGGTACACCGGGCGCTGCTCGGTCAACACGGTGGATTTGACGGCAGAGACCGGGCAGTTCGACTGGATTTCCGACACCTATGACGACGATCTGCCCTATTGGCGCGAGGTGGGCGCGCGGGACCAACTGATCCTGCCCTACACGCTTGAAGCCAACGACATGCGCTTTGCCACCGCCCCGGGCTATATCGAGGGGGAGCAGTTCTTCACCTATCTGCGCGACACCTTCGACACGCTTTATGCCGAGGGCGAGGCGGGAAGCCCGAAGATGTTCTCGGTCGGCCTGCACTGCCGGCTGATCGGGCGGCCGGGCAAGATCGCGGGGCTGAAGCGCTTTCTGGATTATGCGCGCATGCACAAGGACGTCTGGTTCGCCCGCCGGATCGAGATTGCGCAGCATTGGGCCGCCCACCACCCGCACCAACGCATCGAACGCCCCAGCCAGATGAGCCGCGCGCGGTTCACAGCCCGGTTCGGCGGCATCTTCGAACACTCCCCCTGGATCGCCGAGCGCGCCTTTGATCTGGAGCTGGGGCCGGCCCATGACAGTGCGGCGGGTCTGCACAATGCGCTGGCGCGGATGTTCCGTTCGGCCAGCCCCGAGGCGCGGTTGGGCGTGTTGCAAGCCCACCCCGACCTTGCCGGCAAACTGGCAGCGGCGCGGCGCCTGACGCCGGAAAGCACGGCGGAACAGGCCAGTGCGGCGCTGGATGCCCTGACGGATGACGCGCGCGCCACCTTCCAGCGGCTGAACGCCGACTATGTCGCCAAACACGGCTTCCCCTTCATCATCGCGGTGCGCGACAACACCAAGGCCTCGATCCTCGCGGCATTCCAGACGCGCCTCGCCAACGACACCGCCACCGAATTCGCCACCGCCTGCGCCCAGGTGGAACGTATCGCCGCCCTCCGCTTGAAAGACATTTTGCCATGACCGGATATTTCGCCCCGACCGGCGGTCTGCCGCCGCAAACCGCGCTGATGACCCAGCGGGCCGTCTTCACCGACGCCTATGCCTTCATTCCCAAGGGCTGTTTTTCCGACATCGTGGTCAGCTATCTGCCCGGCTGGACCGGCACGCGGATGTGGCTGATCGCAAGGCCGCTGTCGGGCTTTGCCGAAACCTTCAGCCAATATGTGATGGAGGTGCAGCCCGGCCACGGCTCTGACGCGCCCGATGCCGAGGCGGGCGCGGAACACTGGCTGTTCGTCACGCATGGCGAGGCGACGATCACCATCAACGGTCAGGGCCACGATCTGTCCCCCGGCGGCTATGCCTTCCTGCCGGCGGGCGCCCGCTGGACCTTGCTGGCCGAGGGTGCCAGCCCGGCCCGCTTCCACTGGCTGCGCAAGCTGTACGAACCCGCCCCGGGCGTGGCCGCCCCCGAGGCTTTCGTGACCAACGAGCAGGACACGCCCATCCGCTGGATGCCCGACACGGGCGAGCGCTGGGGCACCACCCGTTTCGTTGACCCGACCGATCTGCGCCATGACGCCCATGTCAACATCGTGACCTTCCAGCCCGGCGGCGTGATCCCGTTCGAAGAAACCCATGTGATGGAACACGGGCTTTATGTCCTTGAAGGCAAGGCGGTCTACAAGCTGAACAAGGATTGGGTCGAGGTCGAGGCGGGCGACTTCATGTGGCTGCGCGCCTATTGCCCGCAGGCCTGCTATGCGGCCGGACCGGGGCCGTTCCGCTACCTGCTGTACAAGGACGTCAACCGCCATGCCAAATTGCGCGGCGTTCTGGGCCGGTAACTGGGGCCGCCACCATGGCCTTTGGCCTCTCCTGCCCCGCTGCAAGGTCGCGGCCGGATCACCCCGGCCGCCGCCCCCTTTCATACTTGTCCAAATATCCCACGGGGGTCCGGGGGTGTGAAACCCCCGGCGCCTGCCCAGAAAGACCCGCATGATCCTCCAGACCGAACCCCTCACTGCCGCGGCCTTCGCCCCGTTCGGCGACGTCCTTGACGCGACCGGCGACTTTCGCCTGATCAACGCCGGCCTTTGCCAACGTCACCACGACCGCGCCCGGATTGATACCGCGCCCGAGGTCAGCGCTGCGAACCGGCCCGGCATCTCGATCTTCAAGGCGGTGCCGCGCGCCCTGCCCTACAGCTTCGACCTGATCGAGCGTCACCCGGAGGGCAGCCAGGCCTTTATCCCGATGTCCGAGCATCCGTTCCTCGTCATCGTTTCGCAGGGGCCGCAGGCCACACCGCGCGCCTTCCTGACCAACGGGGCGCAGGGCATCAACCTGCATCGCGGCACCTGGCACGGCGTGCTGACCCCGCTGCAGGGCCCCGGCCTGTTCGCCGTGGTCGACCGCATCGGCCCCAGTGCCAATCTGGAGGAATACCGCTACCCGTCTGCCTTTACCGTCGCGGGGTAATGGCAGGCGGGGCCCAAGGCAGGCGTGCAATGCGTCCCTGTCACGGCAAGGTCTCCCACCGCAGGCCGCGCGCGGTGCCCTCGGCAAAGCCTGCGAAGTCTGCCGACAGATAGCGCCCCTGCGCCCCTTGCCCTTTCAGATGCACATCCAGAAAGGCCGTGATGGCATGTGCCGCGATGTTGTTCATCCGCACCGTATCCCAGACCTTGTCGGCATAATGCTCAAACGGCACGAAGGGCAGCCAATCGACCGCCGCCCAGCTTTCCTGCGGTGCCGGATAGGGCGCCGCCGCATTGTGGCCCGCCCCGTCGAAGGTCAAGAGATGACGGGTCACCCCGACCGCCTCGTCGAATATCTTCCGCATCCCCGTCGCATAGCCTGACACCTCGTCCAGGCTGCCCGCCAGAAGCAGCATCGGCACCGACAGGCCTGCCATCCCGGCGGCGTCCCAGACCCCATACTGCCGCCCCCAGGGCCCGATCGGCACGATTGCCTTCAGCCTGGGGTCCGCCTGTGCGGCCCGGTGCCGCGCCATCCAGGGCCCGCCGCCGCGCGGCATTGTCAGGGTCGCTTCGGCCACCGAGGCGCCTGCGGCCACCAATGCCCCATAGCCGCCCATCGAATAGCCGATGATCGCGTAAGCCTTGGCCGCCAGCGCCCCCGCCACGAAAGCCGTGTCCAAGGGCCGGTTCACCAGGGTCGAGGCGAAAGCTTGCCCGCCCAGAAAGGCCGGATCGCCATAGGTGCTTTCGGGATGATCAAGGCTGGCCACCAGATAGCCCTTGGAGGCAAGGGCCTCGCCCAGATGGCTCATCAGCATCCGGTTGCCGGGGTAACCGTGCGACAGGATCACCAGCGGGAAATCCCCGGACGCCTGCACTGCGTCCCGCGCGGCGCGGCCGTGCAGGGTGACCGGAGTCCGGCCATCGCGGCACAGCGTGCGATAGGTGCCACCGGGAACCGTATGCTCCACCGCCGGATACCACAGTTCCACCACCAGATGCCGGTCCGTGACGCCCTGCGACAGCACATCGGCCTGGTCCGGATTGACCAGCTTCAGCGTCTTGACGCCCACCGGATGCGGCCCGGGCCAGGCAAGCTCGGGCGCGTCGGGGCGGATCAGGTCGATGCGGTTATCATGCATGGTCAGGCTCTCCGGGGGTGGCAGAACCTTAGGCCACGCCGCGCCAAGATCCAGCCCGCACACGAAAAAGGGGTGGCCTTTCGGCCACCCCTTTCCAAAACCCTTTGCCGCTGGCCGAAGCCCGCAGCGAAAAGCTTATGCCAGCGCCAGATTGATCGCCGACTCGCGGCCATCACGGCCAGCTTCGATGTCGAAGGTCACGGCTTGGCCGTCAGCCAGTTGGCGGATGCCAGCGCGTTCCATGGCGGTAATGTGGACGAACACGTCCTTCTTGCCGCCTTCCGGAGCGATAAAGCCGAAACCTTTAGTTGCGTTGAACCATTTCACGGTGCCCTTGGCCATCGTGTGTACTCCTGTTTGTCTGCCATCCGCAGGAATGCGATGGCCCGGCGCAGTCACATCAAGATCGAAAGCTGCAGCCGTAGCCAGACAGGGTCGATAATTAGCGGTTCGCCTGATCCACATGCGCCTATTCCCCTTCAAAAGCAACCCCTGAGGGAAAAGAAAGCCCGGTCATCGCGGGCGCGCGGCCTTGACAGAGCCTACAAAACGCCGCCCCCATTGCGTCCAGCGCCCCCCACCCCTAGAGGCCAAGCCGCCATGCGACTGCTTTCCTACAACATCCAGTACGGTTCTGGCCGCGATGACCGCCATGATCTTTCGCGCGCCGCAGGTGTGGTGAAATCCGCCGATATCGCCGCCTTGCAAGAGGTGGACCGCCATTGGTCGCGCAGCGGCTTTCAGGATCAGCCCGCGCTTCTGGCCAAAATGCTGCCGGACCACCATATGGTCTTCGGTGCAGGCTTCGACATGGACGCCGCCACCCCCACCGACCGCAACCGCCGCCGCCAGTTCGGCCCGATGATTCTCTCGCGCTGGCCGATTGTCTGGAGCCGCACCCACCTGCTGCCGCTGCGCCGCATGCTGGACCCGATCAACACCCAGACCTGCGCGCTGGAGGCGGTGGTCGCCGCGCCCTGCGGCCCGTTGCGGGTGTTTTCCCTGCACCTTGCCCATGTCGGCGTCGAAGAGCGTCTGGCCCAGATCGACGTTCTGCGCACACTTCCCTACCAGTCCGGCCCGTGGAGCGGCACCGATGACGAGCCGTCCCGCAACTGGACCGAAAGCCAGCCCGAGCCGCCCTTTCCCACATCCACCATCTGGCTGGGCGATTTCAACATGGAGCCGGGCAGCGCGGAATATCTGCGCCTGACCGGTCAGGCGCCCTATCACCCCGGTGCCCGCTATGCCGACAGTCTGGTCGATGCCGTGGCCTTGACCGGCACCCGCCTGCACACGCATGAAAAGATCATCGCCGGGGAACGCCGCCTGCGCCAGCTGGACCACGCCTTTGTCAGCGCCGACCTTGCGCCCCGCGTCCAGCGCGCCTGGGCCGACACCGACGAAATCGCCTCTGACCATGTCCCGCTGTGGATCGAGCTTGGTTGACACTTGCGCCCCGCTTCGCCTTGATGGCGGCAAAAAGGGATCCCATGTCCACCACACTTGGCGCCAATCTGACCACCCCGCCGCCCGTGCTGGCGGCAGATGAGGCTTTGGCGCTGGTGATCCGGCATTGGGGTCTGACCGGCACGCTGTCGCCGCTGACCTCGGAGCGCGATCTGAACTTCCGGCTGAGCAGCGATCGGGGCCGGTATGTCGTGAAACTCGCCAACCCGGCAGAGCCTGCTGCGGTGACCCATTTCCAGACCCGGGCCCTGCGGCATCTGGAAGCTACGGCCCTGCCGGTGCCCCGCGTCGTCCGCACGGTGTCCGGCGCGACCGAGGTGCCGACGGACCATGGCCTTCTGCGCGTCTTGACCTATCTGGAGGGTCACCCCCTTCACCTTGCGCCGAAATCCCACGCCCAGCGCGCGGCCATCGGGCGCATGGCGGCGCGACTGTCGCTTGGCCTGCAAGGCTTCCACGACCCCGCCGGTGGCCAGGACCTGCAATGGGACATCCGCCACGCCGCCCGCCTGCGCCCCTTGCTGCCGCATGTGGCGGAAGACCTGCGGCCGCTGTGCGAGGCGACCCTGGATCAGTTCGAGACCAAGGTCCTGCCGCATCTGCCGGACTGCCGCTGGCAAGTCGTGCACAACGACCTCAACCCGCACAACCTGCTGACCGAGCCGGACAATCCTGATGCCATCGCCGGGGTGCTGGATTTCGGGGACATGGTGGAAACGCCGCTGGTCTGTGACATGGCGGTGGCCGCCAGCTATCAGGTCGACCCCGCCGCCCCCTTGGCAAGTCTGCAAGCCTTCGCGCAGGCCTATCACGCCACCCTGCCGCTGACCGCGCTGGAGCAGCGCCTGTTCCCGATGCTGACCGCGACGCGGATGCTGACCACCCTTGCCATCGCCTCGGCCCGCGCCGCCCGCTATCCTGACAACGCGCCCTATATCCTGCGCAATGTCCCCTCTGCGTCTGCCGGCCTGCGCGCCTTGCAGGGCGCCGACCTTTCCAACCTGTGGACCTGATGATGAAACGCGACGAGACGATGGTGAACGCCTATGTCCCCGGTCAGGGCAACTTGCCGCCCGAGGATCAGGCCCTGATCGCCCGCCGCCAGCGCCTGCTGGGGCCCGCGTACCGGCTGTTTTACGAAACCCCGGTGCATCTGGTCCGCGGCGAGGGCGTCTGGCTGTACGATGCCCAAGGCAAGGCCTATCTTGATTGCTACAACAACGTGGCGTCGTTGGGGCACTGCCACCCCCACGTCACCGCCGCCACCGCACGTCAGGCCACCACCTATGCCAGCCACACCCGGTATCTGAACGAGGTCGTGCTGGACTGCGCCGAGAAACTGCTGGGGCACTTTCCCCCCGAACTCTCTCAGGTCATGTTCACCTGCACCGGGTCCGAGGCGAACGACCTTGCCCTGCGCATCGCCTTCGCCCAGACCGGAGGCACCGGGGTGATCGTCACGCAGAACGCCTATCATGGCGTCACCCATGCGGTGGCGGGTTTCTCCCCTTCGCTTGGGACGGGAGTCAGCCTTGGCCAACATGTCCGCACCATCCCCGCCCCTGACCCCAGCAACCTGACCGGCGATCTGGGCCAAGCTTTCGCCGCCGAGGTGCAGAAGGCGATCGACGACCTCAAACGCCACGGCATCAAACCCGCCGTCCTGATTGTCGACACGGTCTTCTCCTCCGACGGCGTCTTCGCCGACCCGGCAGGCTTCCTCAAACCCGCCGTCGAAGCGATCCGCCAAGCCGGAGGCCTTTTCATCGCCGACGAGGTGCAGCCCGGCTTTGGCCGCACCGGCTCCCACTGGTGGGGGTTCCAGCGCCACGGCCTGATCCCCGACATGGTCTCCTTGGGCAAACCGATGGGCAACGGCTATCCGGTCGCAGCCTTGGTGCTGCGCCCCGAAGTGCTGGCCGAGTTCGGCGCGAAAGGCCGCTATTTCAACACCTTCGGCGGCAACGCCGTGGCCGCCGCCACCGCCATCGCGGTGATGGAGGTGATCGAGCGTGAAAACCTTCTGCACAACGCCACCAGGGTCGGCACCCACATGGCCGAAGGCCTGCGCGCCTTGGGCAAGCGCCATGAAACCCTGGGCCCTCTGCGCGCCACCGGCCTGTTCCTTGGTCAGGACATCCTTGAAAACGGCCAACCCTCCGCCAAAGAAGCCGCCCGCATCGTCAATGCCCTGCGCGACGCCGGGGTCCTGATCTCTGCCACCGGCCCCAAAGGCCATGTCCTGAAAATCCGCCCGCCGCTGGTGCTGAAGACGTCAGAGGCCGACATCTTCCTCAACAAGCTGGATCACGCGCTGACCCTCTGACCCCCTTCATTCAGGCGCAAATATCCCGGGGGTCAGGGGGCTGGCCCCCTGCCCTCCGCCGCCGCCCGCAAGGCCGCAATGTTGGCGCGATACTCCGCCGCCCCCCCACGGAACAGCGATGCCCCGGCCACCAGCACATCCGCCCCCGCCTCGACCAGACTGCGGGCATTCTCCAACGCCACCCCGCCGTCGATCTCAATATGGATGGGCCGCGCCCCCAGCATCGCCCGCAGCGCCCTGACCTTCGCAATCTGCCCCGGGATCAGCTTCTGCCCGCCGAACCCCGGGCTGACCGTCATCACCACGATCATGTCCACCGCATCCAGCAGTCCTGGCACCGGCTCGATCCCGGTCCCCGGATTGATCGCCAGCCCGGCCTTGCAGCCCAAGTCCCGCACCCGCTGCAAGGTCCGCAATATATGCGGCCCGCTTTCCAGATGCACCGTCATCCGGTCCACCCCGGCCTTGGCAAACCCCTCCAGAAAGCCATCGACCGGAGAGATCATCAGATGCACATCCATCACCCCCCGGATATGCGGCCGCAACGCCGCGCACATCCCCGGCCCGAAGGTCAGGTTCGGCACGAAATGCCCGTCCATCACATCCACATGCAGCCAATCGGCCCCCGCATCCTCCATTGCCCGACACTCCGCCCCCAGATCGGCAAAGTCGGCGGCGAGGATGGACGGTGCGATCTTGACCTGACGTGAAAAGCGCATGGCGTCCTCCGCTGACCCGACCGATGTGCCGGACCGGGGCCCGTCGGTCAATGCCCCGCCGCCCACGGCCACAGGCCCCCAGGTGGCAAATGTACCCCGACAAGGCTGATATTGCAGCGCCCTTCGCAATATGATCAAATTCCGGCAAAACCGGAGGGGAACCCATGCGCATCTTCATCAACGGCTTTGGCCGCATCGGTCGCTCGGTCCTGCGGGCCTGGGCGCAGACCCCCGCAGGGTGGCCGGGGCTGGACATCGCCGGCATCAACGACATCGCCGCCGCCGAGATGTGCGCCTACCTCTTCCAATATGACTCCGTCTTCGGCCCGTGGCGCGGCACGGTCTCCTTGGCCGAAGGCGCGCTGGTGGTCGATGGCCGCGCCATCCCCCTGCACCGCACGCCGGACATTTCGGCGCTGGACCTGTCAGGCGTCGATGTGGTGCTGGAATGCACTGGCCGCGCCGATGCGCTGGAGGTGGCCCAGCGCGGTCTGACCGCCGGGGCCCGGCGCATCCTCGTCTCCGGCCCCTCCAAGGCCGCCGACCTGACCGTGGTGCTTGGTGCGAACGAGGCCGCCCTTGGCGCGCAGCGCATCGTTTCGAACGCCAGTTGCACGACCAACGCGCTGGCCCCCTTGGTCCGGTTGCTGCATCAGAACTGGGGCGTGGTGACGGGAAGCATGACCACGATCCACTGCTACACCGGCAGCCAACCCACGACCGACGCCCCGGCGGCGGACTATGCCCGCAGCCGCGCCGCTGCCCTGTCGATGGTACCCACCACCACCTCGGCCCAGCGCCTGCTGGACACGGTCCTGCCCGAGATCGCTGGCCGCATCGAAGCCTCCGCCGTCCGCGTGCCGACAGCATCGGTGTCAGCGGTCGATCTGGCCGTGATGCTGGCCAATACCCCCACCGCAGCGCAAGTCAACGCCGCCCTCACCGCCGCAGGCGGCGTTATCGGCACCACCACCGCCCCCCTCGTCTCCTCTGACCTCCGTGCCCGCCCTGAAAGCGTCATCATGGCCCTGCCCGAAACCCGGGTGACCAAGGGCGGGATGCTGCGCGTCTTCGGCTGGTACGACAACGAATGGGGCTTTTCCAACCGCATGCTCGACGTCGCCTTCCGCATGGAGGGTGGGGTTCTCCCCTGCGCCCCGGTCGCGAACAAGCCGTAACCTCCCTTTCGTTTGCCGCGCCTCGCGACAGAAGGCACACGGGTAAGACGTCCGTCCTTTCCCGCCCCAGTCCCCGAATGACCCCAGCGCCCGCTCACCCCTTACGCAAAAGGGGCGCAGGTTTCCCCGCGCCCCCTTTCATTTGTTCATAAATATCCCGGGGGTGCGGGGGCTGGCCCCCGCTCCGCCCTCAGACCATATGCGCGCCCCAGGGCCCATGCAGCCCGGTCCCCGGCTGATCCAGCCGCTCAAATCCATGCGCCCCGAAGAAATCGCGCTGCGCCTGGATCATGTTGGCCGTGCTGCGCCCGGTGCGCATCATGTCAAACCACGCCAGCCCCGCCGACAGCGCCGGCAGGGGCAAACCATGTGCCGCGCCGACAGACACCGCCTGCCGCAGACCGGGGGAGGACGCCTTCAGGTGGTCGGCGAAGAACGGCGCCAGCATCAGGCCACGGGTCGGGTCTTGCTCCAGCGCCGTCGCCATGTCGTTCAGCATGGAGGAGCGGATGATGCAGCCCTCGCGCCAAACCCTTGCAATTGCGGGCAAAGGCAGGTCCCAGCCGAATTCCTTGCCCGCCGAGACGATCAGCGTGAAGCCTTGGGCATAGCACAGGATCTTGCCCGCGATCATCGCCTGTTCCAGCGCCTCGACCGTCAGCGCGCCCTTGGGCAAGGCCACCGGGGCGGCACCAAACACCGCCTCGCCCTTGCGCCGTTCGTCCAGCCGGGCCGAGACGTTGCGCGCCATCACCGCCGCTTCGATCACCGGGATCGGTGCTGCCAGATTCTGCGCCTCGATCACCGTCCAGCGGCCGGTGCCCTTTTGGCCTGCCTTGTCGAGGATCACATCCAGCATCGGATGCGCGCCATCGGTGGCCTTGGACACAGCGGCAGAGATTTCAATCAGATAGCTTTGCAGCGGCCCTTCGTTCCAGCGGTCAAACACCCCGCCGATCTCGGCGGCGGACATGCCCAGACCATCGCGCATCACGCCGTAAATCTCGGCGATCATCTGCATGTCGGCATATTCGATGCCGTTGTGGACGGCTTTCACGAAATGACCAGCGCCGCCCTGCCCCATCCAGGTCGCGCAGGCAATCCCTTGATATTTCGCGGAAATCGCTTCCAGAACCGGGGCCACGCGGTCCCAGTCTTCCTTCTCGCCCCCGCCCATGATCGAGGGGCCGTGCCGTGCGCCCTCTTCGCCGCCCGACACGCCCATGCCCAGGAACCGCGGCCCCTTGACCTTGGCTTCTTCGGCGCGGCGGTTGGTGTCGTGGAAATTGGCGTTGCCCGCGTCGATGATCAGGTCATCGGCGTCCAACAAGGGCCGCAGCGCCTCGATCTGCTGATCCACCGCGGGGCCGGCCGGCACCATCAGGATGATCGAGCGCGGTTTTTCAATCGCCGCCACCAGATCGGCCAGCGTCTCGGTCGGGATGATCCGGTCGGCCAGATCGCCGGCCTCCGCCTTGAAGGCATGCGTTACCGAGGTCGTGCGGTTCCACACCGCGATGGGAAAGCCCTTCTCGGCGATGTTCAGGGCCAGCATTGCCCCCATGGTTCCAAGGCCGATAAGCCCGATGTGAGCCTTGCTCATGGTTGCTGCACTCCTTTGCGGTTGAGCGCGACCATGTAGAGGCTGGTCGTCGCCGTGATATAAAGATGATGCTTGGCGCGCCCGCCAAAGCAGACGTTCGAGACGATTTCCGGCACCAGGATTTTCCCCAGCAGCGTACCATCCGGCGCGATGCAATGCACCCCGTCGCGGGCGGAAGACCAGATGTTGCCGTCGCTGTCGGCCCGGAAGCCGTCGGCCACGCCGGGGGTGATGGAATGGAACACACGCCCCCCCTTTGGCCGGCCCGAAGCCATGTCGAAAACCCGGATATGCGTCGGGTCGGCATGGCCCATCCGTCCGGTGTCGGCCACGTAAAGCAGGCTTTCATCGGGGCTGAAGCACAGGCCGTTCGGTCCGTTGAAATCGGTCAGAACCGCCTCGATCGTGCCATCCGGGTCGACGCGGTAGACGTTGCAGGGCAGTTCCTGTTCGGATTTGTAGCCCTCGTAATCGGTGCCGATGCCATAGTGCGGATCGCTGAACCAGATCGAACCGTCCGATTTCACGATCACATCATTGGGCGAATTCAGGCGCTTGCCCTGAAAGCCATCGGCAATGACGGTGATCGACCCATCCCATTCGGTCCGCGTGACGCGCCGTGTGCCATGCTCGCAGGACAAGAGCCGACCGACCCGGTCCCGCGTGTGGCCGTTGGAATAGCTCGACGGCGCCCGATAGGTCGTGATCCCGGTGTCGGGCGTCCAGCGCAGGATCTTGTTGTTCGGGATGTCGCTGAACAAGAGGCAGCCGGCGTCGCCCATCCAGACCGGCCCCTCGACCCAGTCAAAGCCGGTGGCCAGTTTCTTCAGCGGCGCATTGAACATCACATAGGTGCCAAAACGCGGATCGTAGCTTTCGTAAAAGGACATGCCGACTCCCCCAAGTTTGCGCTAACCTAACCGCGCCCCACCGGATGGGCAATCTGCGCCAAGCCTTGGCGTCGGTTGGGCAATCTGTCCATGGCCCGCGCCGGATCGGACCCCGATCAGAACAGCGCCGCATTCCACCACAGATGCACGAGGATCGAGGCCGCGTAGCCCAGGCCCACCGCCCAACTCCACCGCAGATGCGCGAGGAACGTATAGGTCCCCTTCGCCTGCCCCATCAGCGCCACCCCCGCGGCTGACCCGATCGACAGGATCGACCCGCCGACGCCACAGGTCAGCGTGATCAGCAGCCAATGGCCCTGGCTCATCGCCGGATCCATCGTCAGCACGGCAAACATCAAGGGAATATTGTCCACCACCGCCGACAACAGCCCCACAAGGGCATTGGCCGGCAAGGGCCCCAGCCCGGCGTACAAGACCTTGGAGGCCAGTGCCAGATAGCCCAGCACCCCCAGCCCCCCCACCGCAAAGATGATGCCGAAGAAGAACAGCAGCGTGTCCCACTCCACCCGCTGCACTTGCGCAAAGCTGTCAAGCACCATGTCCTCGTCGCCCCGCCGGCCGCCGGTGACGCTCAGCCCGAAGGCCAGCATCTGCAGATAGCCGAGGCCCAGCATCATCCCCATAGCGGGCGGCAGGTTCAGATAGTTCTTGAACCCCACCGCCGTGGCAATCGTTGCCGCAAACAGCACGACCACCAACCACATCCCCGGCTTTCCCTGCACACGCCCCGGCAAGGCCGCGGGTCGGCTGGCCGGTACGGCAAAGAACATGATCGCCGCCGGAACCAGCCAATTCACCGCCGAGGGCAGGAACAGGTCAAAGAACGCGGCAAATTCCAGCTTGCCCTTCTGCCAGACCATCAGCGTTGTGATATCGCCAAACGGGCAAAACGCCCCCCCGGCGTTCGAGGCCACCACGACCGAGATACAGGCCAGCACGGCAAACCGGCGGTTGTCGCGCCCCAAGGACAACACCACCGCCCCCATCACCAGGGCCGTGGTCATGTTGTCCAAGACGCTGGACAGAAAGAACGACAGCACCCCGGTCAGCACGAACAGCTGGCGGTAACTCAGCCCCCGCCGCACCAAGGCCCCGCGCAGCACCTCAAACGCCCGCCGCTCCTCCAAGGTGTTCACGTAGGTGATCGCCACGATCAGGAACAGGAACAACTCGCCATAGTCCTCGATCACCGCCAGCGCCGCCGCGTGCGCCGCCTCGCCCTGACCCGAGGCGGTGAAAGCCAGCCCGATCAGCCCCCAGATCAACCCCGCCGCCATCAGGACGGGCTTGGATTTCGCCATCCCCGTCACTTCTTCCAGAATGACCAGCCCGTAAGCCGCCACAAAGATCGCCAGCGAGGCCAGCCCCGCCCAATGCAATGTCAGGTCCACCCTGGCCTCCCGTTCTTGACCCGTTGGTAAAATTTGACGGCAGGGTCCGAAACCGCACCTTGCCAGCATGCCGCCTGCCATGCAAACCTCACACGATCCTGCGGAGGCCATGATGCAGACCCTCACCCCCGAAGCGACGCTGAATGCCCAGACGACTGGGCACCAACTCCCCCAACTGTCGCATGCCCGCAATCCCGGCATGGCGCTGGATCTGGATTGGGTTGCCAGTGTACAAGCCAACACCTCGGCCATCGAGCGGCGCTGTGCCACCCTCGGCGGTCGCCGCAGCGTGAAGAAAGACTATCAGGCGGCGTGGCTTTTGAAGGCTATCTCGGTCATCGACCTGACCACCCTGTCGGGTGACGACACCCCCGGCCGGGTCGAACGCCTTTGTGCCAAAGCCCGCCAACCCGTCCGCGCCGAACTGCTGGACGCCTTGGGCATGCCCGACCTGAAAGTTGGTGCCGTCTGCGTATATCACGACATGGTCGAAACCGCCGTCAATGCCCTTGAGGGCTCGGGCATCCCCGTCGCTGCCGTCTCCACCGGCTTTCCCGCCGGCCTGTCGCCCTATCCCCTGCGCATCGCCGAGATCGGCGAGTCGGTCAAAGCCGGCGCGAAAGAGATCGACATCGTCATCTCCCGCCGCCACGTCCTGACGCAAAACTGGCAGGCGCTTTACGACGAAACCCGCGAGATGCGCGCCGCCTGTGGCGAGGCCCACATGAAGACCATCCTCGCCACCGGCGAACTTGGCACCCTGCGCAACGTCGCCCGCGCCAGCCTTGTGTGCATGATGGGTGGGGCCGATTTCATCAAGACCTCCACCGGCAAAGAGACGGTCAACGCGACCCTGCCCGTCACCCTGACCATGCTGCGTTGCATCCGCGAGTACGAGGAACGCACGGGTTTCAAGGTCGGCTACAAGCCCGCCGGCGGCATCTCGAAGGCCAAAGACGCGCTCGTCTACCTCTCGCTCCTCAAAGACGAACTCGGCCTGCCCTGGCTGCAACCCGACCTCTTCCGCTTCGGCGCCTCCTCTCTCCTCGGCGACATTGAACGCCAGCTGGAACACCACCTCACCGGCCGCTATTCCGCCGCCAACCGCCATGCGATGGGATAATCCATGACCGTCCGCGATATCTTCGACTCCATGTCCTACGGCCCCGCCCCGGAATCCAATGCCGAGGTGCTGGCCTGGCTTGCCAAGCACAAGGGGCAGTTCGGCCACTGGATCGACGGTGCTTTCACCGCCCCCGGCCAGACCTTCGCCACCCGCAACCCTGCGACCACCGACATCCTGGCCGAGGTCACCCAAGGCAGCGCCACCGACCTTGACGCCGCCATTTCAGCCGCCCGCCGCGCCCAGCCGAAATGGGCCAAGCTCTCGGGCCATCAACGCGCGAAATATCTCTACGCCCTCGCCCGTCTCGTGCAGAAGCATTCCCGTCTGCTGGCCGTGCTGGAGACGATGGACAACGGCAAACCGATCCGCGAGAGCCGTGACATCGACATTCCGCTGGTGGCCCGCCACTTCTACTACCACGCCGGCCTCGCCCAGCTTCTGCCCTCAGAACAGCCCGGCCTTGAACCGCTCGGCGTCTGCGGCGCCGTCATCCCGTGGAACTTCCCTCTCTTGATGCTGGCCTGGAAAGTCGCACCGGCCCTGGCCGCCGGCAACACCATCGTCCTCAAGCCCGCCGAATACACGCCCCTCACGGCCCTGCTCTTCGCTGAAATCTCCCGCGAGGCTGGCCTGCCCAAAGGCGTCCTGAACATCGTCACCGGAGACGGCGACACCGGCGCAGCCCTCGTGGCCCATCCCGGCCTCGACAAGATCGCCTTCACCGGCTCCACCTCGGTCGGCCGCAAAATCCGTGAGGCTACAGCGGGCACCGGCAAGGCCCTCACCCTCGAACTCGGCGGCAAGTCCCCCTACATCGTCTTCGACGACGCCGATCTGGACTCGGCGGTCGAAGGCCTCGTCGATGCCATATGGTTCAATCAGGGCCAAGTCTGCTGCGCCGGCTCGCGCCTTCTGGTGCAGGAAGGCGTCGCCGACCGCTTCCATGCCAAGCTGAAACGCCGGATGGACGGCCTCCGCCTTGGCGACCCCCTGGACAAATGCATCGACGTCGGCGCCATCGTCGACCCCGTGCAGCTTGAGACGATCACCAAGCTGGTCAACGCCTGCAAGGACGGCGAGATCTACCGCGCCGCCACCCCGGTTCCGGTCGGCTGCTACTACCCGCCGACCCTGATCACCGGCCTCTCCGCCGCCTCGCCCCTGATGCAAGAGGAAATCTTCGGCCCGGTCCTCGTCTCGATGACCTTCCGCACGCCCTCCGAAGCGGTCGACCTCGCCAACAACACCCGCTACGGCCTCGCCGCCTCGATCTGGACCGAGAACATCAACCTCGCCCTCGACATGGCGCCCAAGGTCAAGGCCGGCGTCGTCTGGGTCAACGCCACCAACCTGTTCGACGCCGCCGCAGGCTTCGGCGGCGTCCGCGAAAGCGGCTTCGGCCGTGAAGGCGGCTGGGAGGGCCTGCTGTCCTACCTCAAACCCGCCGGCAAAACCAAGCCCCTTGCCCAGATCAAGCCGCTCCTCGAACCCGATGACCTTCAGGTCGAGGGCCTGGACCGCACCGCCAAACTTTTCATCGGCGGCAAGCAGGCCCGCCCTGACGGCGGCTACTCGCGCGCCATAGTCTCCCCCAAGGGCAAACTCCTCGGCCAGATCGGCCTCGGCAACCGCAAGGACATCCGCAACGCGGTCGAGGCCGCCCACGCCGCCAAAGGATGGGGCAAAGCCACCGGCCACAACCGCGCGCAGATCCTGTTCTACATCGCGGAAAACCTCTCGGCCCGCGCTGCGGAATTTGCCCAACGCCTGAAAGACCTCACCGGCAAACCCGGCGACGCCGAAGTTGAAGCCGCCATCCAGCGCCTCTTCACCTACGCCGCCTGGGCCGACAAATACGACGGCGCCGCCAAATCCGTCCCGATGCGCGGCATCGCGCTGGCCATGAACGAACCCACCGGCGTCATCGGCATCCTTTGCCCGGATGAGGCCCCGCTCCTCGGCCTGATCTCCACCATGGCCCCGGCCATCGCCATGGGCAACACCACCATCCTGATCCCCTCCGAGGCCGCCCCCCTGTCCGCCACCGACTTCTACCAGATCCTCGAAACCTCCGACCTGCCCGCAGGTGTCGTCAACATCGTCACCGGCAGCCATCAGGAGCTCGCCAAGCCGCTTGCCGGCCACATGGATGTCGACGCCGTCTGGTCCTTCTCCTCCACCCCGCTTTCGACCCTGATCGAGAAGGACTCCTCAGCCAACCTCAAGCGCACCTGGGTCAACCACGCCCGCGCCCGCGATTGGTACGGCGCTGAAGCCGAAGGCCGCGCGTTCCTGCGCCACGCCACCGCCGTCAAGACCGTCTGGGTGCCCTACGGCGAGTAGCGCCCCCCTTCATTCAGGCACAAATATCCCACGGGAGGGTCTGGGAGGGTGTGAAACCCTCCCAGCCGTCTGCCAAAAGCACTCCGGCGGCAATCAGCCCCCCGCGCGGCAGCCAGCAGATCCGCTCCGTCAAATCCCTTGACCCAAGGACTGCGTCGTCCGATGCTGCGCCATCTCATTTCCTCAAGGACAGTTTGACATGGAAATCCGCACACTGGCCGGAACCTCGGCCCTCGTTCTGTTGATGAGTTCCACGGCCCTTCTGGCCGACGTGACACCCGAACAAGTCTGGCAAGCCTGGCAGGATGCCGTCACCAGCACCGGCACCAAGGTTACCGCGGAAAGTGCCAAGCGCAACGGCGATGTGCTGGAAGTGATCAACATCACCCTGGGCGATGACAGCAAGGGCAGCGTGACGCTCGACAGGCTCGACTTTCAGGATCTGGGTGACGGCACGGTTGGTGTCCTGTTGAACGATTCCTTCCCTGTTACCATTCACAAACCCGCCGATTCCGCCAAGCCCGGCGATATTGTCTTCACCGTCGCCGCCCCCAAGGCCGAGATTACCGCCTCGGGCGCGCCCGGTGCGATCAGCTACAAGACCGATGCCCCCACGCTCAAAGTGACGCTCGACACGGTGGACGGGGCCCCCGCCGCCGACAAGAACGCGGCCTTCGAGGTCGATGCCGAGGGGATTTCCAGCACCTATGCGATCACCTCCGGCGATGCGGCGGCGGTGTCGAACGATTTGAAAGCCAAGTCGATTTCGTTGACCGCCAAGGGCAAAAGCGATACCGACAGTTCGTCGGGTGACGTCAAGGCCAGCCTCGCTGACCTGACCAGCAGCTTCAACGTCAAGACGCCGAAAGACTTCCAGAAGGGCGATCTGCAGGCCGCCTTGGCCTTGGGCTTTGCGGTCACCGGCTCTTTCGGCTTCGGGACCACCAGCTTTGACGTCAACAGCACGGACGCGTCCGGCAAACCCACCCAAGTCACCGGCGGCATGGCCAGCGGCGCGCTGGCCCTGACGATGGACGCCGGCAAATTCGACTATTCGACCGACAGCAAGGGCGCCGCCTTCAAGGTCGTGTCGCCCGACGTGCCTTTGGCCGATGCCTCCTTCACCTATGGCGAAGCCGGGCTGCATCTGGTGATGCCTGTGGCCAAATCCGACACGCCGGCTGACTTCTCGTTCCTGGTGAACCTTGTGGACCTTGCCCCGTCCGAGGCGATCTGGGCGATGGCTGACCCGACCAATGGTCTCAAGCATGACCCGGCCACCCTGATCATCGACACCAAGGGCAAGGCCACCATGAGCAAGGACATCATGGCCGATGCCAGCGCAATTCAGGGCGGCGACAAGTCCGCGCCCGGCCTTCTGAACGCGCTCGACATCACCAACATCGACCTCAAGGCTCTGGGGGCCGAAGTCAGCGCCTTGGGCAGCTTCACCTTCGACAACACCGACACCACAACCTTCTCAGGCGTGCCCGCCCCCACCGGCAAGATCGACATCAAGGCCACCGGCGTCAACGGGGTGATCGACACGCTGGTCAAGCTGGGCCTGTTGCCGCAGGATCAGGCGACGCAGGGCCGGATGGTGCTGGCCATGTTCGCCAACACCTCTGCCACGTCCGATGAGATGACCTCGACGCTGGAGTTCAAGGACAAGCACTTCCTCGCCAATGGTCAGCAGTTGCAATAAGCCAGCCCAGCCCGGGGGCCGCGCCGCTTTGCCGCCCCCGGACTTCACGGACAGGTGCCTGTCCTGACCTTGTCTGCGGCCGCCCTTTCCCCCATATCTGCTGCAAAGGGGACCCTGAATGCCGCATGACCTGAACCACCTGACCCAAGCCCTGCTGTCTGCCGCCCGTGCCGCCGGGGCTGACAGCGCCGATGCCCTTGCCGTGGCGGGCCAGTCCCTGTCCATCGACATCCGCCAAGGCAAGCTGGAGCAGGCCGAACGCGCCGAGGGGGTCGAAGTTGGCCTGCGGGTGATGATCGGCCACCGTCAGGCCTGCGTATCGGCCTCAGACATCTCGCCCGCGACCTTCACCCGTCTGGCCGAACGTGCGGTGGCCATGGCCCAGGAAGCGCCCGAAGATGACACGGTCGGACTTGCCAGCCCTGACCAGCTTGCCACCCATTGGAATGTCGAAGCGCTGGAAATGTGCGATCCCGGCGCCGAACCCTCCGCCAAGGCGCTGGAAGAGGCCGCCCGCCGCGCCGAAGCTGCGGCATTGACCGCTGGCGCGATCACCCAGGTCGAAGCGTCTTCGGCCTACTCCAGCCGGGCCATGCATCTTGGCACCTCCAACGGGTTTTCCGGTGGCTATGGCCGCACCTCGCATTCGGTTTCGGCCGTTGCCTTCACCGGATCGGGCACCGGGATGGAACGCGATTGGGCGGCCGAGGGCCGGATCTTCGCCGCCGACATGCCAGACCCTGAAGGCATCGGCCAACTGGCCGCCGAAAGGGCGTTGCAACGGGCGGGCTCCACCAAGCCACCGACGGGCGCCTATCCGGTGCTGTTTGATGAACGGATCGCCTCCTCGATCGTCGGGCACGTGCTGATGGCGGTCAATGGCGCCTCGATCGTGCGCGGCACCTCGTGGGCCCGCGACAAGCTGGGCCAGCAGATCCTGCCCAAGGGTCTGTCGATCATCGAAGACCCGCACCGCGCCCGCATCTCGGGCTCGCGCCCCTTTGACGGCGAAGGCCTGCCAACCCGGCGCCGGGCCTTGGTGGAAGATGGCGTGCTGATGGGCTGGACGCTGGACCTTGGCAACGCCCGCAAACTGGGCCTGCAATCGACCGGCAACGCCGCGCGCGGTACCTCGGCCCCGCCCTCGCCCGCCACCACCAACATCGACCTGACCCCGGGCAGCGTCAGCCGCGAGGACCTTTTGCAGGCGATGGGGACCGGCCTTCTGGTCACCTCGCTGATCGGCTCCACCATCAATCCCACCACGGGCGACTATTCCCGCGGGGCTTCGGGGTTCTGGGTGGAAAATGGCGAGATCAAATACCCGGTCAATGAATGCACCATCGCGGGCAACCTGCTGGAGATGCTGCTGCGCCTGACGCCCGCCAACGACGCCAAGGCCCACCACTCCACCCGCGTGCCCAGCCTGCTGATCGAAGGGTTGATGCTTGCCGGAGCGTGATGACCTTGACCTGCTGATTGAAGCCGCGAAGCTGGCGGGGGCGATTGCCCTGCGCCACTGGCGCCAATCGCCGCAGGTCTGGGAAAAGCCCGAAGGGCAGGGTCCGGTCTCGGCCGCCGATCTTGAAGTCAACGAAATGCTGGCCACCTATCTGCGCAGCGTCCGCCCCAGCTACGGCTGGCTGTCCGAAGAATCCGAGGATTCCCCAGCCCGTCTGGCCACCGAACGTCAGTTCATTCTGGACCCGATTGATGGGACGCGCACCTTCCTGCAAGGCGACAGCGCCTTTTCCCATGCGCTGGCCGTGGTCCGCGCCGGGCAGGTCACGGCGGGCGTCGTCTATCTGCCGGCGCAGGACAAGCTTTACGCCGCCACCGCCAATGGGCCGGCCACCCTGAACGGGGTCGAAATCCGGACCAGCGCCCGCCTGACCTCGCTGGACGCGCGCGTCCTGACCGGCAAGGCCACCCTCGCGCCGGAGCATTGGCCCGGCCCCGGTGGCGTGCCCGCCGTCACCCGCCATTTCCGCGCCTCGATGGCGTGGCGGCTGTGTCTGGTGGCAGAGGGTGCCTTTGACGCCATGCTGACCCTGCGCCCGGCGTGGGAGTGGGACATTGCCGCGGGGGCGCTGATCGCCGCTCGCGCCGGGGCCCGGGTCACCGACCGCAAGGGCGCCCCGCTGCGCTTCAACGCGCCGGACCCGCGCAGCCCGGGGGTCATCGTGGCCCCACCCGGCCTGCACACCGAACTGATCGCCCGCCTGACCCCGGCAGAGCTGATCCCGCAATGAAAAAGGGCGCGGAGTGATCCGCGCCCTTTTTCATTCTATCTCAGACCCTTACATCTTCGGCTTGCGCGGCGGCACGAAGCGCTTGGACGTGTCGCCCGCATCGCGTGCCGCTGCCGGCTTGGCATAGGACTTGGGCGCATCGCCGGCACTGTGCGACTTGAAGCCACCCGAGCGGGCGGGCTTGTCACCGAACGACTTCGCCGCATAGGGCTTGGCGCCGAACGACTTGGACGGAGCACCTTCCGAACGCGGCTCATAGCGCGGCTTGTCGCCGGCATAGGGCGCGCGGGCCGGTTTGGCGGCATCGCCAGCCGCGTGGCTCTTGTAGCCCGAGGCGCGTGCCGGACCGCCTTCGGCCCCGCCTTGCGACTTGTAACCCGCCGAACGCGGCTTGAAGCCTTCCTTGTCGCCATAGGGCTTGCGCTCATACGGCTTGGCATCGCCCTCGCGCTTCACGAAAGGCTTGCGCGCGCCATCCGCCGACTTGCCCATATAGGGCGAGCGGGCTTCGCGCGGCGCGCCGTCGGTCGGCAGCGGGGTCCAGGTCTTGCGCTCGCCATCGCCCGACCGTTCGGTCTTGGCATAGGCGGGCTTGGCGTAAGCAGGCTTGGCACCGTAAGCCGGACGATCCGACGCGGGCTTGGAATAGGCGGGCTTTTCATAAGCCGGACGATCCGAGGCATGGCGGTCATAGGCCGGCTTTTCATAGGCCGGACGCTCGCCCGCAGGCTTGTCATAGGTCTTGCGCGGCGCCTTGTCGTAGGACTTGGCGCCTTCGGTCTTCGGATAGCCGGTCTTGGCCGGACGATCCTCGGTGCGCTTGGACTTTTCCTCGGCACTCCACCGCGGCTTGGCCTCGGTCAGATCCGCCACCGGAGCCTCGGCTGCGCCGTCTTCCACGACACGCGCGGGCTTGGCGGAAACATAGGCCGGCTTCTCGGCATAGGCCGGCTTCTCGGCATAGCTGGGCTTTTCGGCATAGGCGGGCTTTTCGTAAGCGGGCTTCTCGCGGGCCACACGCGGCGCGCGGGTTGCGTATTCGCTTTCCGGCTTGGCCGCACGCACCGGACGCGCGGTCGAGGTGGTGCGCGGCTTGTCCAGATCGACGGGCGCCACGGCCAGCTTGGTCATCGACAGGTTGGTGTCGATCTCGGTCACGTCATTGAACCGACCGGCGAGGGTGGACAGGATCTGCACAT
This sequence comes from Stagnihabitans sp., assembly GCF_964946895.1. Taxonomy (NCBI): domain Bacteria; kingdom Pseudomonadati; phylum Pseudomonadota; class Alphaproteobacteria; order Rhodobacterales; family Paracoccaceae; genus Stagnihabitans; species Stagnihabitans sp. Next base: position 46,269 of record NZ_CBBQHX010000015.1, on the reverse strand, counting down.
AGGTGCGTTCGGTCTGCACACGGATGGCACCGATGCCGTCCTTGGTGATGCCAGCGGCGTCACAGATCTTGGGCAGCAGCCAGCGCGCCTCGGCGCGATCTTGATGGCCAACCGGCAGTTCGAACCAGACCGAAGGCCCGAATTCGGCACGATCGCGCGGCGCATAGGGTGCGGGCGGCGGCAGGTCGGCCGACAGCACTTCGGGCGCAGACCGCCCTTCGCGCCACAGGCGGATGAAGGCTGCGGCGACGTTGACGGCGCCATGGGTCTCGATCAGGCCTTGCGCCAGTTCGGCCTCTTCGCCCGGTGCCTGGTTCAGCGCCGGATGGTCCAGCAGACGCTGGTCGTCACGGCCCTGCACGTCATCCGCCGACGGCGGCTTGATCCATTCGGCCACAACCTTGGCGCCTTGCAGCAACCGCTGGGCCTTCTTGAACTCGGCCGGGGCCACGATCAGCGCCGAAATGCCCTTCTTGCCCGCGCGGCCAGTCCGGCCCGAACGGTGCAGCAGCGTTTCGGACGAACCCGGCAGATCGGCATGGATCACCAGCTCCAGACCCGGCAAGTCGATGCCACGGGCTGCCACGTCGGTCGCCACGCACACCCGGGCTCGGCCATCGCGCAAGGCTTGCAGCGCATGGGTCCGCTCGGTCTGCGAGAGTTCACCCGACAGCGCCACGGCCTGCAGGCCCCGGTCAATCAGACGGGCGAACAGGTGGTTCACGTTGGCGCGGGTCTTGCAGAAGATGATCGAGGCGCGGGCTTCGTGGAAGCGCAGCAGGTTGAAGATCGCGTGCTCGCGGTCCCGCACGGCGACCGAGATGCCTTGATATTCGATATCGGCGTGTTGCGCCTTGTCGGACTTCACTTCGATGCGCAGCGCGTTTTGCTGATAGGTCCGCGCCAGCGCTTCAATCTCTTTCGGCACGGTGGCCGAGAACATCAGCGTGCGGCGTTCGGTCGGGCAGGCGCCCAAGATGAAGGCGAGGTCTTCTTCAAAGCCCAGATCCAGCATCTCGTCCGCTTCGTCCAGAACGACGGCGCTGATCTGCTCCAGCTTCAGGCTGCCGCGCTCGATATGATCGCGCAGACGACCCGGCGTGCCGACAACCACATGCACGCCACGGTCCAGCGCCCTCTTTTCGGTGCGGTAATCCATGCCACCGACGCAGGTCGCCACCTTGGCATTGGCGTTTTCATAAAGCCAATCAAACTCACGCGCCACTTGCAGGGCCAGTTCGCGGGTGGGCGCAATGATCAGGGCCGAGGGGACGTCGGCGTACAGCAGCTGGTCCGAACCGGCCAGCAGTTCGGGCGCAATCGCCAGACCGAAGGCCACGGTCTTGCCGGACCCGGTTTGAGCCGAAACCAGCAGGTCGCGACCCACCACGTTTTCGGTCAGCATAGCGTCTTGAACCGGCGTCAAGGCTTCATAGCCTTTCGACGCCAAAGCCAGCGCCAGGGGCGCCGCAATGGAGATATTGGTCATGTCTGTTCCCATAGGGGGGGCTTATAGCCCGTGAAGTACCTGTACCGGCACCTCTATTCCCTATAATGCGCTGGCCTCCCCGCCATTGCGCACCCTGGAACCCTTGGGCCGACCGGCAGGCCATACAGAGAAAGACGCGATCTGTACAGCCTGATTCTGGCCCCGCGGCAGAATGGATCGGCACCGCTGCAAAAGGAGACCAACGCGGTGCCGAACCAACCGCCGCCCGCCGGCCCGCGTGCCTGGGCCGGATCTGCGCGCCATGGCCTGCCCGGCCCGGCCAAGAAAATCCCCGCCATGCTGCACTGCAGCTTGACCCTGCGGCGCAAGCGATTACCCTGCGACCAGCAACCACCAAGAGGCCCCCATGGCACAACGCCTTCACCTCGTTTTCGGCGGCGAACTCGTTTCGCCCGAAAAGAACGTGTTCAAAGATGTCTCGGCCATCCACATGGTCGGCATCTTCCCCGACTACGAGACCGCCTACCTTGCCTGGAAGGCCGAGGCGCAGCGCACCGTGGACAACGCCCACATGCGTTATTTCATCGCCAATCTGCACCGTTTGCGGCAAGAAACCAACAAGGGCTCCGAAGACAGCGAACCAATGGGGGCCTGACCCGCACAAGGCAGCCCCGGCCCATGGCCTATTCCATCGGACTGACCCTCTACAACCTCTCCGCCCGCCCGGTGGCCGAGCCGCAAAGCCCGCGTCCGGCGCGGCCAAGGGGCAGTCTTGTCTGGATCCAGTGTCCCGAAGGCGAAAGCCTTGGCACCATGCTGGAGCTGGCGCGCCGCCTGATCGAGGATGATGGGGTCAGCGTCCTTCTGACCCTGCCCGGCGACGCCACCGCGCCGCCGCTGACCGAGGCGATCGTCCAACCCGCGCCTCTCGACTTTCCGCGCTCGGTGCAAGACTTCCTCGACCACTGGAAACCCGATGTGGCGATCTTTGCCACGGCAGAACTGCGTCCGGCCCTGATCCATGAGGCCACCCTGCGGAAATTGCCGTTGCTGATGGTGGAAGCCCGAGTGCCGCACCTGATGCCCGGGCGCGAGGGGTGGTTTCCCGGCCTGATCAAGGCTGCATTGGCCGCGTTCCGCGCCATCCTTTGCGTCGATGACAGCGCCGCCCGTGCCCTGCGCAAGGCAGGCGCCGATGCCGAACACCTGCTGATCACTGGCCGGATGGAGGAGGGCAGCGCCGCCCTGCCCTATATCGAATCCGACCGTGCCGCCTTGGCGCGGCTTCTGGCCACCCGCCCGGTCTGGCTGGCCGCCGATGTGGCCGAGGCCGAAGAGCCTGCCATCATCGCCGCCCACCGCGAGGTGCTGAAACTCGCCCACCGCCTGCTTTTGATCCTTGTGCCACAAGACCCGGCCCGCGCCATCGCCCTGTCGCAGAAGATCGAGGCCGAAGAGGGCTGGCGCGTCGCCTGCCGCCGGTCCGATCAGGAACCGGATACGGAAACCGAGGTCTATGTGGTGGAAGGCGGGGTCGAATATGGCCTGTGGTACCGCCTGGCCCCGGTGACGTTTCTGGGCGGCAGTCTGGACGGCACCGGCTGTGTGCGCAACCCGATGGAGGCGGCCGCGATGGGTTCTGCCATCCTGTATGGTCCGCATTCGGGCGGTTACGGGGCGGCCTACGGGCGGCTTGGCGCCGCGCGTGCCGCCCGCATGGTGGGCTCGGGCGCCGATCTGGCGCTGGCCTTGGGGGATCTTCTGGCACCGGATCGGGCGGCCCGGCAGGCGCAATCGGCCTGGACCATCTCGTCCGACGGGGCCGAGGTGACCGCCCGGGTGATGGAGATGATCCGCGCTATTCTGGATGGGCGAGGCTGATGCGCGCGCCCGGCTTCTGGATGAATGCGCCCGAAAGCCCCGGTCTTGCCGCACGGCTCTTGACGCCGCTCGGCTGGGCCTATGGCGCGGCGACGGCCCGGCGCGTGGCGCGGCCGCCGCTTTATCGTGCCCCGGTGCCGGTGATCTGCATCGGCAACCTCAACGCCGGCGGCACCGGCAAGACCCCCACCGCCATCGCCCTGATCGAGCGGCTGACCGCGCAGGGCCGCAAGGTGGCTGTGGTCAGCCGCGGCTATGGCGGCAGCCTGCAAGGACCCCTGCAAGTCATCGAAGCGCGCCACACCGCCGATCAGGTCGGCGACGAACCGCTGCTGTTGTCGGCCTTCGCCCCGGTGTTTGTCGGGCGTGACCGCGCCGCCGCCGCCCGTCTGGCGGTGGAGTCCGGCGCGCAGATCCTGCTGATGGACGATGGCTTCCAAAACCCGGACCTTGCCAAGGACCTGTCCATTGTCGTCGTCGATGCGGCGCAGGGCTTCGGCAATGGCCTGTGCCTGCCCGCCGGCCCCCTGCGTGAACCGGTCAGCACCGGGCTGAAACGCGCCGATTTCGTGCTGTCGCTGGGGGATGCCGCGGCGCAGGCCGGGTTTGCAACCCGATGGCCCGCCCTGCCCGTGCCGCACCTGACCGGCAAGGTCGAACCGCTCGCCATGGGCATGCACTGGCAGGGCGCGCGCGTCATCGCCTTTGCCGGCATCGGCAACCCCGCCAAGTTCTTCGCCACCCTGCGCGGGGAAGGTGCCGAGGTGATCCGCGAAGTGGCGCTGCAGGATCACCAACCCCTGTCCGAGGCGCTGATCAAGCGGCTGGAACTGGAAGCCCTCGCCCGCGGCGCCCAGCTGGTGACAACCGAGAAAGACGCCGTCCGTATGCCGCGGCATTTCCGCGCTCAGGTTCTGTCGCTGGTGGTCCGCCTGCGCATCGCGGACTGGACTGCGCTGGATGCCAGCCTGTCAGGCCTGCTTGGCCAAGCTGGGCAAGTTGCGGGTGTTCCGGATTAAGAAAAGATGAACAAAAATTCGAAAATCATTACATTTCAGATAGATAACATCGATTGCACGCGTGCAATCGCTTGAAATTCACCCAATCTCGCCCATCACAGCCAGCGCCTCTTCGGCGGTCTCGACGATCGTGAACAGATCCAGATCCTCAGGATTGATCGTGCCCGCCTCTGCCAAAGCCTGCCAGTTGATGACCTTCTCCCAGAACGCCCGCCCGAACAGGATGAAGGGCACCGGTTTCATGCGCTTGGTCTGAATAAGGGTCAGCGCCTCGAACATCTCATCCAGCGTGCCGAACCCGCCCGGAAACACGACGATCGCCGCCGCCCGCATCAGGAAATGCATCTTCCGGATCGCAAAGTAATGGAAGTTGAACGACAGATCCGGCGTCACGTAAGGATTGGGCGCCTGTTCGTGCGGCAGCACGATGTTCAGCCCGATCGACTGCCCGCCCGCCTCCTCGGCCCCGCGATTGCCCGCCTCCATCACGCCGGGCCCGCCGCCAGTGCAGATCACCCACTCATGGCCATAGGCCTGCAGGCTGCGTTCCGTCACCGCATGGGCGAACTTGCGCGCCTCGTCATAATAGGGCGCCAAAGCCGCAAGGCCCGGGGTCTTGGCACCGGACGCCCGCTCGGGTGCAGGGATCCGCGCACCGCCGAACAGAACCACGGTCGACCGTATCCCCCGTTCATCCAGCACCAGCTGCGGCTTCAACAGTTCCAGCTGCAACCGCACCGGGCGCAATTCCTCGCGGGTCAGGAAATCGGTGTCGGCAAAGGCCAGCCGATACGAGGGCGACCGCGTCTGCGGCGTGTCGGGCAACCGATGGGCCGTCTGCACATCCTGAACAGAATCGCGAAACGGATGCGGGCGGTTGTCAGAGGTCATCGGGCTTTCCTTGCAACGGATTCCTCTACCTAGCCTGCGCCGGGCAGGTGCGAAAGACCCCCACGCGCCTTGCCGGCCCGCCCCTTTCCCTCATACTGTGCTTCAAGATGAGGAGAGCGCGGATGGACTGGCAGGCGGAAATCACCAAGGCAGCGGCACGCATTGCGCCCTTTGTGCGGATCACCCCGGTGATGCAGGCGGCCCTGCCCGGTGCCGGGACCATCGCCCTGAAGCTGGAGAACACCCAGCACACCGGCAGCTTCAAGGCGCGGGGGGCCTTCAACACGCTGATTGCCGGGCCGGTGCCTGCGGCTGGGGTGGTCGCGGCGTCGGGCGGGAACCATGGTGCGGCGGTGGCCTATGCGGCGCGGACGCTGGGCCATCCGGCGAAGATTTTCGTGCCCGAATACGCTGGCCCGGCCAAGATTGCCCTGATCCGCGCACAGGGCGCAGACTTGCAGGTCGTGCCCGGCGTTTATGCCGACGCAGCGGCGCTGGCCACGGCCTATGCGCAAGACACCGGCGCCATGCAGATCCACCCCTATGACGCTGTGCCGACCCTGTGCGGCCAAGGCACCCTGCTGAGAGAATGGGAGGCGCAGGGGTTGGACGCCGATACGGTGCTGATCGCCGTCGGCGGCGGCGGGCTGATTGGCGGCGCTTTGGCCTGGTTGGCCGGACGCCGCAAGGTGGTGGCGGTGGAGCCGGTTCTGGCCCCGACCCTTCACCGCGCTTTGGCAGAGGGTCCGGACAGCGTCGTGCAGGTTTCGGGCGTGGCAGCCAATGCCTTGGGGGCCAGCAAGATCGGGCGGATGTGCCATGACCTGGCCAAGGCGCAGGGCGTGACCTCGGTTCTGGTCACTGACGAAGCGATCACGGCGGCGCAAGCGCTGCTGTGGCGCAGCCTGCGACAGCTGGTGGAACCAGCGGGCGCGACGGCGTTGGCCGCCCTGACCTCGGGCGCCTATGTGCCGGAACCGGGGGAACGGGTGGCGGTGCTGATCTGTGGCGCCAATCCGGCGCCCGATCCGCTGGGGTAACGGGCGCCCCCCCGGGGGGAGTATTTGGCAAGGAGCAATTGGTGCACAGTGGCCAGTCTGAGGTAACCGCCGCGCAGGTGCGCGCCCTTCTGGCCGAACAGATGCCGGATCTGGCGGAGTTGCCCCTGAAGCGCGTGGGGCTGACCGGGACCGACAACGTGCTGTACCGCATTGGTCAGGGTCTGGTCGGGCGCTTTCCGCGCCTGCCGCGGGCCGAGGCGCAGATTTCCACCCAGGCGCAATGGTTGCCGCGGCTCGCCACCGCCCTGCCGCTTGCCGTTCCGCTGACCCAGCGCCTTGGCCTGCCCGCAGAGCGCTATCCCTTCCGCTGGACTGTGCTGCCTTGGCTGCCGGGCCATGCCGCCTTTGCCGGGCCGCTGGATCAGACTGAAGCTGCGCTGACGCTTGCCGGGTTTTTGCGGGTGCTGCAGGCTCAGCCGGAACCGGCAGGCGCGCCCCTGCGCGGCGCGGCGGATCGGCTGGAAACGCGATTTGCCAGTCTAGGCCAATACATCGGCCAGTTTCAGGGCGAGGCCGACCCGTTGCATCTGGCCAAGGTTGCGGGTGCGATGCGCAAGGTGCCGCCGCATGATGGCCCGCCTGTCTGGGTGCACGGTGACCTGCACCCGCTTAATCTGCTGGCCTCGCGGCGCCGCCTGACCGGGGTGATCGACTGGGGCGGGCTTGGTCTGGGCGACCCGGCGACTGACCTGATGATCGGCTGGACGCTGTTCGACACCCCGGCGCGGCAGGTGTTTCACGACGCGCTGCGGCCCTCACCCGAGGCTTGGGCGCGCGGCCGGGCGCTGGCCTTTGCCAAGGCGGTGGCCGCGATCCCCTACTATCGCCGGTCGAATCCCGGCTTTCGCGATGTCATGCTGCGCACTTTGGACCGGGTGCTGGACGATGTCGCTGCGCGATGATTGCAAGGCAGGCCCCATCCGTTTATAGCCGCCCAAACCCTTCAGCCGCAGGAGACCCCCATGTCCTACGCCGCCCTTGAGACCGCCATCGAAGCCGCCTGGGAGGGCCGTGACGGCATCAGCCCGGCCACCAAGGGCGAGACGCGTGACGCCATCGAGGCCACGCTGGAGGCGCTGGACAAGGGCAAGCTGCGCGTGGCCGAAAAGCGCGGGGGCGACTGGCATGTCAACCAATGGGCCAAGAAGGCCGTGCTTCTGTCCTTCCGCCTGACGGACATGTACGAGATTGCGGGCTCCAACGGCGGGTCGAACTGGTGGGACAAGGTGCCCTCCAAATGGCAGGGCTGGACGCCGGCAGATTGGAAGGCGGCGGGGTTCCGCGCGGTTCCGGGCTCCATCGTGCGCCGCTCGGCCTATATCGCCAAGGGGGTCGTGCTGATGCCATCCTTCGTCAATATTGGGGCCTTTGTCGATGAAGGGACCATGGTCGATGGCTGGGCCACGGTCGGGTCCTGCGCGCAGATCGGCAAGAACGTCCACCTGTCGGGCGGCGTCGGCATCGGTGGCGTGCTGGAACCGATGCAGGCCGGCCCCACGATCATCGAGGACGATTGCTTCATCGGGGCGCGGTCGGAAGTGGTCGAGGGCTGCATCATCCGCGAAGGCTCGGTCCTTGGGATGGGAGTCTTCATCGGCAAGTCCACCAAGATCGTCGACCGCGAGACCGGTGCCGTGATGTATGGCGAGGTCCCGGCCGGGTCGGTCGTGGTGGCAGGCTCGATGCCGTCGAAGGGCGGGATCAACCTGTATTGCGCGGTGATCGTCAAGAAGGTCGACGCGCAGACCCGCTCCAAGACCTCGATCAACGAGCTTCTGCGCGACTGATCCTCGGACGTTGGTCTGAGGGAATGCCATAAGATCAGGGACATGGGTCCGTATCAGGCCGGCTGCGCGCGTCTTAGGATGATGCGCAGACCCAACCAGCTTTGAATCGAGACCCAGCCATGAAGATCGTCCTTGCGGCCCTGACCCTGCTGTCACTGCCCCTCGTCGCCCTTGCATTGGCCGCGCAAGCCGCGACACTGCACCTGCAGGCCGACAAAGGCAGCGCGATTGAGCGCCGCGCCCATCATTGCAACACAGCTGCGCAGGGCCCGACACCCCGTTGCAGCGGTGTGTAAACCTGTCAGCGCGGCGCGGCGGCCAACAGTTGCGCCACCCTCGCATCAACCTCGGGCCGGGCGGGCAGGCCATAGGCGTCCGGACACACCTCAAGTTCGGGGAAAAGCTGGTACAACTCGGCCTGCGTCTCTTCGTCATGAGAGGCGAGTGTCTGCGGGCCGGGGTAATAGCTTTCGCTCCACAACCCTTCGGCATTGATGATCTCGTGCTGGTCAAATAGCAGGTGATAGTAGGTGACCGGGCAGCCCGAATGATCTTGCCGCAGCAAGCCGGCGCGCACCAGATGACCGGCCTTGACCAGAACCTCGCCCTCGCCGCAGTAGAGTTCGGCCTGCCAACCCGACATCAGCAGCCGATGCTGCGGCGACACCCGCAGCGCGCCATGGTCGCCAAAGGTCCCTGCCGGGATCGAGACCGCGGCATGCGCCCCTTGCGAGGCAATGGAACGGCTGCCCACCCAACGCAACGGCTGGCTGCCATGATCCAGCGTCAGGACATGATCGCCCACACGCAAAGCCTCAACCGCGATCTGTCCCTGGGCGGTGGCGATGCGGGCCCCAGCCACAAAACACGCGACATGGCCATGGACAAAGCCCACATCGGTCACGCCATGACCATTCTCCACCTCATAGGAAAAGGTCTGATCACCCGCATGTTCATGGCCATCGGTGACCAGCGTGATGGTGCCATCACCGTTGACGACCACCTCCGTCCCGTCCTGCAGCGTGACATGCGAGCCCTCGTGCACCGACACGCCATTGATCTTGGTGATGAACAGCCCGGTTTTTGAAGCGTCGGTGTCATTCTCGGTCAGGTTGATCGTGGTCTTGTCGTGATGGCCCAGGTCATATTTGTCATCGGCCGCCACGACTTCGGTCTGGACCGAATGCCCGGCGATCATCAGGTTGCTGTCATAGACCGCGTCACTGCCATCCGCGATGCCGATGCGGATGTCATTGACGGCGCCCGGTTTGACAGCAGCCTTGAGCGTGAGGGTGACCGTGAAGCCGTCCATTTCGGTGTTGTGGGCGCCATCGGCATTGTCGACGTAAAGCGGGCTGTTCGACCAGGCGTTGATGTTATTGATCGAAATGTCGCCGTCGCCGACCGTCAGATGGGCCTTTTCGCCATTCACCCAGACCCCGACGGCATCGTTGAAACCCGACCCGGCGTACTCCATGTATTCCTCGGACGAGAAGCTGACCTGCATGGTCAGCGTCTCGCCCATGGGCACAAACTTGGCCTCGAAGATCGCGCCGTCAAAGGTCTTGGTGCCCGCGATTTGGTTGAGCTGGGGGTCGCCGTCGACACCGTGCGTGTCGCTGGAGGTGCCGTCGAAATGATTGGCGTTGCCCTTGTCATTGGTGAAGTCGGCGGCGTGACCGGTCGAAAGAATGACGCCTTGGTCCGAGGGCGCGACCCCGGGCGCAATCTTGTCCGCCCCCGAATAGATGCCCGCCGACAGCGGATCGCCCTGATAGGAGGCGCCAAGGATCTTGATGCCGGAGCCGAAGATCTGCTCGGCCATCTTCATCGGATCAACGCCCGTTTCGACCGGAAGTTTGGCCGCCTCTACCATCGTCGCCCCCCACACGTTTGACCCCGACAAACTTTGCCCGGCAAAAGCTGAGATCGGGTTAAAGCGGCCGGGTTGACATTCCGCCCCTCAGGCTGTCCCTTCGCGGCCAAAGCAGGAGGCCTTGATGGACGACACCGAAGACACCGGCCCCGGCAAGGCCAAACGCCCGCAGCAGGTCTTTACCCTTCTGGTCGAAGTCGGCCGCAAGACTGGCGACGGTCTGCCCGACAGGGCCACTGGCGCCGGTCTGGTCATCTACGCCAGCGGCGTGGACGAGGCCGAGGCGGTGCGCGAAACGGTCGCGATCCTGAAGCAGGCCGATCTGGCCCCGCTTGACGTGTCGGGATACGGCACGCTGGACGAGCGCAGGGCCTCGGGCGACGAGATTGATCCGTCCGAACTGGAGCTGATGGAGCGCGCCTTGAAAGAGAACTCTGTCATCGTGGCGCAGATGACGCCCTTCTTTGACTGACCGCCGCCCGGCCGGCGCGGTTGCAACAAGCCGCGCTGCCCCGGAGGTCTGGACCCCGTGCCCAAGGAGCCCAAGATGCCGCAGGTAGACCCCGTCGCACTGACCGCCGCACTGATCCGTTGCCCTTCCGTCACGCCCGAGGAGGGCGGCACCATGGCCGTGCTGGAGGCTGTGCTGGGTGGTGCCGGGTTCGAGTGTCACCGGGTCGACCGCGGCGGAGTGGCCAACCTGTTCGCGCGCTGGGGTCGCAAGGGCGCCAACCGCAGCTTTGGCTTCAACGGCCATGTCGACGTGGTGCCGGTCGGCGACCTGTCGGCCTGGACGCAGGACCCGTTCGGCGCTGCGGTGGTGGACGGCTGGATGTATGGGCGCGGTGCCACGGACATGAAATCGGGTGTCGCGGCCTTTGCAGCGGCGGCAGTGGATTTCGTGCGGCAGGCCCCACCGGATGGCGCGGTGATCCTGACGATCACGGGCGACGAAGAGGGCCCCTCGGTCGATGGCACGGACGCTTTGCTGGACTGGATGGCAGCACGGGGTGAGAAGATGACCCATTGCCTGGTCGGAGAGCCAACCTGCCCCAATACCTTGGGCGATATGATGAAAATCGGGCGACGTGGTTCTTTGACGGCCTGGTTCACCGCGCAGGGCGTGCAGGGCCACTCGGCCTATCCGCACCGCGCCAAGAACCCGATAACCGCCCTTGTCAGGCTGATGACCCGGTTGGAGGCCGCGCCGCTGGACCATGGCACTGCGCATTTCGACGCCTCGACCCTTGCCATCACCACGATCGACTGCGGCAACCCAGCGACCAATGTGATCCCGGCCAAGGGCAATGCGACGGTCAACATTCGTTTCAACGATGCGCACTCGGGGCAAAGCGTCACCGATTGGCTCTCGGCCCATGCCCGCGCCGTGGAAGAGGAGACCGGGGTGAAGATTGGCCTGCGTGTCTCGATTTCGGGCGAAAGTTTTCTGACGGCACCGGGGCCTTTCACCGCACTGGTGGCAGGGGCCGTGACGGCCGAAACCGGGGTTGTGCCGGAACCCTCGACCTCGGGCGGAACCTCGGATGCGCGGTTTGTCAAGAACCATTGCCCGGTGGTCGAGTTTGGTCTGGTCGGCAAGACGATGCACCAGGTCGATGAACGGGTCGAAGTGGATCAGATCGTCAAGCTGAAGGCGATCTATTCCCGCATTCTGCGGGACTATTTCGCATGACGTTCGTGATCGGACAAACCCGCGACATCGGCCTGTGCCGTATGTTGCGCCGCGTGGTCTTCATGGAAGAACAGGGCGTCAGCGAGGCGGATGAACTGGATGACAAGGACGACGAAGCCGTTCATCTGCTCGCGTGGCAGGGCGATCTTGCCGTGGGGACCGCCCGTTTGCTGGTCGATGGCGAGATGGGCAAGATCGGCCGGGTCTGTGTTCTGCCGCAGGCCCGTGGTCTGGGCATTGGTGCCGGCCTGATCCGGGCGAGTGTCGCGCATTTTCGCCAGCGGGGTGACCTTGCCAAGGTCAAGCTGGGCGCCCAAACCCATGCGCTTGGCTTTTATGCGGCGCTTGGGTTTCATCCGGTGGGCGACGTCTACGATGACGCAGGCATCGCGCATCGCGACATGGTCCTGAGAATCGCAGCCGGGACCGAAGACTGACAGTCTGGTGGCTGTTCTGCTCGTTTGCCAGACGCCGTCGCAGTGTGGCCTGCCACCCGCAAGACCGGTTCCGGCGCCTGCTGGTTGCGCCGGGGCCAATGCCAAGTTGCGTTATGCAGACCGTGCGAAGGGTTCCCCAAAGCTCTCGATCGCCGCCCTGCGCATGGGCTGCGCACCCCCACGCGCCCGTTCCTTTCGCAGGGTGAATTGGCCGACAAGGGTATTCATCCCAACGGCTTCCTGATTCAGCGCCTGGGTGGCGGCCCCCGACTCCTCGACCATGGCGGCGTTGTGCTGGGTCACTTGATCCAGTTGCGCCACACCGATGTTGATTTCGTTCAGACCCTGCGCCTGTTCATAAGAGCCCGTCGCCATATTGGACACCAGCCGTGAGATTTGCGCGACCTGGGTCACCACATCCGACAGAGCCTTGCCCGCGCCATCGACCTGCTGCACGCCGCTGTGCACGTGTTGCGAACTAGCGCTGATCAACACTTTGATCTCTTTGGCCGCAAGCGAGGACCGCTGCGCCAGCGCCCGCACTTCCGAGGCGACGACGGCAAAACCTCGACCGGCATCCCCGGCCCGCGCCGCCTCGACACCGGCATTCAGGGCCAGAAGGTTGGTCTGGAAGGCGATGTCGTCAATCACCCCGATGATTTGCGAGATTTGGCTGGACGAGGATTCAATCTCGTTCATCGCCTTCACGGCGCCCTGCACAACCTTGCCACTCGCCTCGACATCATTGCGGGCGCGCATCACCACGGCTTCCACCTCTTTGGCATTTCCGGCGGCCGTGTTGACGCTGGCGGTCATTTCTTCCAGCGCGGCCGCCGTTTCCTCCAAGGTGGCGGCCTGCGTTTCTGTCCGTGCCGCGAGATCCTCGGAGGCCCGGCTGATTTCAGAGGAGCGCGCCCGGATGCTTTCGCTGGCCTCCACAAGCTGCAAGATCATCTGGCTCAGCTTTTCGACAGTTCCGTTGAAATCATGCCGCAAGGGTTCGTAGGCCTCGGCAAAGGTGTCCTCGATCGCTTCGGACAAATTGCCATCGGCAAGGTGGCGCAGCCCCTGGCCAAGCCGTTCGATCACATATTCGCCTTCCCGGCCCCGGGCCGTCTGTTCATCCATTGCTATCTTGACGCGCTCGGACACGCGATCGATATCGCGGGCGATCGCCCCGATGTCGTCGTCCCGGGTGATCGTTCCAATCCGGATGCCGAAATCGCCTTCGGCAACGTCGCGCAGGGCACTGCGCAACCGCTCAATCGGCTTGGAAATGCTGCGCGTGACGCTCCACGCACTGTAAAGCATCGCCGCCGTCGTGGCGAGCGACACGCCGATCAAGACCAGATCAAGGATCTTGTTCAGCCCGACGCCCGTAGCCGAGGTTGATTCGCCCAAAGTCTGGATCAGGTCCCCCAGCCGCCCCATCTGGCTTTCCAGCGCGTTGAATTTGGCCATGAAATCCGGCAGCGCCGCACGGCCAGCCGTCTCATCCGAAAAGGCCACCTGCGCCGTCTTGTCCCCTGTTGTCAGATAATCTTCCACCAGCGGGGTCATGGCCTTCAACTGGCCGCTCACCTCCATCGGCAGGTCCAATGCGCTCAACTTGCCGATTGAATCGCGAAAGACGCCGATGTCGTCCTGCAGTTTGGATTTGAGGGTGTCGCGATCCTCCGGCAGGCCATTCGGGCCGATCAGGATGGCGTGGATGACGTCGGCTTCGACACCTTCGTGCATCATGTCAGCCATCATCTCGTGGTGGATGGCGGCGGTGGCGATGATCTGACTTTCCAGACCGCCATCACTTTCCCAAAGGCCAAACAGCCCGACACCGGCTGTGATGACAACGGCGAGGATGGAAATCAGGCCAGTGGAGATAAGACGAACCTTGATCGGTAGCGTTCGGAACATGGCGGACCCTGATATTTTGAAGCCCCCGCAGGATCGGCCGCAATTCTTTAACAACCGGCAAAGCCGGATCGAAGAAGTCATTCGAATTTGGCCTATTCCGCGTTCGGGTCGGTCCTGAGCTTGGTTTCCCTCAGACCGATGCTGCGGCCAGATCGCGCAAGTCCTGATCGGACAGATCAAGGCTTGCCGCAGCCACAAGGTCGGAAACCTGCGCCACGCTGGTCGCAGAGGCGATCGGCCCGGTCAGCCCGGGCTGTGCCGCCACCCAAGCCAGCGCAACCTGTGCCGGCCGGACGCCGTGGCGTGCGGCCACCGCATCCAGCGCATCCAGGATGCGAAAGCCCCGCGGGGTCATGTAGCTGTCGAGACGCCCCTTGCGGGTCTTGGCTTGCGTGGCAGCGGGGCTGCGGTACAGGCCGGAAAGAAAGCCCGATGCCAGGCCGTAGTAGGGGATCACGCCCAGCCCCTCGGACCGGCACAGGTCCAGCATCGGGCCTTCCAGCGCCTTGCGGTCATACAGGTTGTATTCCGGCTGGATCGAGGAGTAACGCGGCAGACCTTCGCGATCCGCCGTCGCCAGTGCAGACTTCAGTTGCGCCACCGAGAAATTCGATGCCCCGATAGAACGAATCTTGCCCGCCTTGATCAGCCGGTCATACGCCGACAGCGTGTCTTCGTTCGGGGTCGAATCATCCGGGCGATGAGAGAAATAGTGGTCAATCGTCTCGACCCCAAGGCGTTTCAGACTGGCCTCGACGGCTTGCTGGATCCAGCGCGATGACAGGCCGATGGCGGGCAGGCCCGCGGCGTCCAACCCCATGTCGGAGCCGACCTTGGTGATCAGCACCACACTGTCCCGCTTGCCGGGACGGGCCTTCAGCCAGCGCCCGATGATGGTCTCGCTTTCGCCGCCCTGATGACCGGGCGCCCACCGCGAATAGACATCTGCGGTGTCGATGGCATTCAGTCCGGCATCGGTGGCGGCATCCAGCACGGCAAAGCTTGCCGCCTCATCCGCCGACCAGCCAAAGACGTTGCCGCCCAGAATAACAGGGGCGACGGAAAGCCCGGAGGGGCCAAGGGGACGGTGCTGCATCGGGGCTCCTGACACGATTCGGGCGTTAGCCGTCACCTTAAGCCAAAAAGCGCGCCGTGACAGAGGCCGCGCCATTTCCAAGGAGCAAGAAAGCAAAAGGGCTTGAGCAGTTATGCTCAAGCCCTTGAAACTTATGGTGCGCTCGGAGCGATTCGAACGCCCGACCCTTAGATTCGTAGTCTAATGCTCTATCCAGCTGAGCTACGAGCGCACTGTGAGCGGGGATTTAGACGCAGCGTTCGGGCTTTGCAAGGGCGAAAGCGAATTAACTTGTCTGATCGCCCGGACCAATTGCCTTGGGAAGGCGGATGACGAATTCCGTCCCTTCGGCATCGCTGCGTGTCAGCTCCAATCGTCCACCATGTCCGCGCACCAATTCGGCTGCGATGGCCAGGCCCAGACCCGTGCCACCGGCACGAGCGCCGCCCTGAAAGGCTGCAAATAGATGCTCGCGGGCTTTGGGTGGCAGGCCGGGGCCGGAATCGCCGACGTGGATCCACCATTCCGCATCAGTTTCCCCGCCCGAGATTTCGATCGTGCCGTCGCGTCCGGTGGCTTCGATCGCCTGCCGGGCGTTTCGGACAAGGTTCGACAGGACGCGGTGCAACTGCTCCTCGTCGGCCCGAATTGTCAGGCTGGGGGCCACGTCGAGGACGCAGGTGACCGGACCCTGTCCGGCCAACCCCTCGCCGTCCACCAGATCCTCGACCCAGGGGCGCAGCGGGAACCGCGTCAGCCGGGGAGGCGCTTCCTCGGCCTTGCCGAAGGCGAGGGTTGATTCGCACAGGTTCACGGCCCGGCTGATCGAGTTGACCAGCTTGGGCGCAGCACGGGCGACGGCAGGGTCAGCGCTGCCTTCGATCCGGTCGGCGAAAAGCTGGGCAGTCGTCAGGATGTTGCGCAGGTCGTGGGCAATCTTGGCCACGGCGCTGCCCAGTTGGGCCAGACGTTCCTTCTGGCGCAGCGCGCTGGTCAGCTGGGTCTGCATGCTTTGCAGCGCCTCTTCGGCCACGCGAAGTTCAACCACCCCGGCCGTGGGTTCAATGACGCGCCGCGCGTCCTCGGGCGCCTCGGCATAAGCCTGCATGTGGCGCACCACGCGGCGGATCGGCAGCACCATCAGCTGGCGCACCGCGCCGAACAACAAGACCGCAGTCACTGCGGAAATCAGCGCCGACAGGCCAAGGATGCGCAAGCCATAGTCCACCATCGCCATGCGCAGCGGGCCGGACTGCAGCGTAATCTCGATCAGGATACCGCCGTCCTGCACGGGATAGCCGAT
Organism: Stagnihabitans sp.; assembly: GCF_964946895.1. NCBI lineage: Bacteria > Pseudomonadati > Pseudomonadota > Alphaproteobacteria > Rhodobacterales > Paracoccaceae > Stagnihabitans > Stagnihabitans sp. Next base: position 29,882 of record NZ_CBBQHX010000015.1, on the reverse strand, counting down.
CACCCGGATCACGGCACTTTGCGTCTGGAACAGCGCGGCGGTGGCATCGCGAATCAACTCCCACGGGCCGGCCTCGCGCAGGTCATAGGTGGCCACGATCGGGGAGGGAATCGGCGAGGACAGCACAAGTTGACGCACCTGATCGCGACGCAGGACGATGTTGTACGCCTCGGCATTCTTCAGCAGCTCTGCCTCAAGCTGGGGCGAAACCGCATCGGGCGAGGCCAATTGGGCCAGTGAAGCGATCTGCGCCTCTTTCAGCCGGGTCAGCAGGAAATCGGCCCGGAACCGCGCGATGGAGGGGACGAAAATCATCACCTCGGCCAAGAGGACAAAGGCCACGGTCAGAAGCAGAAACCGCCCCGACAGCGTGTTGAAAAATCCGCCCCTGTCGCGCACCAGACCCAAACCCCTTTACGGCAGGATCCGTTGAACGACCCTGACAACCCACTTTATGACAGGGCTATCAAAGAGGCGCGGGGAAAAATAGGCTCCTGCAGCTCGTTTGGAGATTTCACCCAAGGTTGGATAGGGGGCAACCATGCCCGCGACGGCGGAGAGCTTGACGCCGGCCGACAAGACCAGGGACCACAGGCCGATCTGCTCGCCGGCGTGGGCGCCGACCAGCGTGACGCCGACCGGCCTGCCCTTGACGATCATCAGCTTGAGAAAGCCTTCCGGGGTCTCATCCGTGACCGCCCGGTCCATATCGGCGACGTCCACACGCTGCACGGTCAGCGCCGCGCCGTGGGTCTTGCGCGCCTCGGTCTCGGTCGGGCCGATCTGGGCGAGTTCGGGTTCGCAGTAGGTCACCCGGGGTATTGGCGCGCTGGCCTTGGCCGGCAGGCCCAGAACCGCCTGCCGCAGGACGATTCCGGCATGATACCCCGCCAGATGGGTAAACTGACCCAACCCCGCTGCATCGCCGATCGCATAGACCCTGCGGTTGGAGGTGCGCAGGCTGGCATTCACCACAACCCCGGCGTCATTCACGCGCACGCCAGCTGCCTTGGGGTGCAGTTGATCCAGCGCGGGACGGCGGCCCAAGGCCAGCAACAGATGGCTGCCCGCGATGACCGCGCCATCTGACAGGGTCAGGTCAAAGCCGTTCGCGGCAGGTGCCACGGAACTTGCCCTTCGCCCCTCAAGGATGACCACGCCCTCCGCCGACAAGCGGGCTTGCACGACGGCGACGGCCGCGGCATCATCTTGGCCCATGATCCGGCTGCGGGCGATGACGGTGACCATCGATCCCAGCCGCCGAAATGCCTGAGCCATCTCGACAGCCACCGGACCGCCGCCAAGGATGACAAGGTGGCGGGGGCGTTCGGTCAGGGAGAAGAGGGTTTCGTTGGTGTGATAGGGCACAAGGTCCAGTCCCGGCAAATCCGGCACGACGGGATGTGCACCCGTGGCAATGACAAAGCGCCGGGCGGTGATGATCTGGCCCGCCACGGTGACGTGGCCGGGGCCGGTGAACCGGGCCCAACCGCGAATCACGCGGACCCCCAGCCCTTCAAAGCGCTCCTGACTGTCATGTGGGGCGATGGTTGCGATCGCCCTGCGCACATGGGCCATGACAGCTGCGAAATCCACCGCAGGCTCTGCCCCGGCCACGCCCATCCCGCCCTGCCGTGCCATCTGCGCCAATTTGGCCGCTGCCAGCAGCGCCTTGGACGGCACGCATCCGTAATTGAGGCAATCGCCCCCCATCGCGCCGCCTTCGATCAGCGTCACGCGTGCGCCCAACTGTACTGCCCCGGACGCGATGACCAATCCGCCGGAGCCCGCGCCGATCACGCAAAGGTCCGTGTCAAACTGCGCCATCTTTGCCCTTGCGACGGTTGAGCAGCTTGATCACCAGCGGGGCTGCCGACAGCAAGGCCAAGCCCGTCAATGGCAAAGCAAAGGCCGGGGTGAACAGGATTTGCAGGTTAGGATGCTCTCCGCGCGCAAAGACATCGCCCAGACCCGCGCCCAACTGGGTGTAGACAAGGTCAGCCGGAATGATTCCGAAGAAGGTCGTTATGGCGAAGGTCCAGAACCGGACCCCCACAAGCGCAGGCACCAGATTGGCGACAAAGAACGGCATCACCGGGATCAGCCGCATGGTCAAAAGCACCGTGACCTGATGTTCTTTCAAAGCTGCCTGCAACCGGGCCACGGCGCCGCCGCGTGCTTCGATCCGTGCGGCGATGTCGTGGCCAAAGCCGGTCCGCGCCGCCGAGAAGACAATCAAGGCGCCCGTGGTTGCCGAGATCACGTTGTAGATGACGCCGGGAAACAGCCCGAACAGGAAGCCCCCCGCCAGCGTCAGGACGATCGCGCCGGGCACCGAGATGATGACGACCAGCGTGTACAGAAGGATAAATCCAAGGCTGGTCGCCAGATAATGGGCATCGCGCAGCGCGATCAGGCTTTGCCGGTTTTGCTCCAGGCGGTCAAAGCTCAGCCAATGCCGGAAAAACACCAGCGCCACGACGGCCGCCAGCGCAATCAGCAGGATGGGCGCCCTGCGCAGCACACGGGAGGCAAAGCTGTCAATCGGTGTCATGGTCATCGTCATTCCTTGGCCTGTCTTACATGGGTCTAACAGAGTGCCTTTGCCAGACCCAGCACGGGCACATGAAACCAAGATGGCAAGGGATCGGCAAAAAGGTGACGGCGGCGGGTTTCTGACAGGCTGACAGGGCTGCGTGACAGAAATGTTGCACCGATCCGCCGGGCGTCGTTGACTTGGGCCTGAACCCTGCTTAAAGGACGGGCCTCAAAGTGAAGTGCCTTCCGAATCCATCCGGGTTTGGGGCGAAGTCTGATGGAGATCGCGATGAAGCGTACGTTCCAACCGTCGAACCTGGTTCGCGCCCGCCGCCACGGCTTCCGCGCCCGTATGGCTACCAAAGGTGGTCGTCTTGTGCTGAATGCCCGCCGCGCACGTGGCCGCAAGAAGCTGTCGGCCTAAGATCTGCCCGGCCCTTTCGCGGGCTGGCTGATGGAGGCGCGAATGACACCGCCGAGGCCCTCGGACCACCGGGATGAAACGCCCGTGACCGAGCCGCCTGCGGCGGTTTTGTCATGGTCGCTTCCCGTGATCCAGCACCGTGCCGACTTCCTGCGCGCCGCTCAGGGCCGAAAGGCCGGGACCGGAGGGTTTCTGCTGCAGGCCCGCGCCCGCGAGGATGGATCGGATGTCACCCGCGTCGGCTTCACCGCCTCCAAGAAGATCGGCAACGCCGTCTTCCGCAATCGCGCCAAGCGCAGGATGCGGGCGCTCGCACGCGAGGTTCTGGCTGCAGCCGCGCGCCCCGGCTGGGATTACGTGCTGGTGGCCAAACCCAATGCGACGGTCAGCCGCGACTATGCCCTCTTGCAGGATGACCTGCGCAGCGCCATTTCCATGGTCCATCGCGAGAAATCTGCGGACCGTAAATGACCACGCCATGACCCCGGCCGCCTATATCCTGTCCCTTCCCGTCCGCGCCTATCGTTTGGTGCTGAGCCCATATGTCGGCCACGGCTGCCGCTACCAGCCGACCTGCTCGGTCTATGCGCTGGACGCGCTGGAGCGGCACGGGGCGATCAGAGGTGGCTGGCTGGCCCTGCGCAGGATAGGCCGCTGTCACCCTTGGGGCGGCACGGGATATGATCCTGTGCCGGGGGCAGACCCCCGGCACGATCACCGGCCCTGATTACTGCTTTTCAAAACTGATGCTGACGTCGCCCAAAGTGACGCCGTATTTCATCATGTAGGCCCGGTTGAAGGCCCGGTTGTCCGACAACAACCAGATCCAGTCGTCAAAGCTGACCCGCGTCGTCGTTGTGGGTTCGCCAGCCTTGGTCACCGGAAGATCGATCGTGTATTTCCAGTTGAAGCGGTCACCCTTGACCTCTCCCTTGGCCACGCCGATCACGCCGGGCGCCGTTCCCTCCCAGGTCGTCTCGCCGGTCTTGTGCAGGGTCCAGACACGTTGCTCGGTTGATCCGTCCTCGTAGACGAAATCCTCGACCAGCTTCAGGTTCGTGCCATCCCAATGGCCATTGATCTTGACCTCGAACTGACGGCGCACGGTGCCAAGGATGTCCTGGAACTGGCCGTGCGCGACAAACTGGCCGTCAAAGAACTTCTCCAGCTCGAACTTGCGGTTCGACAGGCTTGGGTCGTTGAAGGATGGGTGACCCGTGCAAGACGCCAGCAGAGCAAAGCTCAGCGACAGCACCGTCGCCAGCCCAAGACCAATGTTCAGTTTAGAGGGTCGCATGATGTTCTCCGGGGGTTTTGAATTGATACGGGGCAAGGCGTCTACTGGATGCGTTTTCCTTCTAAAGCAAACATCGGTTCGATGGGCTGACCCTAGGCAATGCACGCACATTCTGGCATAGGCTGCCGCAAAGAGGTGCCCCATGCTCGACAATGAAACCGATCTGGACGACGCCAAAGACCCTGATGGCTCAGAGATCCATCCCCTGTTCCACGGCGCCCCGCAGACACACGAATTCCGCAAGCTGCGCCAGCGTCTTGTGCGCGAGGTGCGGGCCGCCATCGACACCTATGGCATGATCGAACGTGGGGCCCGCTGGCTGGTGTGTCTGTCTGGCGGCAAGGACAGCTATACGCTTCTGGCCATTCTGACCGAGTTGAAATGGCGTGGCCTTCTGCCCGTGGATCTGCTGGCCTGCAATCTGGATCAGGGCCAGCCGGGCTTTCCGTCAACGGTTCTGCCGGAATTTCTTGCGCGCATGGGCGTGCCCCACCGTATCGAGTATCGGGACACCTATTCGGTCGTGACCTCGAAGATCAAACCGGGTGGCACCATGTGCAGCCTTTGCTCGCGTCTGCGGCGCGGCAACCTGTACCGGGTGGCGCGCGAAGAGGGGTGCTCGGCGGTGATCCTTGGCCATCACCGCGATGATATCCTTGAGACATTCTTCATGAACCTGTTCCACGGCGGCCGTCTGGCCTCGATGCCGCCGAAGCTGGTGAACGAAGATGGCGACCTGTTCGTCTACCGCCCGCTGGCGTTCGTCGCCGAAGCCGACTGCGACCAATTCGCCCGGGCCATGAATTATCCGATCATACCATGTGACCTGTGCGGGTCACAGGAAGGGCTGCAGCGGGCGCAGGTCAAGAAGCTCCTGGACGAGTGGGAGGCCCGCAGTCCAGGTCGCCGGCAGGTGATGTTCCGCTCTTTGACCAACGTGCGCCCGTCGCATCTGGCCGATCCGAACCTGTTCGATTTTGCCGGGCTGATCCGCAATCCGGTCGAAATTGCCGATAATCCTCCACAACTTCGGGATGAGGATTAACGATCAGTTTGCAATCGGGCCCTAGGTTTCCCCTGACGCGGACGGCCCTCCGCGCCAGACAGGGAGCCAGCCTATGACCTTTCGTCCGCGCAGCCACGCCATCTCGCAAGGTCTTGCCGCATTGCGCTGGCTGGGTGGGCAGTTCCGCCGACCCGAATTGATGGTCTTCGTGCCCGCCCTGACGCTTGCCGCCTTCTGGCTGGGCGGAGAGCGGACCCTGATCGTCACGGCCCTTGGCGCGCCGCTGATTTTCGTGATTGCCGGGGCCTTCCGGACGACGACCGGTTCGCAGATGCTGCTGCCCGACGCGTTGAACGGATTGGCCCTGCGCCCGCAAATCATCGGCATGATGGACAAGATCCTGCGGGATGCCATGGTCACCGGCACCACCACGGCCTGTGCGGTGGTCCAGTTCGATGATATGGATGATTTGATCGATCGTCACGGCCGTGCGGCCCAGACCGAAATCTTGACACGTTGCGCGGAACGGATGTGCGCGGCCCTGCGCACCGGCGACATCGTGGCACGGCTGGAAGGCGGCGGATTTGCGGTGGCCTTGGGTCCGGTGCGCCGGCTTGATCTGGAAATCGCCGTTCAGCTGTGCGCCCGCCTTCAGTCCGCCCTGACCGCGCCCATCAGCCTGAACGGCGCGCGCGTTTACCTCACGGCCTCGGTCGGCTTCTGCCTTGGAGAACGGTCTCCGCAGCCCAACGGCAGCGCCCTGCTGGACGCCGCCCAGGTCGCAGCAGACGAAGCCTTGCGCAACGGTCCCGGCGCCATCCGCGCCTATGCCCCTGACATGACCAGAACCCGCGCCGACCGCGATGCCTTGCGCGAAGATCTGGAAACCGCCCTGGACGAGGGGCAAATTCGGGCGCATTTCCAGCCGCAGATCTCAACCGACACCGGGGCGATTTCCGGGTTCGAGGCCTTGGCCCGCTGGCACCACCCAAGCCGCGGTCTGATCGCCCCCGCCGATTTTCTGCCCGCCATCGAAGATTGCGGCCTGTCTTCTCGCCTGGGCGAGGTGATGGTTTACAACGCGCTGATGGCCGTCAGCCGCTGGGACAAGGCCGGCTTCAAGGTGCCGACGGTGGCGGTCAACTTCTCAAAGTCGGAACTGCGCAGCCCTGGCCTTGCCAGCAAGCTGAAATGGGAACTGGACCGCTTCAGCTTGCCCCCGGACCGCCTGACGGTTGAGATACTGGAAACCGTGGTGGCAGAGACCGACAACGACGTCGTCGTGTCCAACATTGCCGCGATTGCCCAGATGGGTTGCGGCGTTGATCTGGACGATTTCGGGACCGGTCACGCCTCGATCACCTCGATCCGTCGGTTTCAGGTGCGCCGCATCAAGATCGACCGCAGCTTCGTGACCCGCGTCGATGAGGATCGCGAACAACAGAAGATCGTCTCGGCTGTCCTGTCCATGGCGGAACGTCTGGGAATGGAGACGCTCGCCGAAGGCGTGGAAACCCCGGGCGAGCATGCGATGCTGGCGCAACTGGGCTGCGGCCATGTGCAGGGCTTCGGCATCGCCCGCCCCATGCCTGTGGAGGAGACGATGGACTGGATAAGCCGTCATCTTGCACGTCAAACGAGCACACCGCGCATTGGCAACCGCGCCCGGTGACAGGTGCCGCCTGTCCAGACACAGGGCCTCTGGGTGGGCAAACTTGGCAAAAGGCCGTATTCTGGCCCTTCTTGAAAGGGAGTCCTGCCTGCCTCACCGGGTTTGAGGCGAAAGCGCTTGACCTTTCACCCCCCCTGTCGTTGAAGGTCGCCTGATTCAGCTTAGAAACGGCGGCAGTCCCAATGGACGATCAGAACAAGAACCTCATCCTCGCAACTGTGCTATCAGCGCTGGTCATCGTGATCTGGTTTGTCGCCGGACCGATGCTTTTTCCCACGTGGTTCCCCGCTGACACGCCACCGAACCTGAACGCGCTTCCGGCGGAAACCGCAGCGGCCCCCGCGACAACCGCGCCGGCAACCGCGGGCACGGCGAGTGCGCCGGCTACGTTGGCCGCCACGGCGACTCCCGAAGCGCCGCGCGTCACCATCGACACGCCGAAACTCTCGGGGTCGATCTCGATGCTTGGCGGGCGGATTGATGATCTGTCGCTCAAGACATACCACATGACGGTGGACCCCAAGTCCGATACCGTTCGTCTCCTGTCGCCCGAAGGCAAGGACAAGCCCTACTACGCTGTCTTCGGCTTCCGCGCCGGCGATGGTCTGGACCCCAAGGATGTTCCCGGATTTGACACCCAGTGGACCCCGCTGGGCGGAACGCTTGACCCCGATCATCCGATCAAACTGACCTGGTCCAACACCAAGGGCCTGGTGTTTGTGCGCACCATCGCCGTCGACACCAATTTCATGTTCACAGTGACCGACGAGGTCCAGAACAACGGGACTGCCGCCGCCAAACTGGCTCCGATCGGCGTGATTGCCCGCCGCGGTCTGCCCAAACTGGAAGGCGTCTACGTCGTGCATGAAGGCCCGGTCCGCCGCATCGACGGCGATCTGGAGGAATCGAAGTATTCTGCTGTGCCAAGCCTGCCCGATTTTGAAGGCGCCAAAGGGCAATCCATCGTGTCCAAAGGCGATGGCTGGACCGGCTTCACCGATCACTACTGGATGACCACGCTGATCCCCGACCAGGGCAAGCCCTTCACGGCCGTGACAAAATACACGCCTGACGCCGACATCTATCAGGCCGAAGTGCGCGAGCCGCTGATGACGGTTGCACCTGGCGCCTCGGCGACGTCCTCGATCCGCTTCTTCGCCGGTGCCAAGGAATGGGAAACGATCTCGGCCTATGAAAACAACCCCGGCTGGTTGTCGCGTCTGTTCGGGGCCAAGATCGACCCGAGCAAGGCGCCGATCCCCGGCTTCATCGACTCGATCGATTGGGGCTGGTTCTTCTTCCTGACCAAGCCGATCTTCTTCGTGCTGCATGCCATGCACGGTTTCCTGGGCAACATGGGCCTGGCGATCATCGGCCTGACCTTCATCCTGAAGCTGCTGGTGCTGCCCCTGGCCTACAAGAGCTATGTCTCGATGGCCCGCATGAAGGAACTGCAGCCCGAGATGGAGGCCTTGAAGGCAAAAGCGGGGGAAGACAAGGCCAAGCTGCAGCGCGACATGATGGCGCTTTATAAGGAGAAGAAGGTGAACCCGGCGGCGGGCTGCTTGCCGATCTTCTTCCAGATCCCGATTTTCTTCAGCCTTTACAAGGTGATCTACAACACCATCGAACTGCGCCAGTCTTCGTTCGTGGGCTGGATCACCGACCTGTCGCAGCCCGACACCTCGACCCTGTTCAACTTCTTCGGCTTGCTGCCCTGGGGCGCGCCGGATGCGACCAGCATCCTGCACACCGTCTTCATCGGGCTGTTGCCGATCCTGTTGGGCATCTCGATGTGGCTGCAGCAAAAGCTGAACCCGGCCCCTGCCGATCAGGCGCAGGCCCAGATCATGGCGTGGATGCCGTGGATCTTCATGTTCATGCTGGGACGGTTTGCGAGCGGTCTTGTGCTGTACTGGATCACAAACAACACGATTACCTTTACGCAACAGTACCTTATCATGTGGAGCCACGGTCGGCGGCCTGACATCTTTGGCAACATCCGGGCGGCGCGAAAGGCTGTTCCGGTGGCGGCGAACAGCGCGAAGGCCCCGAAGAAAAAATGACCGGTCGTCTGGCCCATATCTACCGCCACCCGATCAAGGCACACGGACGCGAGGCTCTCGCGTCCGTTGTGCTTTCGGCGGGCGCCTGCCTGCCGTGGGATCGTCGCTGGGCGGTGGCCCATGAAGCGGCGCAGATCAACCCCGGATGGAACGCGTGCAACAGCTTCCTGCGCGGGGTGAAATCGCCACAACTGATGGCGATGGAAGCGCAGTTTGATGAGGAAAATCAAACCGTTCATCTGTCTCATCCGCGGATCGGCGCACTTGCGATCAATCCGGATCTGGACGCGGATGCTGCCCGGTTGATCGATTGGGTGCGCCCGCTGATCCCGGAAGGCCGGGCGCAGGCGGTCAAGGTCGTGCGGTTTGATGGCGGTATGACCGACAACCCGGTTCCGACGGTGTCGATCCTGAATTTGGCCTCGCTGGCGGACCTGTCGGCGCGGATGGGGATGGACCTGTCGATCCACCGTTTCCGGGCGAATTTCTGGATTGATGGCGCAGCAGCCTGGCAGGAATTTGACTGGATTGGCAAACGCTTCGCCATAGGCGGCGCGGTTCTGGAAGTGTGTGAACGCATTGGCCGCTGCCGTGCGACCTGCGTCAACCCGGCCTCGGGTGAGGTGGAGGGCGAGACTTTGGCTGCCCTGACCGCCGCCTTCGGCCATACGGATTTCGGCATTTTTGCCAAGGTTATTCAAGGTGGTAGCGTAGCCTTGGGTGACGAATGGAGCGTGACATGAGCCTGACTTTCCCCTTGGCCGAAGAGCCTGAGTTTGACGCCAAGGAAAAGGGCCGCCTGCTGTTTGCCGGGCCGGTCGATTTCCTCAAGGGCGTCGTGGCCATGCAGCACATGCCGCCGGCCGATCGGCTGGAGGTTTGTTTTGCAGGCCGGTCGAACGTCGGGAAATCCAGTTTGATCAATGCCTTGACCGGGCGGAAGAACCTTGCGCGGGCCTCCAACACGCCGGGGCGGACGCAAGAGATCAACTTCTTCACCTTGGGCGAGGAACGCTATCTGGTCGACTTGCCCGGCTATGGCTATGCCGAGGCGCCGGTGGCCGTGGTTGCCAAGTGGCAAGCCCTTTTGAAACAATACCTTGCGGGCCGGCAGACCCTGCGCCGGGCCTTTGTGTTGATCGACACGCGGCATGGGGTCAAGGACGTGGACGAAGAGATTCTGACGCTTCTGGACCGCTCTGCCGTGACGTTTCAGGTGGTGATGACCAAGGCCGACAAGGTGAACGCCGCCACGCGCGAGGCCAATATCGCCCAAGTGCAGGGGGCGCTGAAGAAGCACCCGGCGGCCTTCAACGAGATCATCGTGACCTCGTCCGAAAAGGGCGAAGGGATCGAGACGTTGCGGGCGATCATCGCAACACTGGAATAACCGGCGAACGACGGTTTAACCGGCAGGAATCACTGGAAAATCGCAGTCATGACCGCGTAGGTCATGCGTCATGTATGCGTCGTTTTTCCGTAGTTACGCCCGCCGGCCTCGGCAGGCGTTAACGATGTGCGTGGCTCAGCCGATTTTTCTGCGAAAAATCGAGACTGCGAATTTTCGACGAAAATTCGGGTGCGGATTTTTCGTAGAAAAATCGTGGGTCAGACGTGCTGGGCGCCATTGACCTGAAGTTCGGCGCCGGAAATGTAGCTGGACTGGTCTGAACACAGGAACCAGATGGCGTCGGCCACTTCGCGGGGTTGGCCGAGGCGGTTCATCGGCAGCTTTTCCACGATCTTGTCGGTGCCCGGCGAAAGGATGGCGGTTTCGATCTCGCCGGGGGCGATGGCATTGACGCGGACACCAAGCGGGCCGAAGTCATGCGCCATTTCGCGGGTCAGGGCGGCGAGGGCGGCCTTTGACGTGGCATAGGCGGCCCCGGCAAACGGATGGACGCGGCTTCCGGCAATCGAGGTGACGTTGACGACCGAGCCTTTGGCGGCCGAGAGTTCGTCCTTCAAGCCGCGCGCCAGAACGATGGAGGCGAAGAAGTTGACGTGAAAGACCTGGCCCCAGGTGCGCAGGTCCGTCGTCAGGGTCGACAGACGCGCGCCGCCCGGCCCCTTGGGGCTGATGCCGGCGTTGTTGACCAAGGCATCCAGGCGGCCGTTGATCTTGGACTTGATCACCTCCAGCCCGGCGATGGTCTTGTCGGGGCTGGCGAGGTCGATCTGGATGTGATTCTCCTCGCCGCCCGGCCAGGGGCAGCGCGCATCGAAGGGTTGGCGCGAACAGGTCAGAACACGCCAGCCTTCGGAGGAAAAGCGCTTGACGGTGGCATGGCCGATGCCACGCGACGCTCCGGTCAGGACGAGGGTTTTTTGATATGTCATGCAATCAGTCTAGACGGCTTGGCAGGGGGGCGCAAAGGCCTTAATTGAAGCCAAACCGTGGAGTTTCCAATGAAAGCCCAGACCGTGAGCCGCGTAGACGCCTTGACCACCGCCAAGATGCTGTCCGAGACCCTGCCCCATCTTCTGCGCTTCTCTGGCGCGGTGGTGGTGGTGAAGTTCGGCGGCAATGCGATGGGCGACGATGCCGCGATGGCAGAGTTTGCCCGCGACATCGTGCTGATGAAACAGGTCGGGGTGAACCCGGTGGTCGTGCACGGCGGCGGTCCGATGATCAACGACATGTTGAACAAGCTGGGGATCAAGAGCGAGTTTGTGCGCGGCAAGCGGGTGACGGACAAGGCGACGGTGCAAGTGGTCGAGATGATTCTGTCCGGTCTGGTCAACAAGCGGATCGTGCAGGCGATCATGGATGCGGGCGGGCGGGCTGTCGGGATTTCGGGCAAGGATGATGACCTGATGGTCTGCGTCGCGGATGACCCGGAGCTTGGCTATGTCGGACGGCCGGTGGAGATGAATGTGCAGGTGCTGCGTGATCTGTACACTGCCGGGATCATTCCGGTGGTGGCGCCGGTCGCGACGGGGATGGCGGACAACGAGACATTCAACGTGAACGGCGATACGGCGGCCGGGGCGATTGCGGGGGCCTTGAAGGCGGACCGTTTGCTGCTGCTGACCGATGTGCCGGGGGTCAAGAATGCTGCGGGCGAGGTGATGACCAACATCAGCCCGGATGAGATCCGCGCGATGATCGCCGATGGCACGATTGCCGGCGGGATGATCCCCAAGACCGAAACCGCGCTGCTGGCACTGGAGCAAGGCGTGCGGGCCGTGACGATTCTGGACGGACGGTTGCCCAATGCCTCGATCGTGGAGTTGTTCACGGATCATGGTGCGGGCAGCCAGATCCGCTCGACCCCGCCACGGGTCAAGCCGCATGTGAAGCGGGGATGATAGAGGCGCTGCTGGAGCCGCATTGGCTGGAAATTCTGGGCGGGTTTGCGGTGGCGGAGGGGGAGGAAGGCTTCCCCAAGGGCACGCGGACCTTGCTGCTTTTGGGCCCGAAGGAGCCGGGGTTCTGGGCGCATCTGCAGGCGCAGCCGGAGTGGGGCGGGCCGGACCCGGTGGACCGCTGGTCGCGGCGGGTGATCGGCACGGTGGCCTGTGATCTGGGGGCCAAGGCGCTGTTTCCCTTCGGTGGGCCGCCTTACCAGCCGTTTTATACCTGGGCTTTGCGAACGGGCCGGGTCTGGGACAGCCCGGTCAAGCTGTTGGTCCATGCATCACAAGGGCTGATGGTCAGCTTTCGCGGGGCTTTGGCGTTGAAAGAGGTGGTCGAGGTGCCCGAGCCGCTGCCGCAGCCCTGTGCGGCCTGCGCCAAGCCTTGTTTGAGCGCCTGCCCCGTGGGCGCCCTGAGCGGGGCGGGCTATGACGTGCCGGCCTGTCATCGCCATCTGGATGCGCCCGAGGGGGCGGAGTGCCTGAATGGCGGCTGTCTGGTGCGGCGCTCTTGCCCCGCAGGGGCGGGCTATGCAAGGATGGCCGAACAATCAGCCTATCATATGAGGCAGTTCCACCGATGAAGCGCTTGATCCTGACCCGCCATGCGAAGTCCAGCTGGGACGATCCCGCAACGCCAGACCACGACCGCCCGCTGAATGAGCGCGGCAAGGCGGCTGCGGCTGAACTGGGGGTCTGGTTGGCCTCTCGCGGCGATGTGCCGGGCGAGGTCCTGTGTTCGGACGCGCTGCGCACCCGCAAGACCTGGTCCGGCGTGGCCCCTGCCCTGCCGGGCACGCCGATCCTGAACCTGAAGCCGGCTTTGTACCATGCCGGGCCGGACGTGATGCTGGCGGTCTTGCGCCATGCGACGGCGGATTGCGTGATGATGATCGGGCATAACCCGGGCATCGCTGAATTTGCCGCCCGTCTGGTGGCGCGCGCGCCGCTGCATGACGAGTTCGGCCGCTATCCCACCGGTGCGACCCTGGTGGTGGATTTCAACGCGGAGTCCTGGGCCGATGTCGGCTTTGGCCAGGGTGCCGTGGTGGATTTCGTGGTGCCGAAGGAAGTGGTCACCGGCTGACGCGATCGGGGGCGGCGGCCATCTTTTGGCCGGCGCCCTGATCGACAGCAGCGCTAAAGTGCGGAAGCGCAATTCTTCACTTTGCTGAAGAAAATCTGTCACATGAGAGGGTTAGGCAGCGTTTACTTGATCTTTGCCCGATGGACCTCGCATCAAGCGAGCCTTGCAAAGGTCGTCATGAACGGAGCTTCACGTGACCCTTAAACATGCTTTCGGCGCGTCTGTCGTCGCCGCCCTTCTTCTGTCTGCCGCCATGGCGCATGCAGGTGGCCCTGCGGCCGTGGCCATCGCCCCGAGCCCGGCCGTGGCCCCCGCGCCCGCCGCAAAGCCCACGATGACCTTCGCCTTCGAGATCACCCCGGAATTCTATGCCTCTACCAAGGGCGGCAGCTATTCCACCGGCGATCTGGCCGACACCGTGGCCAAGCTGAGCCTGTCGAAAGCGCTGCCGAATGGGTTCAACCTGTCCGGCGCGCTGTCGATGGTGGCCCGCGAGCCTGACACCGCAGGCTCTGCCACGACCTATGACAGCGTGGAACTGAGCACCTCGTACAAGTTCAAGCTGGGCAGCGCCTGGTCGGTGACGCCGTCTGCGACGCTGGGCTATGCCTTTGGCGAACTGCCGAAGGTCAACCCGGCCAATGCCGCGGCCGCCGAGGCCTATTATGCGGTGGCTGTGGCTGCGGACTACAAGCTTGCACCGGGCCTGACCTGGAACGTGGTGAACGTGCGCTATCGCGACTCGTTCATCGGCAACTGGGCCACGCCGAAAATCTCGACCGGCGTGACCTTCGGGCTGGATGACACCAACTCGATCTATGCCAACATTGGCAAAAGCTGGAAGGATTCCGGCGCGGGCTACAAGAACGACAAGTTCGCGATCGCGTTCGGGCTGAAGCACGCGTTCTGATTCTGGCTTTGCGAAAAGACGCTGGGTGCGCCGCGCGCGCACCCAGCGTTCAATGACCGAGGATCTGGCTGAGGAACAGCTTGGTGCGGTCCGACTTCGGGTTGTTGAAGAACTCTCGCGGTTCGTTTTGTTCGACGATCTGGCCCTGATCCATGAAGATCACGCGGTTGGCCACGGCTTGGGCAAAGCCCATTTCGTGGGTGACGCAGAGCATGGTCATGCCCTCTTTGGCGAGGTCGATCATGGTGTCGAGCACCTCTTTGATCATCTCGGGGTCAAGGGCGGAGGTCGGTTCATCAAACAGCATGATGCGGGGGCGCATGCAAAGACTGCGGGCGATGGCGACGCGCTGCTGCTGGCCGCCCGACAGCTGGCCGGGGTATTTGTGGGCCTGCTCGGGGATTTTCACCTTGCCAAGGAAGTACATCGCGGTTTCCTCGGCCTCTTTTTTCGGGATCTTGCGGACCCAGATCGGCGCGAGTGTCAGGTTTTCCAGGATCGTCAGGTGCGGGAACAGGTTGAAGTGCTGGAACACCATGCCAACTTCGGAGCGGACCTTGTCGATGTTCTTCAGGTCATTGGTCAGTTCGGTGCCGTCGACGATGATCTGGCCCTGCTGATGTTCTTCCAGCCGGTTGATGCAGCGGATCAGGGTCGACTTGCCGGAGCCTGAGGGACCGCAGATCACGATCCGCTCGCCGCGTTGCACGGTCATGTTGATGTCGCGCAGCACGTGGAAGGTGCCGTACCACTTGTTCATGCCCGTGATCTGCACGGCCACTTCATCGGAGATTTTCAGCGCGGTTTCAGCCATTTGCGGCTCCTATCGGTGGTCGGTCCGGAGCTTGCGCTCCAAATACAGGGAATAGCGGGACATGCCGTAGCAGGCGACAAAGAAGATGGCGCCGACGAAAAGGTAGGGCTCCCAGTAGATGCCCTTCCAGGCGATGTCGGCGCGCACGATGGTGGTGACGCCGCGCAGCGGATCCATCAGGCCGACGAAAGAGACCAGCGTGGTGTCCTTGAACAGGCCGATGAAGGTGGAGACGATGCCGGGGATCGAGACCTTGAGCGCCTGTGGCATGATGATCAGCCGCTGCGCCTGCCAGTAATCAAGGCCGAGGGCGTCGGCGGCTTCGTATTGACCTTTGGCAAGGGCGGCTAGGCCACCCCGGATCACCTCGGCGTTGTAGGCGGCCGAGAACAGGGTGACGAGGATCACCACGCGCAGGATCAGGTCGAACTGCACCTGCGGCGGCAGGAAGTATTGCAACAAGAGGCTGGCGGTGAAGAGCATGGTGATCAGCGGAACGCCGCGGACGAATTCAATGAAGCCGACCGACAGCGCCTTGATCAGGAACATGTTGGATTGGCGGCCAAGTGCCAGCAGGATGCCGATGGGCAGCGAGATGGAGATCGAGGAGACGCCGATCAGGAAGGCCAGAAGGAAGCCGCCGAACTTGTCGGACTCGACAGGTTGGATCGCCAGCGGCAGGACGGATTGCACGGCGCCGGACACGTAGCCCTGCAGCGCCAGCCACCAGATGCAGGCGGCGACAAAGCCGAGGGCGGTTGCCATCACAACGCCGATGCGGGGGCTGAGGAGACGATAGACCACCGCCAGGATGACGAAGCCCAGCATCGACATCAGCGGCCCCCAGACCGAACCGCCCCAGAGCAGGAAGACGGTGGCAAAGGGATAGATCGCAGTCACCGGCAGCAGGCGCGAGGGGGCCAGGGTCGCCAGCACGAAACAACCGGCCATCCCGGCGGCACAGAGCACAAACAGCCAGATCGGGCCTTGGGCCAGCGCCAGCCCGATGATGGTCAGCAGGGCCACGCTGCCCACCAGTTTTGTGGCGCTGCGCGGGCTGTCAGAGTAGAGGACCGGGGTCATGGCCACAAACAGCAGGCCGAAGTTCAGGATCGGACGCCAGTAGATCTCGGGCGGGTAGAAGCCGTAGATCCATTGGTACCAGCGGTCGCGGATCATCGCCCAGCAGGCGCCGGTGGCATCGGGGCCGAAGTTGGCGGCAATGGAGGCGCGGCATTCGGTCAGGGAGTCCGCAAACCAGACGCCATGCAAGAGCCAGGGCGCCGAGATGACCCCGAGGTAATAGACCACCACGATCGACAGCAGGGTCAGGATCGCGTTCAGCCAACTGGAAAACAGGTTCTGGCGCAGCCATCTGACCGCGCCGCGTTCGGTGACGGGCGGGGCCAGCGGGGGCAGCATTTCGGTGCGGTTGAACTGCATCTTACCGCTCCTTCAGCTTGATCGAGCTGTTGTAGACGTTGGCCAGCGACGAGATGATCAGGCTGATGATCAGGTAGATCAGCATCATCAAGAGCATGCACTCCAGCTCTCGTCCGGTCTGGTTCAGGGTGATGCCGCCCAGCGTGCCGCGCAGGTCAAGGTAGCTGACGGCGATGCCCAGCGAGGTGTCCTTGGTCAGCGACACCCATTGCGAAATCATCGGCGGGATGATGACGCGCAGGGCTTGCGGCAGGATGACAAGGTTCATCGTGCGGCCCGGGCGCAGGCCAAGGGCGTAAGCCGCCTCACTTTGGCCCCGTGAAATCGCCTGAATGCCGGAGCGGACGATCTCGGCCGTGACAGAGGCGTAGTAGAGGGTCAGTGCGAGGGTCAGCGCGGTGAAGGCATGGTCGAAGCTGAGGCCGCCGGCGAAGTTGAAGCCCTTGTAGACCGGGTATTCAAGGTGAAAGCCCATGGCGAACAGGGCGACGAGGGTTGGCAGGATCAGGATCGCGAGGCTTTGCCACCATGTGACCGGGCGGACACCGGTGGCCTCTTGCACCGTTTTGGCGCGGCGCAGGAGCCAGCGGTTGGCCCAGACCGACAGGCCGATCAGCAGGAGAACGAAGATGGCCGAGGTGTTGATCGTCAGCCAGGCCGTCTCGATGGCGGGCAGCGGGCGGTCCAGCAGCGGCATGGGCACGTTGGTGGAGCGGTTGGTGATGGCGACCGAGTCCCACAGGCTCATGCTCGCCTTGGCTATCCCGTTGATCGGCTTGAAATCCTTGGGCTGCGGCATCGTCTCGGAGAAGATCGCGCTGACCAGGATGATCCACAACAGCAGGGGAACGTTGCGGAACATCTCGATGTAGAAACCGACAAGGCGCGAGATGATCCAGTTCTTCGACAGGCGCAGCACGCCCAGAAAGATGCCGAGCAGGGTGGACAGAACACCGGCCAGCACGGCCACGACCATGGTGTTGATCAGGCCGACGAAAGCAGCGCGGATGTGGAAACTGTCGTTGGTGTAGGGGATCAGATGCTGACCGATATCATATCCGGCACGGCGCCACAGGAAGCTGAAGTCGATGTCCTTGCCCTTGAGGGCAAGATTGGAGCGGACATTCTCGGCCAGCCAGGCCACGCAGAGCAGCGCGAGGATCAGGACGATCACCTGAATGGTGACGGTCCGGTAGCGCGTATCATATACCAGCATTCCCAGCCGAAACCCGGGTTTCGGCATTTCATTGGCCAAAGCCATATAGTTCCCCCTGAGCGCCGTTGGTCCGGTTTTCCGGTTATGCGCCCTGCGCCGGCAGGGTCGCTACGGGCATTATGTCGAAAAAGGGCGCGACCCGAAGGTCGCGCCCCGGATCTGCCTACCGGAACGGCGGGGCGTATTGCAGGCCGCCCTGCGTCCACAGCGCATTCAGGCCACGGGCCAGCTTGATCGGGGTCGAAGCGCCGATGTTGGCTTCGAAGATTTCGCCATAGTTGCCGTTGGCGGCGATGGCGCGCTTGGCCCAGTCGTTGTCGAGGCCGAGCATCTTGCCCTCGTCGCCTTCAAGGCCCAGCAGGCGGCGCACTTCGGGATCTTGGGTCGAAGAGGCCACTTCGTCGATGTTCGCCTTGGTGATGCCCTTCTCTTCGGCTTCGACCAGCGCGTAGTAGGTCCAGCGGACGATATCGCCCCACTGGTTGTCGCCATGACGGACGACCGGGCCCAACGGCTCTTTCGAGATGATTTCCGGCAGGATCACATAGTCATCCGGCTTGGGCAGGGTTGCGCGCGAGGCAGCCAGACCCGAAGCGTCGGTGGTGAAGGCGTCGCAGGCGCCGGCCAGGAACTGGCGCTGTGCGTCCGCATCGTCGGCCACGGTGACGGGGGTGTACTTGATGTTGTTCGACTTGAAGTAGTCGGCCAGGTTCAACTCGGTCGTGGTGCCGGTCTGGATGCAGATCGTGGCGCCATCAAGTTCCTTGGCCGAAGACACGCCGAGGTCTTTCTTCACCATGAAGCCCTGACCGTCGTAGTAGTTCACGGCCACGAAATCGAACTTGAGGTCGGTGTCGCGCGAGAAGGTCCAGGTCGAGTTGCGGACCAGAAGGTCCACTTCGCCGGACGCGAGCGCGGTGAAGCGGGTTTCGCCGGTGGTGGGGACGTATTTCACCTTGGACTGGTCGCCCAGCACGGCAGCCGCAACGGCCTTGCAGAGGTCAACGTCAAAGCCTTGATAGTTGCCGTTGGCATCGGGGGCACCGAACCCGGTCAGCCCGGTGTTGGCGCCGCAGTTCAGCACGCCGCGTGCTTTCACGTCGTCCAGCGTGGTTGCAAAGGCAGAACCTGCCAGCAACGCACCTGCGGCGAGGGTGCCGAAGAATACGGTCTTCTTCATATAGCGTCTCCCTGAAGTCCCCGTTTCGGGGGGTTGATTATGCTTTCCTGCCGGTTACGGCAGAGACGGGCCGCTTCCACGGCCTGTGGGACCATCATCTGTCACGCAGATTTGAAAGGTCAAGCATTTCCCGTATAGGCGATTAAACCCGTCATGTTTTTGTGTATTTCAGCTTTAAGCGGGCATGATCCGAACCTTAGGCGGGTTCCGCAGGCTGGTTTATGGCTGGCAGAGCGCAAAGAATCCTGCGGCCTGGTGAAAAGATTGCCGCTTGAGGGCGACAATCTGCGCCGCGTCCTCGTCTTCACCCCATTGCTCGATCTGCCAGACCTCGTCGATTCGCGAGATGTCCCAGGCTTCGTCTGCGGTCAGTCGGCCCCGGGCAACGGCGAAGGCGAGGATCAGGGAGCCGGACAAGGCAACAAGATCATGCAGCGCGGCCAGTCGGAAATGGCCAAGGTCAAGGACGTGCTGGTGCAGGGTTTGCAGCGACTGTGCCGGCTGGTCGATATGGATGACGCCAAGGGTGGCATTCAGCGGCGCCTGCAGCACTTGCGCCGACCAGTCGAGCAGGGGGTCCCAGGCGGCCAGCTGGCGGTCGATCAAGGCTTGCGGTTTGACGGCGCGGTAACACAGGTGATCGGTGGCGCCATAGGCGGCGATCAGGCCCGCGACCTCGTCATACTGCGGGATGACCTTGTCGATGGCCGAATTGGCCATGCGGGTGGCGGGCATGGATTCGGGGTTCACAAGGCCCGTCTGCGCGTCCCATTCCGCGGCGATCAGCGCGGCCAGCGTCTGGGTCGGCAGGATCAGGCTGGCTTTGGCGGGGGTTTTGACCCGGCGACCATCCAGATGCACGGCAAAACCGCCGTCCTCGGGGACGACGGTGGCGGCTTTCCAGAAGCGTTTGGGCTTCCAGTTCGACATCAGCGGTCCCCGAACGGGTCGGCGGGAACGTCCTTTTCGTTCCAGTCGAGCATTTTCCAGGTTTTCGCCATGTGGTCGGGCAAGGGGGCGGTGAAGGTCATGATCTCACCCGTCACAGGGTGTTCGACCGTCAGTTGGCGGGCGTGCAGATGCAGCTTGCGGCTGACATCGCCGCCGATCGAAGCGCCCCAGCCGTCGCCCATGTTGTCGGCCGTGTTGCCACCGTATTTGCCATCGCCGGCAATGGGATGGCCCATTTCCGCCATGTGGGCGCGCAACTGGTGGGTGCGGCCTGTCACAGGCTCCAGCGCCATCCAGGACATGCGGGTGCCGAGGAACCAAAGCGTGAAGAAGTCGGTCTGCGCGCGCTTGGCATCGGGGAAGTCGGCCATCTTGGCGGGGTGGATGCAGAGCATCTTTTCGCCCTCGCCGCGCCCGCCGGGGGCTTTCATCAGGCCGTATTTGATGGAGCCTTGTTTCGGGTTAGGCACACCGGCGACCAGCGCCCAATAGATCTTGCGGGTGTTCCTATGGCGCAAAGCCTCTGACAGGCGGCGGGCGACCCGGTCGGTACGGGCCAGCATGAGAAGGCCCGAGGTGTCCTTGTCCAAGCGGTGCACCAGCTTGGGCTTGTCCTTGTAGCCGAACTTCAGCGCCTCGGCCAAGCCATCGACATGGCGTTCGCCCATGCCGGAGCCACCTTGCGAGGCAAGACCGGCGGGCTTGTTGAGGATGATCATGTGGTCATCCTTCCACAGGACGGCGTTCTGGATCATCTTGGTGTCGGCGGCGCTGATCTTGCCATCGGGGGCGTATTCCGGGGCCGCCGCATCTGGCAAGGGCGGGATGCGGACGGTCTGGCCGGGCAGGACGTGGTCGGAGGCTTTCACCCGGCCGGAATCGACCCGGACCTGACCCGTGCGGCACATCTTTTCGATGGCGCCTTGGGTGATCTGGGGAAACATGCGCTTGATCCAGCGGTCGAGGCGCTGTTCGCCCTCGTCCTCGGTGACGGTGATCAGTTGAACGGCGCTCATGCGAGGACCCTTTCGGTGAGGGCCGCGCCAAGGGCTACGGCAAGAAGGGAGAGGACGACGGACCCTGCGACATAAGCCAGGGCGGTGCCGGGCTGGCCGGATTGGTAGAGTTTCAGCGTGTCCAGCGAGAAGGCGGAAAACGTGGTGAAGCCGCCAAGGACCCCGGTCATCAGCAGGGGGGACAGATGGGCGCGTTGGAAGAGCACGACGTAGAGAACGCCCATCGCAAAGCTGCCCAGAATGTTGACCAGCATGGTGGCCAAGGGCGCGCCCACCGCGAATACGGTGAGATAGCGCAGCACAGAGCCGAGCGCGCCGCCAAGGGCGACTTGAGTCAGGATCCAGATCATCAGAGTTCCTTGGGTGCTGCGCAGGGAATTGTCAATGTCAGAGCGGGGCTCTGCCCCGCACCCCGGGATATTTGTGAACAAATGAAGGGGTCAGGGGTCGTTGCGTTTGGCGCGCAGCTTGGCGAAATACTCGATGCGCTTGTTGAGTTCGCGTTCAAAGCCGCGTTCGGGCGGGGCGTAGTAGACCGGGCGCTTCATGTCGTCGGGGAAGTAGTTCTGGCCGGAAAAGCCGTCTTCCTGATCGTGGTCATAGGCATAGGTGGCGCCGTAGCCCAAGGATTTCATCAGCTTGGTGGGGGCGTTGCGGATGTGGAGTGGCGGGGGGAGGGAGCCGGTCTGGCGGGCAGCCTCGCGCGCTGCATTGTAGGCCTTGTAGACGCCGTTCGATTTGGGGGCCAGCGCAAGGTAGACCAGCGCCTCGGCCAGCGCCAGTTCGCCTTCCGGGCTTCCGAGGCGTTCATAGGTCTGCCAGCTGGCGAGGCAGATTTCCTGCGCCTGCGGGTCAGCGAGGCCGATGTCTTCGACGGCCATACGGGTGATGCGGCGGGCGAGGAAACGCGGGTCCTCGCCGCCTTCCAGCATGCGAGCGAACCAGTAGAGGGCGGCGTCAGGGTCGGAACCGCGGACGGATTTGTGCAGGGCGGAGATGAGGTTGTAATGCTCCTCTCCGCTCTTGTCGTATTTCGAGGCGCGGCGCATCAGGCGGGTGGACAGCTGGTCGGTGGTCAGGGTTTTGGTGACCGTCCAGGCCATGATCTGCTCGATCAGGTTCAGGAGGGTGCGGCCGTCGCCGTCGGCCATGTCCACCAGCGTCTCGCGGGCCGGGCCGTCGAGCGGCAAGGCGCGATTGACGTCCTTCTCCGCCCGCTGGACGAGGCGTTCGAGGTCGGTGGGGGTCAGGCGTTCCAGGACGATGACTTGGGCGCGGCTGAGAACGGCGGCGTTGAGTTCGAAGCTGGGGTTTTCGGTGGTCGCCCCGACGAGGAGGATGGTGCCGTCCTCCATATAGGGCAGGAAGCCGTCTTGCTGCGCCTTGTTGAAGCGGTGGATTTCGTCGACGAACAGCAAGGTGCCTTGGCCGTTCTGGCGGCGGATCTTGGCGGTCTCGAACACTTTGCGCAGGTCGGGGACGCCGGTGAAGATGGCGCTGATCTGCACGAAATGCAGATCGGTTTCCTGTGCCAAAAGGCGGGCGATGGTGGTCTTGCCGACGCCGGGCGGTCCCCACAGGATCAAGGACGACAGGCTGTGCGCGGCCAGCATCGAGCCCAACGGGCCTTCGGGTGACAGGACATGGCCTTGGCCGATCACCTCGGCCAGCGTGCGGGGGCGCAGGCGATCGGCCAAGGGGCGCGGCGCGTCAGGGGCAGTGGAGGGGGAGTCGAAGAGGTCAGCCATGAGCAGAGGTTACCCTTGGCCGACCGCAAGGGCCAGAGGTCAGAGGTCGAAGGTGGCAAAGACCGGGACGTGGTCGCTGCCCTTCTCCCAGCCGCGCACCGGGCGCAGGATGCGGCTGCCATGGGCGGCGCTGGCAATGTCTTTCGTGGCCCAGATGTGGTCAAGGCGGCGGCCCTTGTCACCGGCATCCCAATCGGGGCTGCGATAGGACCACCAGCTGTAAAGGTTGCCCTCGGGGATGTCTTGCCGGGTCACGTCCACCCAGGCACCCGCGTCCATCACGTCATGCAGGTGGGCAACCTCGATCGGCGTGTGCGAGACGATCTTCAGCAGTTGCTTGTGGTTCCAGACGTCATCCTCACGCGGGGCGATGTTGAGGTCGCCGACAAGGATGGCGCGGTCGGGGTGGCCCCAGCGGAAATGGTCACGCATCTCGGTCAGAAAATCGAGCTTCTGGCCGAATTTCTCGTTCTCGGCGCGGTCAGGAATGTCACCGCCAGCGGGCACATAGCAGTTGTGGATGGTGACGCCGTTTTCCAGCTGCGCCGCGACATGGCGGGCATGGCCCAGGGCGGCAAAATCCTTGTCGCCGGCATCGACGATTGGCAGTTTGGACAGGATCGCCACGCCGTTGTAGCCCTTTTGACCGCGCGCCACCATGTAGCGGTAGCCAAGCGCACGGAACTGATCCAGCGGGATCAGCTCGACCGGGCTTTTGCATTCCTGCAGGCACAGGATGTCGGGCTGTTCTTCCTGCATCAGGCGCGCCACCAGCCCCTCGCGCAGACGGACAGAGTTGATGTTCCAGGTGGCGAGGGTGAAGGACATGGGCGCGCTCCAAATGCAGACGGCAGAGCCTAGGCTCTGCCGCCGCCAGCCTCAAGCCCGCAAACTTCAGTCGTGCAGGGTATAGCTGCCCAACTTGCACACGTCCTGCGTGTCATCGACGGTCACGCCATCGGCGGTGACAAAGCGGATGTCATAGTCGCACACGGTTTCGCCGTCGGTGATGCCGATGGTGCCCTGAGTGCCGGCGGCAACCTTGTCCACCGTCAGGATGTTCGGACCCCAGGTGTCCTTGTCATGCGGCGTCAGATACATCTCGGTCACGTCATGCGACGAGTTGTTGATGAGGGTGAATTGCAGGTCCTCGGCGAAGGCCGGTGCGGCAAAGGACGCGGCAAGGACGGCGGCGATGGTCAGAAGGCGCATGATGCTCTCCAAGCTGTGATTCAACGTAAGTTCAGGATATATCCCTATTCGCGTAGCGTTCTGGCACACTTATCGCTTTTGGCAAACTCAAAAGCGCAGCCATCTTGATCTAAGTCGTTGCCTTGACTTGTTTGGGGCCGCCCCGCAGTCTGCGCCCATGTCGCATGAACCTCTTTGGCGGAACCCAAGTTTCCGCTTTGTCTTTGGGGCTTCGCTGTTCAGCCATCTGGGCACCGGAGTCTATGGCGTTGCATTTCCATGGTTTGCCACCCTGCTGACGCGCAACCCCTTGCTGATTGGGCTGGTGGCCATGGCACCGCAGCTGCCGTGGGTGGTCTTCGCCCTGCCGGTCGGGGTCTGGACGGACCGGCTGGACCACCGCGCCACGCTTGTGCGGGCCAATCTGGTTCTTGCGGTGATGACGCTGGCCGTGGTTGGACTGGCGCTTTGGGCAACGCCGGGGCTGGCGGCGGTTCTGGCGCTGGCGGCGATTGCCTTCCTCATCGGCTCGGTCGAGGTTTTGCGGGACAATACCGCCCAGACCATCCTGCCCGATGTGGTGGAGGCTGACGCCCTGGAGGCCGCCAATGCAGCGCTGCAAAGCAGCGAGAATTTGGCAGGGCAATTCATCGGCCCGCCGATGGCGGGGGCGATGATCGCAAGTTCGATCGCCCTGCCCTTCGGATTTCAGGCGGCAATGCTGGCCCTGTCAGCCGGTTTGATGGCGCTGCCGGTCGTGCGGCATCGGGCACGGGCCCCGCAGCAAGATTTCTGGCCGGCGCTGCGCGAGGGACTGCGGTGGCTGTGGCGCAATCTGGCGCTGCGGCGGCTGGGGATCGTGCTGGGGGCCTACAACTTCCTGTACCAGATGATCTGGGCGGTCATGGTGCTTTATGCGCAAGACAGCCTGCATCTGACCGCCGTCCAGTACGGCGCGCTGTTGTCGGCTCTGGCGGTCGGCGGCTTGGCGGGGGGATTGGTCGCACCGGCCCTGCTGCGCCGGATCGGCGCGCGGCGCGGATTGCTGCTGTCGGTTCTGGGATTCTGTCTGTCAACGGCCGTACTGATCTTCACGGAAAATGCATGGCTTGCCGGGGCGGCCCTGTTCGGTGACGCCTTCACCAGCATGACGTGGAACGTGGCCACCGTCAGCTATCGCCAGCGCCACATCCCGGCGCCTGTTCTGGGCCGGGTCAACGCGATCTACCGGTTTCTCGGCTCGGGACCGCGACCGTTCGGGTCACTGCTGGGCGGGGCGCTGGTGGCCGTGGGGGCCCCGCTGGGATCGTTCGCCCTGCATCTGCCCTTTGCGGCCGCAACCCTGGGTGGCATTGCGATGCTGGCCTACTGTGCCCGCAACCTGCATCTGGACTGAAAAAAGAGGCCGGGCACGAGGCCCGGCCAGGTCCAACAGGGAGGAGTCGTGCCATAACCCCGACACGACAAGGGGAACCGTTCGCAACAATCGCTGCATGCACTCAAGATAGGGTGGGAATCTGGCAATAATAAGCCCAAAACCCAAATTTCTTATCCTTCGTGCAGAATTGTTGCATTTTCGCGATCAATGGCAGGATCAGGCCACCAGCTTGTAGCCGCCATTTTCAGTGACCAGCAGCCGGGCATTCGCCGGATCAGTCTCGATCTTCTGGCGCAGGCGGTAGATGTGGGTCTCCAGCGTGTGGGTGGTCACCCCGGCATTGTAGCCCCAAACCTCGTGCAGCAGCACGTCGCGCGCCACAACCCCAGATTGCGCCCGATAGAGGAATTTGAGGATATTGGTCTCTTTCTCGGTCAGGCGGATCTTCTTTTCCTTGGGGTCCAGCAACAGCTTTTGCGCGGGCTTGAAGGTATAGGGACCCATCTGGAACACGGCGTCTTCCGACTGTTCGTGCTGGCGCAGCTGGGCGCGGATGCGGGCCAGAAGCACGGGGAATTTGAAGGGCTTGGTGACATAGTCATTCGCGCCGGCATCGAGGCCAAGGATGGTGTCGGCGTCCGAATCGTGACCCGTCAGCATCAGGACCGGGCACTTGACCCCCGCCTTGCGCATCCGCTTGCACAGCTCGCGCCCATCGGTGTCGGGCAGGCCGACGTCAAGAATGACAAGATCATAGGCCGCGGCCTTGGCCTTCTCCATCCCCTCCGCCCCGGTGCGGGCTTCAAAGACGTCGAAGTCTTCGGTCATCACCAACTGTTCCGACAGGGCCTCGCGCAGGTCGTCGTCGTCATCAACCAGAAGAATTTTGCGCAGGGTGGACATGGGAACCTCCATCGGTTTCGGCGTTGGTGTGAAAATGCGCCCACAGGGTGCAAGCTTCAAGATTTGCAACAGGCGAGTCACGCGGTCGTGTCGGGGCACGGGCGAATGTTTCAAAATCGGTGGCGGACGGCTATGGAGTGTTACACCCCGCGAACCGGAGAAGCCTATGAAACCGCTGGATATGGTCGTCACCCGCACGGGCCTGCGCTTTATGGGGCGCAAGCTGCCGTGCACGGTCGGGCGTGGCGGGATTGTCGCGGCGGAGGCCAAGCGCGAGGGCGACGGCGGCACGCCGGTCGGGGTACACCGCATCGTCGGCATGCTGTACCGGCCGGACCGCATGGCGCGCCCGACCGATTGGGCGCTGCCGATCGGGCCCTTGGACCTGTGGTCGGATGATGTGAAGGATGCGGATTACAACCTGATGGTCCGCGCCCCGCACCCCTTCAGCCATGAGGCGCTGCGGCGGGCTGACCCGATGTATGATCTGATCCTGATCACCGACTGGAACTGGCCCTCTTCGGTCCCGGGGCGCGGCTCGGCCATCTTCATGCACCGGTGGCGCAGACCGGGGGCGCCGACGGCGGGCTGCGTGGCCTTGGCACCGCAAGACCTGCTGTGGGTCGCCCAACGCCTGCGCCCGCAAAGCCGCTTGATCGTGCCCGGCTGACAGGCCTTTCCAAAACGCTTTGGAGGCCGTAAAGTTGGCCCGAGTCGCGGGAGGATTCAGCATGGCCAAATCGGTAACCGTCGCGGAAGACGAGATTTTCGCGTTGCGTCTGGCGCGCAGTGCCCCAGACCTGTGGCCGATGCTGGAGGCGATCTATGGTCGCCACGCTGACTATGACAGCTTCAGGGAACGCCTGCTGGCCGCCCTGCGCAAAGGTTGGCGAGACCGGCCCAAGGACCTCAAGCGGCTTGACCTGCAGCGCGATCTGGAGCCGGACTGGTTCCAGCGCCCCAATATGGCGGGCTATGTCTTCTACATCGACCGCTTTGCCGGCAATCTGAAGGATGTGTTGGGGAAACTCGATTACCTTGAGGACCTTGGCATCACCTATGTGCATTTCATGCCCTGCCTGAAGCCGCGTCCCGGTGACAGCGACGGCGGCTATTCGGTGATGGACTACCGCGAGATCAATCCGGCCTATGGCACGATGGAGGATTTCGAAGAGGTGTCGGCGGCGCTGCGGGCGCGGGGGATTTCGGTCTGCGTCGATCTGGTCTTGAACCACACCGCCAAGGAGCATGCCTGGGCGCAGGCGGCCGCCAAGGGGAATGCGAAATATCAGGACTATTACCTGATGTACGATGACCCCTCGATGCCGCGCGAGTTCGAAAAGACGCTGGTGGAGATCTTTCCGGACACGGCACCGGGTTCCTTCACCGAATATCCGCATTTTGGCAAATGGGTCTGGACCACGTTCAACGAACACCAGTGGGACCTGAACTGGGCGAACCCGGACGTGTTCCTGGAAATCACCGAGATCATGCTGTTCCTGGCCAACAAGGGCGTCGAGGTGCTGCGGCTGGATGCGGTGGCCTTCATGTGGAAACGGCTTGGCACCCGCTGCCAGTCCGAGCCTGAGGTTCACATGCTGTTGCAGGCCCTGCGCGCCTGCTGCCGGATCGCCTGCCCTGCCGTGCTGCATCTGGAGGAGGCGATTGTCGCCCCGGCCGAGATGCTGCCCTACCTTGGTCGCGGCAAGCACGACGGGAAGGAAGGCAACCTCGCCTACCACAACAGCCTGATGGTGCAGTACTGGAGTGCCATTGCCACCCGTGACGCCCGCCTGATGCGGCATGTTCTGGGCACCCACTTCCCCGAACGGCTGACCAATGCGACCTATGCCACCTATATCCGCTGCCATGACGACATCGGCTGGGCGGTGACGGATGAGGATGCCGGCGCCTTGCACATGTCAGGCGGCGCGCATCGGAACTTCCTGTCGAACTTCTATGAAGGCTCGTTCCCCGGCAGCTTCGCCAAGGGCGCGCTGTTTCAGGTGAACGAGGAAACCGGCGACAAGCGAATCTCTGGCAGCTTCGCCTCATTGGCGGGGCTGGAGCGGGCCGAGGGCGACACCGGGGCGACCGCGCTGGCGGTGCAGCGCATCCTGCTGGGCCATGCGCTGATCGCGGCGTTTGGCGGGATTCCGTTGATCTATATGGGTGACGAACTCGCCATGCTGAACGACTATGGTTATCTGGACGTGCCGGAACATGCCCATGACAGCCGCTGGATTCACCGGCCCAAGATGGATTGGCACCTGGCGCACTTCCGGCATTCCGATGACAGTGCCGCAGGGCAGGTGTTCCGGGGCACCAAGCATATCCTGGCCCGCCGCAAGGTCACGCTGGCCATTCACGCCGCCCATCCGGTGAAGATCATCGACCCCGGCCTGAACGGCGTCTTCGCCTTTGTCCGCAAGGCACCGACCGGCGTGTTGCTGGGGCTGTTCAACATGACGGAACACTGGCTGCATCTGCCCGAAAGCCTGGCGCGCGGCCATGGCGTGACGCTGATGCACGACGCCCTGTCGGACCATGCCGTGACCTCGCATCATGGCATGATCGCCTTGCCGCCCTACGCGCGGGTCTGGCTGACCTGACCGGATCAGCCGTAGTGTCTGGCGCCGAAGATCGCCGAGCCGACGCGGACATGGGTTGCCCCCAGCGCCACGGCGGATTCGAAATCGCCGCTCATCCCCATCGACAGACCTGACAGGCCGTTGCGGGCGGCCATCTCGGCCAGGTGGCGGAAGTGGGGGGCGGAGTCTTCACCCTCGGGCGGGATGCACATCAGGCCGAGGGGGTTCAGGTCCATCGCCCGGCAGTCTTTCAGGAAAGAGTCCAAGGCTTCGGGCAGGATGCCAGCCTTCTGCGGTTCGGCCCCGGTGTTGACCTGAACGAACAGGTCCGGGCAGGTCCCCCGCGCCTGCGCCAGCTTGGCCAGCTTGTCGGCCAGCGACGGACGGTCCAGCGTGTGGATGGCGTCAAACAGCTCCACCGCTTGCTTGGCCTTGTTGGTCTGCAGGGGGCCGATCATGTGGACCTTGGCATCGGGGAACTCGGCACGGAAGCCGGGCCACTTGCCCGCCGTCTCTTGCACATAATTCTCGCCAAAGACGCGGTGCCCGGCGCGCAGCACCGCCAGCACCTTTTCGTCGGGCTGCACCTTGGACACGGCCAGCAGGGTCACCGACCCCGGCGCGCGGCCAGTGGCGGCGATGGCGGCATCAAGACGGGTGCGAATTTCGGTCAGCGACATCATCAGGCTCCAGCATCTTGGCGGCGACAGGAGCACGGGATGTGCCAAAAGAAAAGAGCGGGCACAAGGCCCGCTCTTTCCCATTCAGATCCGGTTGGATCAGAACGACAGGGACACGCCAACGTCTGCGACGGTGGTGCCTTGTGCGGAGCCGACACCGGCTTTGACGGAAGCGCCGCCGCCGAGGTTGTAGGCAACGCCCAGACCATAGTTGGCCTTCGCGTGGTCACGAGTCTTGGCATAAGCGCCGGTCACGGTCAGAGCCGGATCGACAGCGTAGTCAACCGAGATCGCTTCGCCGTTGTCGTTGTAGCGGCTGTCTTGGGTCAGCTTGACCTTGACAGTTGCTGCGCCGAAGGTCGCGGTGCCCTTGACGGACAGAACGTGGTCGGTGTCGTCAGCTTCGTAGCCGAC